>NZ_CP049801.1:973920-1298560 GCF_011578045.1 Acinetobacter shaoyimingii
CAGTTGGAGCATTATGAATCGCAAAACCTTTCATTTATTTTCCTTTATTTTTATTCAATCAGTTCAATTTTTATTGGATTAAGTAACTTTGTTCAGCAAACTTCCACATTCAACTTTGTGGAGAAAAAAGAGTAAGTTGATCATTTATCCCAAACTTGTTTGATCTATTGGAACATCTGAGTTCATCTTTGTCATAACGTACTAGAACCGTCATTTTATAATCAGAAAAATAGTGAATAGGATGTCTTTCATGACCACCATGTAACATACGATCTGTCTTTTTTATTGGTTTTATTGAAATACATTAAACACCATGAACCTTCATATAGATATATTATAATTAAAGAAAAAATGAATTATTACAATATAACTTTTTTGTAAGCAAATTACTTATATAGTTTTGTTAAAGAGGTATACTAATTTAAGCCTAATTAACCCTAAATTGCGAACAAGGCTTTTGTTTTAAAATCATGAGATAAATGTAATGTTATGATTAATTTTTAGGGTTTGTTGACATTTCATAATGGCAACCAAATAAAGATGCAGGCCAAAGCAACTGAGCTTTCATAGTTCCGCTTTAGCTTGTCATATCGAGTTGCAATCCCTCTAAAATGCTTTAATCTTGCAAACGTATTTTCAACTAAGTGTCTGATTTTATATAAATACCAATCCATATGTTGATTACTGGAGCTTGAGTTAAATTTCTTGGGGATATTTGCTTTCGTCTTTGTGTTTTTAATTTTTTCTCTAAGTGGTTCAGAATCATAACCCTTATCCGCACATAAGATTTGCGTTTCTTCTAATTCCAAAAGATCTATTAAATCAGGTGCAACTTTCACATCGTGAGTCGTGCCATCAGCAATAATAAACTCAATAGGATTTCCATTTGCATCTACAGCTAAATGAATTTTAGAGCTATTCCCACCAATACTTTTTGAAATAGCTTGATGATTAATGCCTGTTGCATGTTGATGCGCTCTGACATGGCTAGCATCAATAAAGATCCACTCTAAATCTGAATGATTAGACAATAATTTAAATATTTTTAGTAACTTACTGTCTTTACTCCACCGACTAAACTTCTTAAAAATAGAATTTGGCTTGCCGAAAGAATCAGGTAAATCACGCCAAGGACATCCTGTGCGAATTCGATAAAGGATCGCTTCGATAAACAATCTTAAATTCTGTTTGAGATAAATACCAAAATTAGAGATGAGGAGCATAGCTCCGTAAAGATTTCAACTTAGACCAGTGTTGATCATTCAGCATTGTACGAGGCATAGCGAGGAGTGAATTTGGTTTGGCGATTGAATTCTACTTTCTCGCTATTTTTTTGACCAGCAAATGTCAACACTCCCTAGTGTGATCAGATTAAAGTGTGATCTTTTTGTAACAAAATGATGGATAAATGATCCTTTTTTTTAAAGGACTTGGGCAATTTAATAAGAATAAAAAAAATCCTTCAAGAGAAGGACTTTTTAACATATTTAGATTATAGAATCATCCAAATTCGGCGCTAACCAACGTTTCGCTTCATCCAAAGTCCAGCCCTTACGCTTCGCATAATCCTCAAGCTGATCTTGCGCGATTTTACCCACGTTAAAGTACTCAGACTCAGGGTTGCTGTAATAGAAACCGCTTACACTTGAAGGTGGCCACATTGCAAAACTTGAGGTCAATTGTGTACCAATCTGATTGGTCGAATCTAACCAACTAAACAACGTCGCTTTCTCAGAATGCTCAGGACACGCAGGGTAGCCCGGTGCAGGACGAATACCCACATATTTCTCTTTAATCAAATCTTCATTCGACAACTGTTCATCGGCTTGGTAGCCCCAGAACTCTTTACGAATACGCTCATGCAAATGCTCCGCAAATGCTTCCGCAAAACGGTCACCCAAAGACTGAACCAAAATCGCAGAATAGTCGTCACCCTTCGCTTTAAACTCATTCGCCATTTCCTCTGCACCAAAGATCGATACAGTGAAACCGCCCAAGAAATCTTCCGCTTGATCAGGCTTGGCTACAAAATCAGCCAAAGACAAATTCGCTTTACCTGTGATTTTGTCTGACTGCTGACGAACATGCTCAAAAGTATGCGTAACGGTTGAACGAGAAGCATCGCCATACACCGCAACTGTATCTGCACCCACACGGTTTGCAGGGGAAATCGCAAAGACAGCACGTGCGTCGAAACGTTTATTTTCAATAATGTCTTTCAACATCTCTTGCGCTTGATTATACAAATCAGTCGCAGCTTCACCCACCACATGATCTTTCAAAATCGCTGGGAATTTGCCTGCCAAACTCCAAGAAATAAAGAATGGAGTCCAGTCGAAATACGGCACTAAAGTTTCAAGTGGATAGTTGGTGAGTACTTCACGACCTAAGAGATTTGGTACAGCAGGGGTGTTCGATTTGAAATCAATCTTCTTACCATTTTCAACCGATTCAGCATAAGACAACTTCGCCGCTTTTGGTTGTTTGTTGGCAATACGCACACGTACTTTTTCATATTCAGCACGGGTCTCTGCAACAAACTTCGGTTTCATCTCAGGGGAAAGTAAAGTCGTTGCAACACCCACCGCACGTGAAGCATCGGCAACATAAATCACGGCATCATTTGAATATTGCGGATCAATCTTTACGGCTGTATGCGCTTTCGATGTCGTTGCACCACCAATCATGAGTGGAATGTTAAAGCCTTTACGTTGCATTTCTTTGGCAACAAAAACCATTTCATCCAAAGATGGTGTGATCAAACCAGACAAACCAATGATATCGACTTTTTCATCAATCGCAGTTTGTAAAATTTTCTCCGCAGGCACCATCACACCAAGGTCAACAATGTCATAACCATTACAACCTAAAACCACGCCGACAATGTTTTTACCAATGTCATGTACGTCGCCTTTTACGGTTGCCATTAAGACTTTACCTTTAGACTGTCCCGCAGTTTTTTCCGCTTCAATGTACGGGTTCAGCCAAGCCACAGCCTGTTTCATCACACGTGCAGATTTGACCACCTGTGGTAAGAACATTTTGCCTGAACCAAACAAGTCACCGACCACGTTCATTCCATCCATCAGTGGACCTTCAATCACATCGAGTGGACGTTTTGATTTAAGGCGTGCTTCTTCGGTATCTTCATCAATAAAGGTTGTGATGCCTTTAACCAAAGCATATTCAAGGCGTTTTTCAACAGACTCGTTACGCCATTCAAGATTTTCAACGGCTTTCTGTGCACCTGCTTGACCACGATATTGCTCAGCAACTTCAAGCAATTTTTCAGTGGCATCTTGACCGCTTTCACCTTGGTTTTGGTTCAAGACCACATCTTCAACCGCAGCTTTAAGCTCGCTTGGAATATCATCGTAAATCGCCATTTGACCAGCATTCACAATACCCATGGTCATGCCTTGTTTGATGGCATGGTAAAGGAATACCGAGTGAATCGCTTCACGCACAGGTTCATTACCACGGAATGAGAACGATACGTTGGATACACCACCAGAAATCATGGCATGCGGTAAGTTTTGCTTAATCCAACCTGTCGCTTCAATAAAGTCCACAGCATAGTTGTTGTGTTCTTCAATACCCGTAGCGACTGCAAATACGTTCGGGTCAAAGATAATATCTTCAGCAGGGAAGCCGACTTCATTGACCAAAATATCATACGAACGTTTACAGATTTCACGCTTACGTGCGGCGGTATCTGCCTGACCATCTTCATCAAAAGCCATGACGATGACCGCTGCACCATATTGACGGCACAGACGTGCACGTTCAACAAACTCGTCATAACCTTCTTTTAAAGAAATCGAGTTAACGACTGGCTTACCTTGTACACATTTCAAGCCCGCTTCAATGATTTCCCATTTAGATGAGTCAATCATGATGGGCACACGTGAAATATCAGGTTCAGATGCCACCAGATTCAAAAAGTGCACCATCGCACCTTGCGAATCGAGCATGCCTTCATCCATGTTGATGTCGATGATTTGTGCACCTGCCTCAACTTGTTGTTGAGCAACGTCTAAGGCTTCGGCATAGTTTTCTTCACGGATTAAACGAAGGAATTTTTTTGAACCTGTCACGTTGGTACGTTCACCAACGTTTACAAACAAAGAATCCTTGGTGATATTAAATGGCTCTAAACCACTTAAACGGCATGCAGGTTCAATGTCTGGAATTTGACGAGGTTTAATGTCTTTTACAGCATTGTAAATGGCACGAATATGATCTGGTGTGGTACCACAGCAACCACCGGTGATGTTGATCAAACCACTTTCTGCAAATTCTTTTAAAAATGCCGCTGTTTGTTCAGGCGTTTCATCATAACCACCGAAAGCATTCGGTAAACCAGCGTTTGGATGCGCTGAAACAAAAGTATTTGCAACGTCTGATACGGTTTTTACGTGTGGACGCATGGCATCTGCACCCAAGGCACAGTTAAAACCAATCGACAATAAATCTGCATGACGTACTGAGTTCCAGAACGCTTCTGCGGTTTGACCTGTCAGCGTACGACCAGAAGCATCGGTAATAGTGCCTGAAATCATCAAGGGCAATTCATAACCAATTTCTTTGAACACTTCTTTGACTGCAAAGATCGCTGCTTTACAGTTCAATGTATCAAACACAGTTTCAATGAGCAGAATATCTGCACCGCCTTCAATAAGGGCATGTGTAGCTTCGATATAATTGACTTTCAGTTCATCAAAAGTGATGTTACGAAAAGCTGGGTCGTTCACGTTTGGAGAGATCGAGCACGTGCGTGATGTTGGCCCGAGCACACCCGCGACAAAACGTGGTTTTTCAGGCGTTGAATACTTTTCACAAGCCGCTTTGGCTATACGTGCTGCTTCACGGTTAATCTCAGGAACAAGATCTTCCATGTGATAGTCAGACATTGAAACACGTGTGCCGTTAAAGCTGTTGGTTTCAATAATATCTGCACCTGCGTCCAAATACGCTTCATGAATGCCTTGGATAATCTGTGGTTGCGTGAGCACCAACAGGTCATTATTGCCTTTTAAGTCAGAAGCCCAGTCGGCAAAACGCTCACCACGATAATCAGCTTCTTCTAATTTGTGGCGTTGGATCATGGTACCCATTGCGCCATCAATAATTAAGATGCGTTCGGAGAGAAGCTGTTTCAGGGTGGTAAGCGTCGACATATATAACCCAATCACGACAAAATCTAAAAATGGGCAATATTATACCAGAAATTGCTGAAACGATGGGGCTTAAGCAAGCCAACTTAAGTTTTAATCCTTAATTTTGAATGTGCTAATTTAAATTTGTGGTTTCAGTCGGGAAACGGATATTGATCTATGCAGTCAGTTGAGTGATGAATGAAAAAGCATAACAGCTCAATAAATATTAAATATAAATAAACTAAATCTCGATCAGCTTGAATGTCCTTAGAAACACTTTAAAATCCTGAATAAGATTGAAAAATAAAGTAATATTCATGCTGTTACTTTGTTTGATTAAATATTCATCAATTTGTCATAATTCTGATTCAATATGACAGAGTCCGACTTTTTTCAGTGATCAATATGGCTTTGTTGCAATATTTATTACAAAAAACGCTGACTAAATTTTGTTAAATTGAATTTTAGGAATTATATGTAAGATTATGATATATAAATTATTTTTTTAGATAAACTGACCCAGCTCATTGATCCTTATGTATAAAGCTACATTTGTTGCTTTATAAGAGAGCGCTTTGTCATATAATTGTAATAATTTAATTGAACAATAAGGGGATATTCCCATCCTCTTTTTCTGTCTGCATGAATTCTAATCAAACTCCAGTTTCAGATTCAGCACAATCGTCAACAGTTGAAAAGTCGACGAATGTTCATGTGCCGACGCCGAAATTTTTCGTTCCAGTGTTTCTTACGCTGATCATTTCTACATTAATTTATATTGGTTTTCAGTTGACTACGGATTTAGCTCATATTCCTGCGCTAAGTTTTTATTCAATGATTTTGCTCGCTACGGCACTGCTCATTGCTTTAGGCTTTGAATTTGTCAATGGTTTCCATGACACAGCCAACGCTGTTGCAACGGTGATTTATACCAATGCACTCTCTGCACCAGTAGCAGTGATGTGGGCAGGTTTTTGTAATTTCTTGGGCGTAATGGTGGCCAGTGGTGCTGTTGCTTATGGGATTATTGCGTTACTGCCTGTAGAACTGATCATGAACGTCGGCTCAGGTGCAGGTTTTGCCATGGTCTTTGCCATGTTGATTGCTGCTATCTTATGGAACTTAGGAACTTGGTTCCTTGGTATTCCTGCTTCTAGTTCACATACCTTAATCGGTTCGATTTTAGGTGTGGGGATCATGAACTATATTTTACATTCAGGTACGGGTGCATCTGGTGTAGATATGGAGCAAGTTCTAAAAGTGGGTAAAGCACTTTTATTTTCACCATTGATTGGTTTTGCTTTTGCAGCTGTGCTGTTTTTATTGGTTAAAAAAGTGTTCAAAAAACAATTGGAACTTTTTCAACCACCTGAAGGCAATAAGCCACCACCACCACTGATTCGTGCGATTTTGATTTTCACTTGTACAGGTGTAAGTTTTGCACATGGGTCAAATGATGGACAAAAAGGGATGGGGCTGATCATGTTGATTTTGATTGGTACTGTTCCTTTAGCCTATTCATTAAATAAAGAATTAGATCAACAACATCTACAGTCATTTGGTCAGTTATCTGCACAAACTGCTGCAGTGATTTATCCTGAGCACGCAGATATTCCAGATGAGCATGCGCGTGAAGTCATCACAAAATACATTCAGACTAAAGAAATTACTCCTGAAGTCGTACCTGCCTTAGCAAGTTTAACCGATCATTTAGGTGATAAAGTAGGTACATATAACAGCATTAAAGAAGTCCCTGAAGCAATGGTTTCTGAACTTCGAAATGATATGTATTTGAGTACTACAGCGTATAAACGTTTAGATAAAGCTGAAGCTTTGCCTGTAATGTCTGAAGCGCAAACCCAGACCGTGAAAGAATACCGTAATCATTTAGATTCTTTCTTACAGTACATCCCGACTTGGGTCAAAGTTGCAACAGCTTTGGCCTTAGGTTTAGGCACTATGGTGGGGTGGAAACGTATTGTGGTGACAGTCGGTGAGCGTATTGGTAAGGAACACATGACTTATGGTCAGGGGATGTCTGCTGAGTTAGTGGCAATGTCCACGATTGCAGCTGCAGATGGTTTTGGTATGCCAGTTTCAACAACGCATGTACTTAACTCTGCGGTAGCAGGGACCATGGTAGCCAATAAGTCTGGTCTAAATTTCCAGATGGTCAAAACGATTCTTTCTGCTTGGATCTTTACCCTTCCAGCAACGATCTGCTTGTCTGGTGGCTTGTTCTGGTTACTTCTCAAAGTTTTCTAATTGAAAAAGTTTTCTCATTCAAGATGCATAAAAAAAGCGCTGTTCAAACAGCGCTTTTTTTATCTGATGGTTTTTTGGTGAAGCCTAGCACTATAGGAAGGGCTGATTGTCCCAAAACAGCAGAAACTAAATTATTTCTTAAAGAATCCCAAGACTTTCTTTACAGGCAGTTTTTCGTCAATAAAACCATACAGTGCAGCAAAAGGTAGGGCAGTACGAGCTAAATAAGGCACACGCCATAAACCACCATGATTAGCACCTTCCATCATTAATTCTAAAGGATGATCCATCTTACGTTCAGGGTTGGATAGAGATTCAGAATGACGTAAATCATGCACCCACAGTGCAGCCATAATCGCGTTGGTGGTTTCAGGACTAAATGCTTCGACATCAAACAAGCTCGCCCCGTTAAAAGCTGCTTTCAATAATGGATTTTTAGTCACTGAATGCGTGGTGGTGGAGGGGGCAATATTAATAATCACACGTTGCCCTTGATGTCTTGCCAAAGTCGCACGCCATTGTTGTAAACGCTTCGCTAACGCATAGTTTGGACCTTGTTCAACCACCAAACAATCGGCTATACCATATTGCTTACCATTGTCAGACTGGATCAACTGATGGGAATTTTCTTGAAAGAAATGATTTTGAGTAATGGTTGAAATGCCTTTACTGAAAATCTGATGACCTTTAGATCGATGTTTAAATTTCTCCGATGAGCCCTCAATGACTTCTTTCGGTACAGCATAGACATCGGTCGGGGTGCACATATACATTAAACTCGAATCTGGTTTTTTCTGACTCACGTAATGCATAATGGTATCCATGGCCATAGAGACACGGACATGCTTTTCACCATCCAAATAAGCAATTGCAGCCAAATCGAGTTGCTGTTTATTCTGAATCAGCCATTGTGCAATTTCAGGAGTTTGAGTGAGTAAGTTCGCACCGAGTTTTTCTTTTAATACCTCAAATGGTGTTTGCTCATCGAGTACTTCTACGCTAGGCGCATAGAGCGTTGCATTGCCATTTTTGACGGTATTTAAAATTTTGTCCCAAACACGCGTATTGGGTAAATCCAAGGCCACAATATTGGCTTTCCACTGGCTCAACCAAGTCAGAGGTCCTGCTTCAGATGCAGCACCAAACAACACCATGGTGCGATCAGATAAATCAAACCATTCAGGATGTGCTTCTACTGTTCTTAAAGCTTGGGCATGGCTTGGTTCAATGATACCTGTGTCTTCCCAAATTTGAATTTGTTCAAGAAGCGCTGCCCCTTGTAAGTTTTTGCCTTGGTATGGCACAGACCATTCTGGTGTTTTCTGCTGATTTTCACCTCGAATCGTGACTGTATGTAGACTCTGGGCAGAGAGCGTCATGATGTCTTTAAGTGCATGACGCTGTCCATCACGATAAAATTCAAACACATTCGCTGCACTTTCAAGTCCAGCTTTGGCGATTTCAATCGGATTTTGAGTCGTCTTAATGCCATTTTCAACCAAAGCTTTAAAATAAATTGGGTAGTTTTTACGCCAATTTTTTTCATTCATGACTTTTGATGAAGATGTCTGATCAACAGGCGACAACGCATCGGCAATAATTTGCTGGCCAGTTTTTGATGAGCTGGCTTTACCAGTATGCGTTTGAATAGGGAATTGAAGACCATCTAAAGAATTTGACATGCAAAATGTCTCGGCAGTTTCGTATATAAATGTACAGTTGTATACATTATCTCCGCAAACTTTGATTTTCAGATGACATAAATTACCAATATTGTTTATTTTTGGTTGAATTTAATGTGACATTTTCGCTGAATTTAGGGTAACTCTCGTCTAAAAACTAAATGATTAATTACAAAACAGTCAATTAAACGATACATAGAGTGATGTAAATCACAAAAATTGCATCTATGCTGAATATTAAATAATAACAACGCAAGTGAGTGATTATTATGCTTAATGGTCATATCTATGTTTTTAATGCTGATCAAGCATGTTTTGCTTCAGCAATATTTACCAGCTATCTGAAAGCAGAAGCTTGGATTCAACATCATTATTTGTCTGGTATTTTGACAGAATATCCAGTGGATACGGGTTGCTATGATTGGGCAATCGAAAATGGTCATTTTAAGGATAAATCACCGATTGACCGTTCACCAGTTTTTATTGGAAAGTTTATTTCTGCGCATCAAAAAAATTGGCATTTTAAACATGGCGATTTACTGGGTAATAATTATTTTGCAATTCATGATGAGCGTACATAAGTTCTAAGGTTTAAGACATCAGTAAGCTTAAGCAAATATAAGTTTCATCTTTAAGCGGCCAAGAGTTGTGAGTTTCGACTCACCTTATCTGCATCACAATGAATTGATCAAAACAAATGAAAACTGAGATGATGAATCATCTCAGTTTTTTTAATCACTTTATTTATCGAATCATTTCGCTAGTCATTTATTTATTCATTTGGCTTGGGTCTGTTGATCTTTCATTCAGTGATATGTTTCATGTATATAAGGCTGTGTATGCTGATTTACGGCTGAACAGCTTGTGAGAGTTCATTGAGCATAAAAATGGTGTTATCCAAGCCTGCACCAGTCAAATACCAAGCATCAGCATTGACGAAAATCACTTTTTTATTTTTCACTGCTTGCGCATTTGATAAAACGTGATGTTTTAAAATATTGTCTTTTGCTGCATATTTTTGCGTATTTACCGCACCACGATCTAACACGATGATGTAATCTGGATGTTGATCGATGGCTTTTTGTAAAGTATCGATGTTCTTTTTTGCTTGAGCCAATGCTTCTGGTGAACCTGCTTCAGGGCGTGTTGTACTGGTTGTTTTTTCTGTTAACGGAAGTACAGATTTAAAGCCAGCCAAATCGTAAACAAATCCAAAACGGTCATTTTCAGCGTGAGGCATAAAATTATCGCCAACTGCAAAGAGCATTATGGCAGACTTTCCTTGTGTTTTTGCTTTTAAGCTCTTTTGCAATTTTTCAACTTCATTGAGCTTTTGTTTCGCAATTTTTTCACGCTTAAATGCTTGAGCCAGCAACTCAGTGCGTTGTTTCAAATCTGGGATATATTGAGTCGTATCAGGAGATAGATTTAGAGTTGGAGCAATTTGACTTAAGGTGTCTAAGTTTTTAGCAGAACGACCACCAATAAAAATCAAATCAGGTTGAGCCTGCTTTAGCTTTTCCAAATTGGGTTCAAATAAAGTCCCTGCTTTAATAAATTTTTCATTTTTATATTTGGCTAAATGACCTTGATAAGTCGTTTCAGGGACAATTTGTGCCTGAATATTTAAAGCATTTAATGTGTCTAAAACAGAAAGGTCATAAACGGCAATATTTTTCGGCGCTTGTTTCAATTGGATCGTTTTGGCATCGGTCTTTAGTTCAAATTGAGCAGTATAAGCTGCTGTGTTGAACACTGCCAAAAGTAAGCCAGAAATGACTAATTTATTTCCTTTCATTGTTTTATATCCACTTTTGAGCTTGATTTCTGGCCAAATCATAGCAAAATAATATTTAAATGCAAGTCATTATCAAATGTAATCTAATTTCAAATGAGAAATATTACGCAGAATGTAGGTCTAAATTTAAGACGATCTAAATTGGGAAAGAATTTTAATTAAGCAAAATATGTCGAATGATTGAGTTGATGATGAGTATCTTTAGCTGAAGACGTATGAGATTTGGCGTATAAGATGACTTGAAACCTATATGCTTTGAATGCAAAGCATATAGGTGTTGATATTGTCTTTGGTCCATTTAGAAGGGAAGTTGACTAAGCTTATTTAAAAAATGTGGAATCAATCTTGGCTCAAGCAAAATAGTGACGATAACACCATATGCAGCTCCCCAAAGATGGGCACTATGGTTGATATTTGAATTACCTTTTTTACCCGCCCAAACGCTATAGCCGACATACAGTACAGCAAAGACAATAGCAGGAACCGGGATAAAGAATACAAAAATGAGCTTCCAAGGTTCAAATAAAATATAGGCAAATAGAACCGCAGAAACTGCCCCAGATGCACCTAAACTTGCCCAATTCGGATTATTCTTATTTTTGATATAACTTGGCAAAATGGCCACAATTAAGCCACCTAAATAAAATAAGACGAAGCCTAAATTATAAAAGTAATCACGGTAAAAACTTTCAATGATGCTACCAAAGAAAAAAAGCGTAATCATATTGAATAGTAAATGTGTGCCATCGGCATGCACAAAACCATGCGTAATAAAACGATCATACTGACCACGTTTCATTGCAGGTGGCCAAAAAATTAAGCGATTCATCAATTTTTGAGTGTTAAAAGCAAGTAATGACACAATGACCGTAATTATGATGAGCGTAACAGTATGATTAAAAGGTAAATTGAACATATTAATGAGATTCATTTTTTGAATATTGCATGATCATAATGCCATTTTCATGATGTATAAATTGTAATTTAATAATAATTCCGACAATTTTAGTTGATTTTTTAATATTACCCCCGATCTTAAGTTAAAATAGCTGCTTCAGCTTGAGGAAATATTGTTATGTCGACTGAGAACACCAGCACTGCGGTTGCTGAAGAAATTCCAAATTTATTGATTACACCAACTGCACAAGAGTATTTATTTGATTTACTTGAGAAACAAAATACTCCAGGCATTGCAGTGCGTGTTTTTGTGGAAAATGCTGGTACGCCACGCGCTGAATGTTGTATGGCATATAGTGCGCCTGAAGAAGTTGTACCGACAGATTACAAGCAAGAATATCCACAATTTTCGGCTTATATTGACACGCCATCTATTCCGTATTTGTTGGATGCCGTGATTGATTACAATAAAGACCGTTTTGGTGGTCAATTAACATTCCGTGCGCCGAATTCAAAAGTGCCACGTGTAGGTCCAGATGCATCTATTGAAGAACGTATTACTTACATTTTACAATCTGAAATTAACCCAGGACTTGCAGGTCATGGTGGTAATTGTGCGCTGGTTGAAGTGGTTGAAGATGCAGAGCACGGTTTAACTGCTGTACTTAAATTCGGTGGTGGTTGCCAAGGCTGTTCTGCGATTGACGTAACCTTAAAACAGGGTGTTGAAACGACTTTGCAACAGCATGTTCCTGAACTTAAACGTGTTGTAGATCAAACAGATCATACCCAAGCAGAAGGTGCATATTTTAAATAATATACGGCCAATGTTTAGAAAAAGCTCCCAATCGGGAGCTTTTTTTTAGTTAAAAATAACAATCCATTTGTGTATAAAAAAAGAAAATAAAAAAATTTAATATTTTTTTAACAAGTAAGTATTTGATTTAAAAAATTAAAAAATAGATACAATATGGATGTTATTGAGAATTATTATTATTAACAATTGTATTTTGTTTATTTATTGTTAGTATAGCCATCGAAAAATTCAAAATCTCTCTTTAATTTTTTGGGTCCAAATGTATGAACAATAAGTGGGTTAAATCTTATTTATCTTTAGCAATTCTTAGCGCTGTAGGGGCGAACGTGTACGCAGCAGAAGTTGCAGCAGGGGATGAAATTGAAACAGCTAAGTTAAAAACTATTGTAGTTTCTGCAACTGGATATGAGCAGGATGTATCACAAGCACCAGCATCAATCACAGTCATTGACCGTAAAGAACTTGAAAAGCGTAATTATAATGATATCAATGATGTACTCAGAAATACCCCAGGGGTTGTGGTAACTGGAAATGGTTCATCTCAGAGTATCAGTATTCGTGGTATGGGATCGAGCTACACATTATTCTTAGTCAACGGGAAGCCACAAAACTCTAAGAATGTGAATCCGAACGGGGATGATAATGGTTTTGAAAAAAATATTTTGCCCCCTATGGCAAGTATTGAACGAATTGAAATCATCCGTGGACCTGCATCAACACTATATGGAACCGATGCAATGGGTGGTGTGGTCAATATTATTACAAAAAAAGTATCAGACGATTGGCATGGAACAGTTGAGCTAGGTACTGTTATTCAAGATAGTCATAAATCTGGCGATATAAAAGAGGGCTCAGTCTATTTATCAGGTCCATTGATTGAAAATAAACTTGGACTTCAATTGGGGTTGAACAAGCAAGAACGTGATGAAGATCATTATGTAAGTGGTTTTAGAGGTACAAAAAGAGAAAGCCTAAATTCACGCTTAACCTATGTTTTGAATGATGTGCATGATTTCGAATTAGACGCGAACTTCGTTAAGCAAGAAGGGGAATCGACTGTCGGAAAAACTGTGAGTGCAAGTGGTAATAACCCATCAAACTCCTATTCAAGAAACTATCGTGACGTTTATAGTTTAACGCATAATGGACATTATTCTGATGTTCTGGAAAGTTCGTCATATATCCAATATGAAAAATCTCGAAATCCAGATCGTAAGCATAATACCAATCCGACGTCTGGTATTGATCAAGAAACCTTAATTGCTAATTCACAATGGAATTTAAAACTTGGTTCGCATGATCTTGCATTGGGTGGTTATTTTAAAAGAGAAGAATTAAACGATAGAGCAACCAATAGTAATCCAATGGTTGGATTTAGCCCAATCGAACGTGATACTTATGCTTTATTCGCAGAAGATACTTGGCACCTAACCGATCGCTTTAATCTGACGGGTGGCTTACGTGTTGATTATGATGAAAATTATGGTGAACAATATAGCCCAAGACTGTATGGTGTATATAATCTTTCTGATGCTTTTACTGTTAAAGGCGGGGTATCAACTGGTTATAAACAACCTGACATTCGTGCAGTTGCACCAGGTTATTATGCAGCGACAGGTGGCGCTGCAGGTAATGCTGTGATCCGTGCAAATCCTGATTTAAAACCTGAAGAGTCAACATCTGGTGAATTAGGTTTTTATTGGAAAGGCGGTAAATCATCCGCATCACTCACTGGATTTTACACAGATTTTAAAAATAAAATTATTGAAGAGCGCTTCTGTCAGTCTGCCCAAGATGCTGATGGAAAGTGGATTAATGGGAAGGAATGTGAGCTTTTCCCTGGTGTAGCAGGTACTCCGTCTTATTACTTCATTAGCGATCGTTTTAATGTTGATGATGCTGCAATGTATGGTGCTGAGGCAACGTTTGAAGCAGAATTGGCGCCTGATGTAAATTTAGTTGCGAATTATACTTATACCAAAACAGAGCAAAAATCAGGTAAGTTTAAGGGGCAACCATTGAATGAAATGCCTGAGCATATGTTCAACATCACCGTGGATTACGATATTTTTGATGCGTTAAATATCTGGAGTCGTCTACATTATCGTAGTGAAACGTCTTCATTTCTTTCCCGTACAAGTATGTCTACGAAAACACCAGGTTATGAATTTATTGATGTAGGTTTTAATTACAAATTCAATCCAACATTAACGGGTAAGTTTGGTGTATACAATATTCTTGATGAAAAAGCATTAAGCTCATCTGGTGTTCAGGAGTTAGATGGTCGCCGTTATGGCATTAGTCTTGTTGCCAATTTCTAAATGAATAATTTAAAAAAGCCGCACTAGCGGCTTTTTTTTAGTTTTTGATTTTTTAAGTTTGCGTCAAAATACTTTGAGCTTTCTCAGAATAATAAAACTGCTCTAAGTAAAAACGTGCACGTTGTTTTAAATAATCTGACCCAATCATGGTTTTGATGATCGGTTCTAACAACGCTTGCAATTGATGCTGTACAAGGCTTTCATCAATATTGATGTCGTTTAAAATTGAATCAAAAGATTTATCTTGATTACGCACATACCAAGTGTAAACGCCATCATGCACTTGTTGTTTTAGATAGTCGGTTTGACGCAAATGTTCCCAAATTTCATGCCCCATACCAACAGTTCTAGGTAGATCAGAGACTTCAATATAATCACGAAGTTTTGAAAGGGGGACTTGCTTGATTTTATGCCATAAATTGGCTTGAAAATGATAGAGTTTTTCATCATCAAACTGCTGATTAATCACTTGTTCACTGAGTTGGCTAATCCGAATAATATTTTTTTGCAAATAATGTTTAACGGTGTCATCTAAGTTAGAGTCGGTGACACTTTCTAAAACTGATTTACCCATTTTCATAAAGCGTCCCACACCTGGAACTTTTTTATTCATCACAGAATTATCAATATAATCTTGAATTGAATGATGAATGAGCTGAGTTAGGGTATTTGAGAAAGCAGGATTATTGACGATACGATGAATCAGAGCTTTACGATGTGAACTTTTACTTGCGACATATTGTGCAATTTTATCAATGGTCAAAACAGGAATGACATCTTCAATCTTGGTGGTTTCATTGGCATCATGTGCCAGTGCCAAACGAATATGATCAGTTATTTGATCAATTAAAGAGGCACTGGCAGGCGTCGCCAAAATTTGCTTTTGGAGCAAATCATTAACTTGTTGAAATGACCATAAACTTTGCAATGGTTGTTTTCTAAACCAGTGATAGAAATTGAGAAATTCGCTTTGAATGTTCGCATCTTGCGAAAATGCGTCATTCAGAAACTCAAGATGGGCTTCAATCAACTGTTCAATCATTGGGTTTTTGGTCATAAATAATGTCTCAATATCCTTAATGTTTCGCTGCCACATTATTTTGATATTGGATTTTGCTTAAGAAATCCAAATAACTTTCTGTGACACGCTGAGGCGCTTCTAAGATGGGCATATGACCAACATTATTTAAAATAATTGGCTGCTGTGCATGGCGAATGGATGATTTAATCTCACTGGCCACCTCAAAATTCACAATCTGATCTTGCTTACCCCAGAGGATGAGGGTAGGCGCATCAATGCTTTTTAGCAAGTTTCTAAATGAAGCCACGGTGTATTGATGATTGAGCTTAAACACTTCATTAATCAATTTTGAGGTATCACCAGATTGTGCAATCAATTGTTGTTCCTGTTGTTTCAGGCGAACCTCAGGTACAAAAGGTTGATTAACCATCGCCTTTTTCATGACAAAGTTTAAATCACCAGGCTGACTAACCACCAATTGTTTTAGATAAATGGGGTTCTTGGTGTATTGCGTATGGTTATTTTGAAATAGACCACTGGCACCCATTAAAAATAAGCTCTTGGTATCTAAGGTATATTGTGATGCGTAAAACATTGCAATTGATCCACCCAATGAATGACCAGCAATGTTTAATTTATTTTGAATCCGTAAAGTTTCAACAAAGAAACGTAATTCTTCACTCAAGTTTGGAATTGAAAAATCAAAATTGAGCGGTGCCTTGGTATTCCCACTGCCAGGAAGGTCTGGAACAATCACGTGATATTGCTTGGTTAGTGAACGCGCCACTTCATTCCAAGAATCACGGTTGCTGTCTAAACCATGAATCAATAATAGCGTAGGTTTGTCTTTAGAACCCCCTTCGCTGTATGTCCAAGTAATATTACTGACATGAACAGTTTTAGTTGATAAACCGGCCCAATTTCGCTGTTCTTCTAATAATTTGGGATAGTCTAAATATTCGGTAGGAGTGGCTGCAGCGCTTAAGTTTGCCAAAAGTGTGGATGAGAGGGCTAAAGTTAAAGCGGATGCGGTCATGAATTTCATAATGTGGGAGATTTGAAAAGCAGACATTCATGCTATTCCTTGAAAATAGACCGACATTATATAAAAATCAGATGATTAATAGTGGTTAAAAAGTATGCAGCACCCCTAATCATTCAAAAAGTGATCAATTGAAAAGGTAAAAACGCATAAAAATGGATCAAAAAATGAATTTTTAATTCAAGAAAACAATATAAAAAACGTATAATTAGTGTTACTTTTTGAGTGATTTTGTACGTTGGTCGATTTTTTTATCAATTAACAAAAAATGTTACCGAGTATAAGTTTTGTCAGTGACATTCAAAATGCTCAGTATTAGAATTATTTAAACCCTTTAATCCATGGAAAGAGAATGCTGACTGCAGAAGAAGCTCTAGAAAGTTTAAAAAAAGGTAATCAACGTTTTGTTAAAGGCGAGACCAATCATCAGCGACTTTTAACGCATCATGAACGTGCTTTAATGGCAGATACACAGGAACCTTTCGCAATCATTTTAGGCTGTTCAGACTCTCGTGTACCCGCTGAGATGGTATTTGACCAAGGCCTTGGTGATCTTTTTGTGATTCGTGTTGCAGGCAATATTGTTGCGCCATCACAGGTGGGGAGTGTTGAATTTGCAGCTGAAAGTTTTGGTTGCCCAATTGTGATTGTATTGGGTCATACGCATTGTGGTGCGATTGAATCGACCATTGAAGCTTTGTGCAATCCAGATCAAGCACCTTCTGCAAATTTGATGTCAATTGTCAATCGTGTACGTCCATCTGTAGAAATCTTGATGCAAACCGAGTTGAAAGATGATTTGAAAAAACTGTCTTGTCACGCAGTTCGATCAAATGTATTTGCATCTGTTAATCAGTTACGTCATGGTTCAGCGGTACTTGAAAATTTAATCTCTCAGGGCAAATTAAAAGTGATTGGTGCTGAATACTCTCTAGAAACAGGCGAAGTCACTTTCTTCGATTTTTAATCAAATCAATTAAAAGCTGGTTTCAAAAAATTAAAGGCGCTTATAAAGCGCCTTTAATATAGGGGTAGGCATTGTTTAGTAAAATACTTTGTGCTTTTGCATTGGGATGAATCAAGTCTTTTTGCATTAACTGATTGTTCCCAGCAATGCCTTGCATAAAGAAAGGCAATAATTTGACTTTATATTGCTGGCTTAAAGTTTGATAATTTTTCTCAAAAGCTTGGCTATATGCGGTGCCATAATTCGGTGGAATTTTCATTCCTAATAATAGAACAGTCGCTTTGCTTTTTTGACTATGTTGAATCAACTGTCCAAGATTTTTCTGAATCATCGCTGGGGGTTGCCCACGTAAGGCATCATTCCCGCCCAATTCAATCACCACAATTTCAGGATGGTATGTTTGTAAAAGTTTTGGAAGACGCGCCAAAGCTCCGCTGGTGGTTTCACCGCTGACACTTGCATTGACCACTTTATGCTTTTTCGGATACTGTTGATTCAGTTTGTTTTGTAATAAATGTACCCAACCTTGTTGAGGTTGAATACCGTATCCTGCGCTAATGCTATCACCTAAAATGAGAATGGTTTTAGCAAAAGAATTGGCACTGATAAGCATCATTGTGCTACATATAAATATGTGAATAATATTTTTTAAATAAATGAATTTCAATAAATTTTTAATTTTCATAAAGGCTTTATATGGCTCAGTTTGACTCATCTACATCTATCATGCCACAAGTGATCATCTCTGCACAGCAGCTGACACAAAGTATACAAGTTCAACAAAAAACGCTGACGATCTTTGAAAATTTAAATCTAAATATTTATGCAGGAGAACATGTTGCAATCACAGGTCGCTCAGGTTCAGGAAAGTCGACATTACTTGGAATACTGGCAACGCTGGATCAAGCTTCTTCTGGGCAGTTATGGATTCATGGTGAAGCGGTACATGATTTGAATGAGGAGCAACGTGCAGCGATTCGGTTAAAGCATATTGGTTTTGTTTTTCAGTCTTTTCAGTTATTGCCGTCCCTCACTGCACTTGAAAATGTCATGTTGCCAGCACGATTACAGGCTGATTTTAACTATAAAAGTGCTGAAATTAAAGCCTTAGATTTATTACAAAAAGTCGGTTTATCAAAACAAAGTCAGCAAACACCAAAAGTATTATCGGGCGGTGAACAACAGCGTGTTGCTATTGCACGAGCTTTAATGAGCGAGCCGAAAATTATTTTCGCAGATGAACCGACAGGAAATTTGGATGGAGATACCGCCAAAGAAATTGAACAGCTTTTGTTTTCATTAAATCGTGAATTGGGCACAACATTGGTTTTGGTCACACATGATCCACAATTGGCAGCGCAATGTCAGCGTCATTTTGAACTGAAAAATGGTCAGTTATTTGAGACGGTTAAACAACAAATTGAAGCTGAGGCGAAATTATGATGGCATTGTTAAAGCCTTTATTTCGACAAAGTTTTGCATCTTCAGGTGTTTATCTGTTGATTATTGCTTTGAGTTTAGCGATTAGTGCAACGACAGCGTTGAAGTTTAGTAACTCACAAATTCAGCAAGCAGTGGCTTTACAAGCAGCAAAAATGCAAGCCGCTGATTTAGTCTTGAGCGATACCCAGCCTATTGCACCGACATGGAAAGACAAAGCCCAACTATTAAAACTCAGCACATCAGAAGTTACTGTTTTTAGCTCGATGGCGCATACCCAAGAGCAATTTGTGATGGTCAGTGTCAAAGCGATAGAAGACACATTTCCGCTTCGAGGTGAGTTGCACGTCAGTCCAAGCCAACCAAAGATTGCCGCAGGTGACGTTTGGCTGAGTCAAAGAGCGATGCAGTTATTGAACGTTAAAATTGGCGATACGGTGAGTATTGCTGATGGTGTATTTAAATTTACGGCTTTAATTGAACGTGATTCAAATCAGGAATTAGGTTTTGCAGGCTTTTCACCCACCGTGATTATTTCGCAATCAGATGTTGCAAAAACCAATGCTATACAGCCGGGCAGTCGTATTCAATATCGAGTATTAATGGCAGGTGACAATCAGCAGGTTCAAGAATTCACACGCTATTTTAAATCAACACAGCAAACTGCTCAGAAATCACAAAATCCTGATCAAATTAATGCTGATATGGATGAAAGTCAGCGACTAAAACTCATCACAGCCAATGATGGTAATACGCGTCTGGTTAAGCCGATAGAAAATTTAGACACCTTCTTGCAATTGGCCAATATTTTGACCATTTTGTTGTGTGGTATTGCAATCGCGCTCACCAGTCAACGCTACGTGCAACAAAATCAAGATCATATCGCGCTATTACGTTGTGTAGGTGCGAAAAGAAATCAGATCTTTACAGCCTATATGGTTTTACTTTTGGTGGTGATCGTTATTGCGGTGATTGCTGGTAGTGTATTTGGTGTCATGCTGGGCTTTGGGTTACTACAATTAATGATACAGCTCATACCGAATTTAGAGCTGAATTTCTCTATTTTAGATTTGTTATGGGGACCATTACCCATCGCAATATTAACCAGTGCGGTGGTGTTGTTTGGTTTTGTATTACCAAGTTTGAGCCAACTCTTAAATACACCACCTATTCGGGTGATTCGACAACAAGAGAAATCCTCTCGAACAATTGGTTTAACCTTTGCCACAGGTTTGCTGAGTATTATTATTTTTAGCCTTGTTTTAACAGAAAATATGGTCCTGAGTAGTCTAGTGATTGGTGCTGTGATTGTGCTGACATCACTGATTTTTTTGCTGGTTTGGATGATGTTAAAATCACTAAAAGGACTTAAAAATAAATTATCCACCTATATAAGATTGCCTGCACAAACAGCTTTGCAAATTACAGCTTTGGCACTTGGACTGAGTTTAATCACCGTGTTGGTGGTGCTCAGAACAGATTTACTTGATCGTTGGCAACAGCAAATTCCAGAAGGCACACCCAATCAATTTGTCTATGGTTTGCCTCCTTTTGAGGTGGATCAGTTTAGAGATCAATTGGCAAAGGCACATTGGAAAAGTACGCCTTTATATCCCAATATTCGAGGGCGTTTGATTGCTAAAAATGGAGCACCATTTTCAGCTGAATTAATGAAGCAAAGTAACTCCTTACAAAGAGAGTTGAATCTTACTCAGTCTAATCAATACCCTGAAGATAATGTTATTCAAGCAGGGAAAAAGGTATTGCAAAAACCTGGCGAAGTTTCGGTAGAAGCAAAGACTGCTGAAGAATTAAATATTCACATTGGCGATACCTTAACCTTTAGTTTGCCTGAAGGAAATTTAGAAGCCAAAGTTATCAATTTACGTACGGTCGAATGGCAAAGTTTTAGTCCAAACTTTTTCTTTATTTTTGCACCGAAAAGTATGGATGAAAATGCAGGCAGTTATTTAGGTAGTTTTTATGTGCCTCCTGAAGATAAGCCTCAATTGGTTAAACTCATTCAACAATTTAGCAATACAGTGTTTATTGATGTGTCATTGATCCTTGATGAGATAAAAAAATTGGTCAATGTCTTGGTTCAGATTGTTACGGTATTGGCTGTGTTGGTCAGTCTTTCAGGGTTCTTGGTGTTAATTGCATGTATTAACTTACTTATGGATGAGCGTAAAAGGGAAGTGGCGCTGATGCGCTCATTTGGCAGCTCTAAAAAACAGCTGAAAACCATGATGACTTTAGAAATAGGATTGATTGGATTGATCGCGGGCATTGTGTCTTGCTTATTTGCAGAAGTGATGAGTGCCATTGTGAGTCAGCGCATGAATTTAGACATACAAATGCACATTGAAATTTGGCTGATTTTGCCATTATTGATGATGTTGCTGTGTGGACTAATTGGACGTTACCGACTGAGTTATTTAAGTGAAATTCCACCATTGCAAAGTCTTAGGGAGATAAATCAATCTTAATTGATTCAATTTATTAGAAAAAAGCCAAGTCTCATCAATCCAGTGAATGATGCTGTGTTGGATTGATGAGGTATGGTGACTCTATTTGAACTGTTATTCTATTTCAATCTATTTCAATCTGTTTCAATTGTGGTCGTATGCTTGGCAGTAGGAGCTTATTTTAAAATGCTTATGTGATTCGTTTGACCAACTCAATCCAGAATGGATGAAGGTCTACCACAAGATGTAAGCAATATTGGTAAAACAATTCACATAAAACAATGCCAATGATCAGTCCAATGATTTTCCACAAAATTGGCTTTTGCCACTTTTCGCCCAAATACCAAATCAGACTTAAACAAGCGCCCATGAGCATGCCACCAATGTGCGCTGCATTGTTGATGCCACTGATCATAAAGCCCATAGCAATGTTGAGTCCCATGACCATGAGTAGATTGGTTTTATCCAGATAATAGCTTTGATGCGCCAAGCGAGGGAGCAACGCTAAAACGGTTAATGCCCCGCCTAAACCCATGACAGCACCAGAAGCACCAGCACCCACGCTTGGGAAAAGCGCTTGTTGAGCTTCGCCTAGACGTAGCATTTCATAAGAATCTTGTATGCTGATATAACCACTCAACAGACTTCCAGCTAAGCCTGAAAGGATATAAACCCCAATAAAATAAGCATGTCCGAACAGTTGCTCGGTAATTCTGCCAAAGATATACAGTGCCCACATGTTTAACATTAAATGAATTAAACCAAAATGAAAAAACATACTGGTCAATAAGCGAATCGGTTCTGCTAAAAATGTTAATGGTGCATAATCAGCGCCCCAATGAATTGCATCTAGGGTACTGGGTTGAGTAATATTCATCCCTTGAAGAACTTGCCAGCTGAATAAAGCCACATTGATTGCAATCAAAACAGCCGTAATCCACCATCGATTGATATTCAATGGTTGTGATGCGGGTAAGTTGAGCTGATGAGGCTTATTATTGTGGTCATAGGGTTGATTCATTTACACTTCAGCTCTTTCGACTTAGAAAATTATTGGGTCATTGAGACAATAACTTGTGATTTACTGACTAACTTAGCATGAAAATATTTTCTGGAGTATAGAACTGATATGAAAGCGTTTATTGTTCGAACACTGTTAATTCTTGTCAGTTTAGTGCTACTGGTTCAAATTTGGATTTTTGGAAGTTTAGTGTGGTGGAGAACACATCCAGTTGAAACGACCATGATGATGCGTATTGATTATTGGTCAGATCCGTCAAAACCGATCAAACATGAATGGCGTGACTACGACGACATCAGTAATTATTTTAAACATGCGATTGTGGCGGCTGAAGATGGAAAATTTCTACAACATAAGGGTTTTGATTGGGAAGGGATGCAGTTTGCCTTAGAGCGTAATAAAGACAAAGGCAAAGTGGTTGCTGGTGGATCAACCATTTCTCAGCAATTGGCTAAAAATTTATTTTTATTTAATAAACGTTCATTTGTGCGTAAAGGTCAAGAAGCTGTTGCAACCTTTATGATGGAGCGAATTTGGTCGAAACAACGTATTTTAGAAGTGTATTTAAACTCTGTGGAGTTTGGTGAAAATATTTATGGTGTAGAAGCTGCAAGCCAGCATTATTTTGGCATCAGTTCTAAAAGT
Source organism: Acinetobacter shaoyimingii (assembly GCF_011578045.1). Classification (NCBI taxonomy): domain Bacteria; kingdom Pseudomonadati; phylum Pseudomonadota; class Gammaproteobacteria; order Moraxellales; family Moraxellaceae; genus Acinetobacter; species Acinetobacter shaoyimingii. The sequence goes on from NZ_CP049801.1 coordinate 997,464, forward strand.
ATGTCACGAGAACAAGCCGCATTTTTAGCTGCGATTTTACCCAATCCTAAATATTATCAAGATCATCGTAATGACCATAAGCTACAATTTCGCAAACGCCTGATCTTAAGATATATGCGTTATAGTCATATTCCGAAATAAAAAGTAGCTTAGCTCATAAATTGAAAGAAAAAGCCCAAATAAATGGGCTTTTTTTATGAAATTGTCATAATTTTGAAGCATACTAAATACAGATCATTTGCATGCAGGTTAGTGGTATGAATACCGCAGTTTCGAATATCCCCACTGAATATACTTATAATGAACGATACATTAATCGCGAATTATCGATTCTCGATTTTCATTTGCGTGTTTTAGAACAAGCGGTTGATCCTTTACATCCGCTTTTGGAGCGCATGAATTTTTTATTGATCTTCTCGCGTAATATGGATGAGTTTTTTGAGATTCGTGTTGCTGGAGTTATGGAGCAACTTGAACTTGGCAATGAAAGTCGAAGCCCAGATGGCCTTACGCCAAAGCAAGTACTAGAAAAAATTTCACAAACCACACACGCTGCGATAGAACGTCAGTATCGTATTTTAAATGATGAAATATTTCCGAAATTGCGTGAAGAAGACATTTGTTTCTTACGACGTGGTGAGCTCACACCTGCTCAATCCCAATGGGTGAAAAAATATTTCCAAGAACAAGTAGCACCTGTTTTAACACCAATCAGCCTCGATCCTGCACATCCTTTCCCCCGTTTGGTCAATAAAAGTCTGAACTTTATTGTCACTTTGGAAGGCAAAGATGCCTTTGGTCGTCAGATCGATTTGGCTGTTGTTCCTGCACCACGTTCATTGCCACGAGTGGTACGTTTACCTGATGAGTTGACCGATGGTAAAGAGCACCATGTGATGCTCTCAGCAATCATTCATGAGCATGTGTCGGATTTATTCCCGGGCATGACCGCAACAGGGTGTTATCAGTTCCGTGTTACACGTAATGCTGATTTAGCCTTAAATGAAGATGTTGAAGACTTAGCCAAAGCACTTAAAGGTGAGTTGAATTCACGTCGTTTTGGTCGTGCTGTGCGTTTAGAAGTGACGCAAAATTGCCCGAAACATATTTATGATTATTTGCTTAACGAGTTTGATTTACACGAAGCACAACTTTATAAAGTCGATGGTCCTGTAAATTTAGCACGGTTACTCACCAATTTTAAACGTCCGCACTTGCGTTATGATTCACATACACCAGTCATTCCTAAAGTTTTAAAAAAATCTGAAAACATTTTTTCTGCGATGAAAAAGCAAGATATTTTGCTACATCATCCGTTTGAATCTTTTGCCCCAGTCATCAATTTATTACGTGAAGCTGCACGTGATCCGCAAGTACTTGCGATTAAGCAGACTTTATACCGTAGTGGTCCTGACTCAGAAATTGTCCAAGTTTTGGCTGAGGCTGCGCGTAACGGCAAAGAGGTGACTGCTGTCATTGAGCTGCGTGCACGTTTTGATGAAGAATCGAATATTGCAGTGGCAAATGTATTGCAAGAAGCAGGAGCGGTTGTTGTATACGGTATCGTGGGTTATAAAACCCATGCCAAAATGATTTTGGTGGTACGCCGTGAAAACAACAAGCTGGTGCGTTATGTGCATTTAGGCACCGGGAACTACCATGCCACCAATGCCCGTATATATACCGACTACGGTTTAATGACCACGCAAAAAGAGCTGTGTGAAGATGTACATCGTATTTTCCAAGAATTGACAGGCATGGGAAAAATGGCGAAGTTGAAAAAACTTCTGCATGCGCCTTTCACCTTGCACGCACAGTTGCTGAGTTTTATCGATGATGAAATCAATCACGCTAAAGCAGGGAAAAAAGCGCAAATTATTGTCAAGGTCAATGCATTAACCGAAGTTCAGCTCATTAATAAACTCTATGAAGCATCACAAGCTGGTGTACAGATTGATTTGATTATTCGTTCAATTTGCTGTTTACGACCAGGTTTACCAGGACTGTCTGAAAATATTCGAGTGCGCTCAATTGTCGGACGTTTCTTAGAACATACACGCGTGTATTACTTCAGTAATGATGGAAACTCTCGATTATATTGTTCTAGTGCAGATTGGATGGATCGTAATTTATTTAATCGTGTCGAAGTGTGTTTCCCAATTGAAGAGCCAAGCTTCAAAAAACATATTTATCAGCACGGTTTGCTGAATTATATGAAAGATAACCAGCAAGCATGGTTGCTCAATGGCGATGGTACTTGGGTACGTGCAGAATTGAAAGAAGGCGAAGAGCCTCATAATGCACAACAAACACTATTGGAAATTTTCAAATAATGTATTTGAACATGACACTAGAGCAGTAAAACAAAAAGGAGCAACAAGGCTCCTTTTTTTAATGCTTAATATTAAAGCTTAAGTCAAATTTGAAGTGATTTTTTGCAAAACTCGCAGTAATACATCAAATTCACTTTGAAGCGGTGTACTTTTGCGAGTGATCAACGACAATACACGTGTCGGCGCATGTTCAATTGGTTTTACCACAATATGTTCATTGTTTTTCAACATACTGGTGTTGACTGCAATTTGAGGTAGTAGGGTAAAGCCAAGATTAGAACTCACCATTTCCACAAGTGTCGGCAGTGAACTTGCATTTAAGCGGTGTGAATTTTTACGTTCACCAATTGGACAAACACTTAAAGTATGATCACGTAAACAATGACCTTCTTCAAGAAGCATTAAATGCGATAAATCAAGGTCATCTAAGTTTTTAGCATGAATTGATTTCTGATCCGCACGGTTACACACAAGGAATAAACTTTCTTTTGCAATTTCAGAAACTTTTAAACCACGGGTATCAAATGGTAAAGCCAACATGATCATGTCTAAGTTGCCATGCTCAAGTTTTTCAACCAAATGTTCACTTTGCGCTTCGTGTAAATGAAGTTGAATCTTAGGTAACTCTTTATGCACTTCTTCCAATAACTGCGACAAAATAAATGGAGCAATCGTTGGAATAATACCTAAGTGTAAGTCACCAGTCAGTGGTTCACTCATTTCACGACTCAGACGCATGAGATCTTGCGCATCTGCAAGTAGGACACGAGCTCGTGCTACCACTTGTTCGCCTAGCGGGGTTAAACGTACATTTTGACGATCACGCTCAACGAGTACGCCACCCAATAAACGTTCAAGCTCCATAATCCCGCCTGAAAGCGTAGATTGCGTGACAAATGAACGACGTGCTGCTTCTGTAAAATGCAACGTTTCAGACAGAGTCACTAGATATGACAGCTGTCTTAGGGATGGTAATGCAGCCATAGTGTCCTAATGTTTATCATTTAAAATGTTTTGCAAATAATCCACTGAGTTGTGGAATGAAGTGTGCAGGAATATCATGCCCCATTCCTTCAATTAATTCAAATTTTGCCCCAGAAATCGCATTTGAAACTGCCTTTCCGTGACTTGACGGCAATAAACGATCTTTCGAACCATGCACCACAAGGGTTGGTTTTTGAATCTGTTTATCAATTTGAACCAGTGAACCCGTACATAATATTGCTAAAAACTGTTGAAGTACACCAGCAGGATAATAACTGCGCTGATATAACTTGCGAGCAGTTTGCAACGCATCGACTTGATTAATGTAACCAGGTGAGCCTATTACATTAAATACTTTCAAGCTATGGTTAATAATACCATCTTCATCACGTGATGCGGGCTTTCCAATTAAACTAAATAACTGTTTTGGAAAAGGTGGTGGTAAAAAAGGCTGATTATTACTGGTAAACAATAACGCCACTTTATCCACTTTTTCAGGATGTTTAGCCGCAAAAATTTGTGCAATCATCCCGCCCATAGAGGCACCAATGATATTGGCATTTGCGATACCCAAGCGATCCATCAATAAAGCCACGTCATCTGCCATATCGTATAGATTATATGGAGAACCTTGGTTGCTTAAACCAAAGGCAAAACGACCCATCAGTTTAAAGGTATTTAGACGCGGTCCTTTATGACGAATTTTAGAAGATAAGCCAATATCTCGATTGTCAAAACGAATAACACGGAAACCCTGATCGATCAGTGATTTACAGAAAAAATCAGGCCAAAACAACATTTGAGCGCCTAAGCCCATAATCAAGATGATCGCAGGATCATCGGTTTTTCCACCGATTTCAACGTGTAGTTGAATCCCATTGCCCAAATCGACAGTGGTTTCTTGCATAAACGGTGTGTAGGGAGAAATGCTGTATTGGAGTGAATTATTCATTTTTATAGCTCCTGAGGGTGAGTCTATTTGAATCCCAATTGACTCACCTTTTTTCATCTTTATCAAATATTAAACCCTAGCAGGGATCAAATCTGGCACCAGTTTTGTCAACGTTAAGCGCTGTTTTCCTGCAGTCGCTCCCAACAGAACAAAACCACGCAAGGTGTTTTCACTGTCTGTTGCTTTAGCAATCATGCCATCATCAAATTCTTCTGTTTCCCATGTGACATCTACGCCAAGTGGAGCAGGGAGTACAGTCAATGGTGCAGCAGGTGTTTTAACAGCAACAGGCATTGCTGGGTAATGTACAGGTGTGGTCTGACCCGCAAGTGTTTTAGCCAATGCACGTGCTTGCTGCATCAATGGCATCACGTAAGGCAGGAGCGTACCATTCACTTCAGCGCAGTCACCAATGGCATAAATGTCTTCTTTGCTGGTTTCAAGCAGGGTATTGGTAATCACACCACGGCTGGTATTGATATCAGCAGCTTTTGCTAAAGAAATATTGGGTTGTAATCCAATGGCTGACAATACCACGTCAGCAACTAAATTTTGACCATTGGCTAAAGTGACCACATAACCTTTTTCAGGATGTTTAGAAACTTTTTCAACCGTTGTGCTCAGAACAAATTGAATGCCAGTTTCTTCGAGATTTTGCTGGAATGCTCCGGCAACATGAGCAGGAAGCAAACGACCCAAAGGTTGTGGTGCTAAATCAATCACAGTGGCTTTGTGACCTGTATTTTGTAAGTCATTGGCAAACTCACAACCAATTAGGCCAGCACCTAAAATCACGACACGTTTATCAGAACACTGATCTAAATTTTCACGGAATTTACGGTAATCTACCAGTGAATTCACCACTAAAATATCATCACTGCCATCACCGGCAATGGCCAAACGAATCGGATTTGCACCCACGGCCAAAATCAATTTTGAGTAAGCTTGAGTTGTGGTTTGTCCTTCATGCTCAAGGGTCAACTCATGCGCTTGATGATCAATTGATTTTACCCAAGTATGTGTGAGAATTTGCATATTGAGTTGAGTGGCCATTTTAGTGGCATCACCCAATGCAATTTGATCTGGAACTTTATTGCCCACTAACGCATTTGAAAGTGTTGGTTTCGCATAGTTTGCAGCGTCATCCGCACTAATCATGACTAGGGGCTGTTCTGGGTTTAATTTGCGAAATTCTCTCGCCAATGTATAACCTGCCATTCCCGAACCAATAATGACGATAGGTTGCATATAACACTCCAAATAAATTTACAAATTCATCTAATCTAAGGGCTAAAGGGCTTGAAATCCTGATTTTCTATTTCATTACTCAATTGAATTGGGATTAAAACCCAAGACATTGAACAAAGAAATTTAAGAATTAAATCAATCGATTTTTATTAAACTTTTACCGTGTATCACTTTAGCATGTAAAAAACGAAAGATATTGAATGGCATTGTTTGTCATGAAAGCATGGTCTAAAAATCAAACCAATACATGATTTAAAACAAAAATGCATAAAAAAGACCATGAAAACATGGTCTTTAATATCAATTTAGATTTCCACCATTTCAAAATCAGCTTTTGAAACGCCGCAATCAGGGCAGGTCCAGTCATCTGGGATATCTTCCCATTTTGTACCAGGGGTAATACCGTCTTGAGGCCAACCTTGTGCCTCATCATAAATCCAACCGCATACGATGCATTGATATTTTTTCATCTAATTCTCCAAAACTAACCGTGAAAAGTACTGGCTAGTAAATAAACACCGCTTGTACCTGACTCAATTGATATGACTTTAAACGTCGTACATATAAATGCAAATTTTTACGCAGTTCTATAACGAAAGTAAAGTAAATAACGGAGTTTAAACTACTAAACTTCAAGCAGAATGGCAGAGAAGGACAAAACACGTGCGCTTTAGGCGAATTGTCGACCTAAAAAGATATGACTTTTTAGCCATATTACGCATCGAATAGTGAGTTAAGAGCTTAAATCGTATTCATTTTTAAGAAGATGATGCACAGGCGTGATCCTTGAATTTAAGTGACTCATGCGTATAAAGAAAGAAATAAGGCAGACAAAAATGATGCAGAAATAATTCAAAATTATATTTAATGAACAGCATAACTTCCATTTATTTTAAAAATGCATTGATATAAAACAATACGTTATGAAATTTCACTGCAACTTAAAAAGACAATCATCTATATTTTTTGCTTAAAAATCGTTAAAATGATGCTATTCCTTTTCTTATTTCATTTCTCCCATGAAAAACTCGTCTACAGCTTTGTGGTCTCACATTCGTACGGTCCAAGATTTCCCAAAACCTGGTATTTGTTTCTTCGACTTGACACCATTATTTATGAGTAACATTGGTCCTTTAACCGATGCACTTATTGAAAGTATTCCAACTGAAAAGTTGGCTGAAGTGGAAAGTTTTGTCGCTGTTGAAGCACGAGGTTTTGTTTTAGCAAGTCTTTTGGCACAGCGTACTGGCAAAGGACTGTTATTGGTTCGTAAGGCAGGGAAATTACCGCCACCAGTGGTTGGAGTAGGTTATAGCTTAGAATATGGCATGGACCGTTTGGAAATGTCTGCAAATATTCAACCGCAAAAAGTGATTATTGTGGACGATGTACTGGCTACAGGGGGTACATTAAAAGCAGTCAATCAATTGATGAGTAAATGCCAACATACAGTTTTAGGCGCAAGTATTTTCCTTGATCTTCCAGATTTACATGCTGACTTGGGTATGGATATTTGGTCTGTTTTAGATGATAAATCAATGCCTCAAGTTGAAGTTGCTGAAGTTGAATCTGTCTAATTAAATGGTTCAATCATTCAATATTTAAAAGCCTTATTTCGATAAGGCTTTTTTAATGCTCAATAAAATACTGTTCAATTTGCTGAATCCATTTATTCATATTTTCAGGTTGGGCTAAGCGATGATGCCCACCATCGACAGCTTCGACTTGCATAAATGACTCTAAACGATCTGCAGTGATGTGCATATCTAAAATCTCATCGCCCAACTCGATATAAGCAAACTGCGGAATATCGTGATTTAACTCATCATCCATAATTTCTGGATAATCTTCACGAAAATTGGGTGCGAGGCTTGGATTTGCAACAACAGCGGGTAACTGAAACTGTTTCGACATTTTTAATGCCCAATAGCCACCTAAACTGTGTCCGACCAGAATTTCAGGTTTCATTTTTTCGATGATGTCCTGATAAAATGTTTCGACCGTTTCATAATTTAAATTACGGTAATCCACATCGATACAAAACTTATTTTTTGAATCAATGGCATGAAATTTTGTTGATTCACGTGATGAATCAAGTCCATGTATAAATAAGATTTTTGTGTTATTTGTCATCATTGTAATATCTTTCGTCACGTCTATTCATGTCAAATTGTGGCAATTATTTATCAAGTACTTTTAGTTTACTTTTCCATTTTTATTGTATGTTTTTTAGCGCATCTGTGAACTTAGCATTTGGTCTAAGCATGTTTATTTCGAAATCTTAAAAAAGTCTGGTTGTGATGTTTTTGTGCTCATTTTTTAAGTTTAGATCACCAAGTATAGCTTGGTGAGCGAAATATAGGATTGTGCATCAGGCTTAAGTCTAGGTTTTGTTGGTATTTTAGCTAAGAGTGTATTGTGATATAGGCTAGAACAACACAAAAAGGTTGTAATAGATGCTGTGAAATTCAGATTTGTTCAGCGTGCAAAATATTTGATGTAATTCACTACATGAACCACAAGAAATATGGATGTATCTATTTACATTACACATAGATTACTCAGATTACTTGGATACAACGCTCTCGAGGGTGGTATGTACTTGTGAATGACTCAATCCATAGATGTGTATGAATGCGTTTAATAATATCTGACATCATATATATGTGGGTTAAATGTCGAATCATGTTCAGCAAGACTCACTCAATTCTTGAAATACGAATGGATAAAAATGTATTGAAATCTTGAATTTAATAAATTTGCGGTGACGAGTACTGCGTTTTGGCTTGTAAATCTGCTATGCTATGCAACTTCCGTTTTTTTCATACATATTCGAGGCAGAAATGACGCAAAATAACGCTCAATCGACTTCAGAACCCGCTATTTCCGAAAACGATTTAATTGCACAGCGTCATGCCAAGTTAAAGCATATTGAACAGCATGCTCAAGAAAAGGGTGTAAGCCCTTGGCCAAACACGTTTAAACGTGAGCACTACGCACAAGATTTACAAGAACAATTTGCAGATCAATCTAAAGAAGAGATTGAAGCTGGCGAAAAAACGTATGTGTCTGTTGCTGGTCGTGTCATGTTGAACCGTGGTTCATTCATTGTGATCCAAGACATGACAGGCCGTATTCAGCTTTATGTACCGCGTAAAGAATTGGCTGAAGATGATTTAAACACCATCAAGAGTCTAGACCTTGGCGATATTATCGCGATTAAAGGTTATATCAGTCGTTCAGGTAAAGGTGATCTTTATGTTCATATCGAACATTTTGAATTACTGACTAAATCACTTCGTCCGCTTCCTGATAAATTCCACGGTCTTACAGATACTGAAGCAAAATACCGCAAACGTTATTTAGATCTTATCGTCAACGAAGAAACGCGTAAAACGTTTGAGATTCGTGCAAAAGTGGTTTCAGGTATTCGTAACTACTTGACCAATGAACGTTATATGGAAGTTGAAACACCAATGATGCATATCATCCCTGGTGGTGCTTCAGCGCGTCCATTTGAAACGCATCATAATGCTTTAGATATGCCATTGTTCTTACGTATTGCACCTGAGCTTTACTTAAAACGTTTGGTGGTCGGTGGTTTTGAACGTGTCTTTGAAATTAACCGTAACTTCCGTAACGAAGGTGTATCTACACGTCATAACCCAGAATTCACCATGATCGAATTCTACCAAGCCTATGCAGATTACAAAGACCTCATGGCTTTGACTGAAAGCATGCTTGAAAAATTAGCGATCGATATTTTAGGTTCAACTGACGTTCCTTATGGCGATGAAGTATATAGCTTCAAAGGTCCATTTAAGAAAATCTCAATGTTCGATGCCATTCTTGAACATAATCCGCAATTCACACCTGAAAATGTCGGTGACCGTGAATTCCTAGCGACATTTGTTGAAGAAGAGTTGAAAGAGAAAGTTAAACCTGGTTTTGGTCTAGGCAAACTTCAAACGATTGTATTTGAAGAAACTGTTGAAACTCAACTTCGTCAACCGACCTTTATTACAGAATACCCAGCGGAAACATCACCACTTGCACGTCGTAATGATGACAATCCTCATATTACTGACCGTTTTGAATTCTTCATTGGTGGTCGTGAGTTGGCAAATGGTTTCTCAGAATTAAATGATCCAATTGACCAAGCTGAACGTTTCCAAGCTCAAGTTGCTGAAAAAGATGCTGGTGATGATGAAGCAATGCATTTTGATGCTGACTTTATTGAAGCACTTGAATATGGTTTACCTCCGACAGCAGGTGAAGGGATTGGTATTGACCGTCTTGTGATGTTATTTGCCAATGCGCCAAGTATTCGTGATGTGATTTTATTCCCGCATATGCGTCGTAAAGATCATTGATCGGTATTGAAGTTTGATTAGTTGAATTTATTGTAAAAAAGCCACTCATAGGAGTGGCTTTTTTTGATCAAAACATATGTGATGTTATGCATTTATGCAGTCAATGTACTGAGTTTAGTTGATAAAATACTGAGTTTAGCTGGTAAAAAAAGAATTTAAACGATCAATTATGAAATAGGGTATATCCATTTTATGCGTGAGCATAGCGTTTTTATAATAGAATAATAGTGGTGAATAAATCATACAATAATTACAAAATGCATACAAAGTCACAACTTATTAAACGTATATATCGAGCTATAAGGGACTTAATTTTAACCATTACTCAATATATAAGATCTCAAAGCATATGCTTTTTCCTAAAAAAACAACTCAAAAATTTTTAATGACAGCTCTCTGTTCGGCTTTGTCATTACCTTTATTTGCACAAGGTTTAGTACTCAATGACGAAAATCTTCGCACTGATCTAAACTGGTTAAATCAACAAGGGGTGATTCAAATTAGTACCTCCACTTGGCCTATGAGTGGGGATGAAATTCAGCGTGCACTCATCAATGCACAAGTTCAGAATCGTACGCAACAGAAAGTGATTGATTCGATTAAAGATGCCTTAGAACGTCAAAATCAAACTGCAAAATTGGGTTTATTTGCTGAAAGTGATGACAAAAATTTACCACAAAATTTTGCTGATTCTCGTAAAGCACAATATGTGGGTAATCTAGAATTCAATGCGGGTGGCACAAATTGGGATGCCCGATTACGCATTAATGCTGAAGACAAAAAACAAATTGAATCTGATCATGACGTCAATGTTGAAGGTTCTTATTTGGCGGGGAAACTTTGGAACCAATGGTTAATTGCGGGTCAAATCCCGACCTATTGGGGTCCTGGTCATGACGGAAGCTTAATTCGAGGAGATGCGAGTCGTCCTGTATATGGGTTTACTGCTCAGCGTGCAGAACAAAAAGCTTTTGAAACAAAGTGGTTGTCATGGATTGGACCTTGGCAATACCAAGCCTTTGCGGGTCAATTAGATGACTATGCTGCCATTCCACATACGAAATTATTAGGTCTACGTTTAACGGCTCAACCATTACCGTATTTGGAATTGGGTGCATCACGTTCTATGCAATGGGGTGGTAAAGGGCGTTCAGAAAGCTTTGATACTTTGTGGAATGCCATCAAAGGCAATGATAACTTTGACAATGGTGACCTCGATAAATCTAACCAGATTGCGGGTTTTGATGCACGTTTGAATCTGAATCAATGGTTGAATGTTCCGATGAGTGTCTATGGTCAATACGTGGGTGAAGATGAAGCGGGATTGCTGCCTGCCAAGAAAATGTATTTGGCTGGTGTAGATTATTCATCCACTGTCAATGATTTACCGTATCAAGTCTATGCTGAATGGGCAGATACCCGAACCAATGGTCATGTCGATGGTATTTCATATACCCATTACATTTATAAAGATGGCTATTATCAACATGGTTTCCCTTTGGCGCATGCCTTAGGGGGAGATGGTCAAATGGTCTCGGTCGGTGGTGATATTCGATTTGATCCAATGAATCGACTCAGTGGTCGCGTGCTTTTTGCGAAAGTGAATCAAAGTAATCGAGTGATCAATCATGCATTTCCATTGGATGATGATATTAAAGCACTTGATTTAACGTGGACACATTATGTATCGCCTCGAATTCCACTGAAAATCAATGGCTGGGTTGCAGATTCTGACCGTCGAGGTAATGATGGTGGTGCATCGATTGGTGTCGAAATTCCATTAGATAAAGATTTGTTTAAGTAAATTCGATTTAAACTCATCAGATCGATAAAAAAGCCCCATCATTTGATGGGGCTTTCTTATGCAGGATAAATAGGTTTTGTTTTAACTTAGTTCAACGCTGTTTGAATACGAACTTTCATTTCTAAACTAAGCTCTAAAATATAATCCTTCATCCATTGATGTTGCAGACCCATCGGATTGGTTTTCAATGCTGTATTTAAAAAATCAAGTTCAGCCTGAGCGAACAATTGAGAGGTGATCATCTCGGTGACTTGATCTGTGTTGGCATGTAATGGACAGCGCAATAGATAAAAATGTTTTGGATAGTTGTAAAAGGCATAACATAAGTTAAACGCCTTTTGTTCGCCTTTTAAATTCCATGTGCCAATTTCAGAACTGCGATCTTGATTGCTATGTGTCACGCCAATGAGAAATTCGATCTGTTCATCTAGAACGTTAAGACCAAACTGCAAACCGAGTTGATCAGCAGTTAAGTCGTGTTGAACAAAAATATTCAATGCAGCGCCATCTTCAGTAAATGGCTCTTGCAAAACTAAAATTTGATCTTGCTGATAAATATGACCTGCAAGTTTGGCTTGTTCTAAACGTTGTTGAATGTGTTCAAGTGTTTTGCTGTTCATAAGGAAAAAAACAAGGCGTATAGAAAAAGTTAATGTAGAGCTTTTTTATACTGGATAAAACCTGTTTTGCTCGCAATTCGATCATAAAGTAACTGAGCTGTATGATTGCTGTCATGTGTCAGCCAATAAACACGGTCAAATTTGCCTGTACAGACTGCATAACTATGCTCGATTAAACGACGAGCCAGCCCTTGATTTCTATAATCATTATGGATAAATAAATCTTGCAGATAGCAATAGGGCAAAGTTGTCCATGTGCTGTCATGAGAGATTAAATGAACAAATCCAACCACTTGATCGTCAACTTGAATGGCATAACCAAACATATTTGTATGATTATTATCCAATAGTCGCTCCCAAGTCAGTTTTGTTTGCTGTTCAGATAATGCAGTTTGATAAAAAGTCAGGTAACCTTGCCACAGCGAAAGCCACGCCGAATATGTGCATTCGGTGAGCGATATAATCTTTATAGTCAACTTGTTCTCCTATTCCAGTTTTTGTTTATGATATTTTTATATATTAATATGAAAAAACAAGCAAAAGGAAGGAAGTCTAAATCACTATAATGAATATAAATTTTCAAAAGTGTCATAAGTACACGTTTTTCTAAGCTGGTGTTCTCCATGTCGTTAAATGAGGAAAGACTTACTCATCTCAAACAGCTCGAAGCTGAGAGTATTCATATCATCCGCGAAGTTGCTGCCGAGTTTGAAAATCCGGTCATGCTGTATTCAATTGGTAAAGATTCAGCAGTCATGCTCCATCTTGCGCTCAAAGCGTTCTACCCAGCGAAACTTCCATTCCCACTGTTGCATGTCGATACAGGCTGGAAGTTCAAAGACATGATCAAATTCCGCGACAACATGGCAAAAACCCATGGTTTCGATTTGATTGTACACCAGAACAAAGAGGGTAAAGATGCTGGGATCAATCCATTTGATCACGGTAGTTCTAAATATACGGACATCATGAAAACTCAAGGCTTAAAACAAGCTTTGGATAAATACAAGTTCGATGCTGCCTTTGGTGGCGCACGTCGTGATGAAGAAAAATCACGTGCCAAAGAACGTGTCTATTCATTCCGTGATACCAAACACCGTTGGGATCCGAAAAACCAACGTCCTGAACTTTGGAATCTTTACAACGGTAAAGTGAACAAAGGCGAAAGTATTCGTGTATTCCCATTGTCAAACTGGACTGAGCTTGATATTTGGCAATACATCTACTTGGAAAGCATTCCACTGGTACCTTTATACTTGGCTGCAGAACGTCCTGTGGTTGAGCGTAGCGGTACACTGATTATGGTGGATGATGAGCGTATGCCTTTGAAAGATGGTGAAGTTCCACAAATGAAATCGGTTCGTTTCCGTACTTTAGGTTGTTACCCGTTAACAGGTGCAGTTGAATCAACTGCCAATACCTTGCCGGAAATTATTCAAGAGATGCTCTTGGCAACCAGCTCAGAACGTCAAGGTCGTATGATTGACCATGATGAAGCAGGTTCGATGGAGAAGAAGAAGCAAGAGGGTTACTTCTAGGCATCTTCAAAATCTTCCCCTAACCCCTTCTTTGATAAAGAAGGGGAACTCCTAAAAGAACGGAGTAAAGTCTCCCTTTACTAAAGGGAGATTTAGAGGGATTAGAAGACTAAGCAACCGATTTCTAAAGAATATGTGGAGTTTTGAGCAATGTCTCATCAATCAGATTTAATTAGCCAAGACATCTTGGCATATTTAAAACAGCACGAAAATAAAGACTTATTGCGTTTTTTAACTTGCGGTAATGTGGACGATGGTAAATCGACTTTAATTGGTCGTCTACTTTACGATTCAAAATTGATTTATGAAGATCAATTGCAAGCGGTAACACGTGACTCGAAAAAAGTCGGTACGACAGGTGATGCACCTGACTTGGCTTTACTTGTAGATGGTCTACAAGCAGAGCGTGAGCAAGGGATTACCATTGATGTAGCGTATCGTTATTTCTCAACAGAAAAACGTAAGTTCATCATTGCGGATACGCCAGGGCATGAGCAGTACACACGTAACATGGCAACAGGTGCATCTACCTGTGACCTTGCGATCATCTTGATTGATGCGCGTTATGGTGTGCAAACTCAAACTCGCCGTCATACTTATATTGCAAGCTTGCTGGGTATTAAGAACATTATTGTTGCAATCAACAAAATGGACTTGGTGGAATTCTCTGAAGCTCGCTTCAATGAAATTCAAGTCGACTATGCAAACTTCGTTGCACAGTTGGGCGACCGTAAACCATCGAACATCATCTTTACGCCAATTTCTGCGTTAAATGGTGACAACGTGGTGAACAAATCTGCAAATACACCGTGGTATACAGGCGAAACCTTAATGGGTACGCTTGAGTCGGTTGAAATTAACCGTGACACCGTGAAGCATGATTTCCGTTTCCCAGTGCAATATGTGAACCGTCCGAACCTCGACTTCCGTGGTTTTGCGGGTACTGTTGCGCTTGGTGAAGTGAAAGTGGGCGATGAGATTGTTGCATTACCTTCTGGTAAGAAATCGACGGTTAAAGAAATCGTCACCTTTGATGGTAACCTTGATCGTGCATTTGCAGGTCAAGCAGTGACATTGACGTTGAATGATGAGATTGACGTATCACGTGGTAACGTGTTGATCCGTGCAGATCAAGGCATTCCAGCGATTTCTCGTTCAGTTCAAGCGACTGTGGTGTGGATGGCTGACCAACCACTTGTGATTGGCAAGTTGTACAACATCAAGATTGGTACACAAACTGTTCCTGCAAAAGTCACAGCGATTAACTTCCGTACCAATGTGAACACGCTTGAACAAATGCAAGTGGATCACCTTGAGTTAAATGCGATTGCCAATGTAACTGTTGAATTTGATGCGCCAGTGGTATTTGACCGTTATCAAGACAGCCGTTATACAGGTTCGTTTATCTTCATTGATCGTTTAAACAATGTGACGATTGGTGCAGGTATGGTGGAAGCGTCTGTTGAATGGTCTGCGCATACAACTCCTGTAACTGCTGAAGATCGTGCTGCTCGTTTGGGTCAAAAACCTGCTGCGGTAACTGTGTCTGAAAAGGCATTGGAAAATGCGCAAGCGATTGAGAATTTGTTGCTTCAACAAGGTATTGTGGCAATTGCGAAGGCAGGTCTAGATGCTGCTCAAGTGGCATTGCTTCGTGAGACAGGTATTGTGGTTATCACAACTGTTGCTGAAGGGACTGATGTTACTTTTGCGGATGAGTCTGCTGAAGCATTGGCCGAGAAGATTGTGGAATTGGTTCGTCTGTAAGAGTCTGAATTGATGTAAAAATCCACTTTTAATAAGTGGATTTTTTTTATACAATAAAATTAAAAGTACCAAGATAAATATGAAGATGGAAATTTGTGAAATTGAAAAATTAAGTGAATTTATAGCCTATTTAGAAGATTTACCTAGGAATTATTCTTTATCAAGAGGTCAATCTAAAAGCTATACATTATTGCCTAGTGCGTTTAGATACGATGAAAATGGTAATAGATTATTTAGGAAAATAGATATTAAAAGGTTTTTGGATGATTTTAAGGTAAATTCTCATCCTTATATAACAAATGTAAATTTTCTAAAGCATGATAATGAATGGATGATTTATGCCCAACATTATGGAATTCCAACAAGATTATTAGATTTCACATATTCTCATATCATCTCTCTAATGTTTGCATTAGAAAATTCATTTAATGAAAGAGAACCTGAAAATGGGGTTATTTGGTTTTTAGATCCTTGCGCTTTAAATTTGCAGGGTACTGATGGTTCAAGTAAGAAGGTTTTAAATTTAGCTGATAATGCACAAGAAATTGATCAGGCGACTACGCCAGTAGTAGTTACTTGTCATAAAATACATGAACGAATTAATGCTCAAAATGGGCTTTTTGTTTATTTTCAAGAAGAAAATAATCAGCCATTAGAAGATATAGCAAATCAAAATGTTTTAAAAAAATTAGTAATAAATAAAGAAAGTAAAAAAGATATCTTAAAGTCATTATCGTCACTAGGTATTGGTTATTCATCCATATATCCTGAGCTTTCATCGGTTTCAAAAGATATTATGCTGAAAAGAAATATTGAAGAATATTTAAAAGGAATGGAGGAATAAATGAATTTTCCAAAAATTGATCCAAAGGATAGAAATAGCTCAATTCGAGATTTAAATAAACAAATTAAACATGGATTAAGACTTCAAGAATTAACCAATAAGGATATAGAAGAGCTGTCAGAAGATGAAAGGTTTGATTATGTAGATGCCATTATTGTTCAACCCGATTATCAGCGTGAATATAGATATACTATTGCTGATGAAAGCTTATTAGTAGAATCTATTATAGTGGGTATTCCTGTTCCGCCCATATTTTTGGCTAATACACGTTTTTTAGGAATTCAGGTTCTGAATGTGGTTGATGGGCAACATAGACTGACAGCATTTTATAGATATATTAATAATGAGTTTAAATTACAAGGGTTGAAGTTATGTGCTGACTTAAATGATAAATATTTCAAAGATTTAGAGTCTGAAATTAAAGAAAAAATTATTTCAGCAAATATTCAACAAATTATTTTTAAAGAATTTCCTGGTAAAGTTTTTGAGTTGGAGATTTTTAATAGATACAACAAAGGGACAAAACCACTTACACCACAGGAAATTCGTAATGCTGTATATGGATCAAAGTTTAACTCGTATGTTAATAGCTTTTCAAAGATGATTTGTACGCAAGTATCTGATTTCGATATTTACACACGTGATGAGTTAAAAAAATTAGGTGTAATATATAATGCCACTCAAGATAGATTTTTAAAGAAAAAAATACAAGAAAGTATCTTTGTCATTTTTAATATTCTTGAGTTTGGGTTTAGTGATCAATTAAAAAAATCCCCCCAATATGCTGATTCATATATGAAGCAAAAAGCTGAATTTGAAGATGAATTGAATAAATTGGAATTAGAGTATGAAACTAAGTCTGTTAATTCTGATGTAACTCAAATAGAAGTAAAAAGAGAAGAAAAAAAAATCGCGATCGATAAAAATTTTAATATTATGAAAGAATATTTTCGGCAGTTTAATGATTTAGTACTCAAAATTAATGAAAAAGTAGAATATCCCTTCTCAAGAGAAATTTATGGAATTTCGAGTCGAAATTATAAATTTCAAATTTCTATTGCAATGATATTAGCTGGATTGGTGAATAAACTGTTAACAACTGGCGAAAGTGTTGAAAATTTAAAAAATATTGATGCATTGACAAAATATTTGAGCGATCTATTAGGAAATTCTTATTTAGAAGATTCTGAATACAATGCTTCATCAACAAATTATGTAGAACTTACTAGATTGATTGAAAATTGGATATTTCTAAGATAGTTGTCGAAAACCAGTTAACCTTAATTTAGATAATGACATTAAGAAGTAAAGAATAATTTAATGCAAAAACCATATAACTCCATCTTCAACCCAAAAGCCTTTCAAAACCAAGTCATCATCATTACAGGTGGTGGCTCAGGCATTGGACGCTGTACCGCACATGAACTTACTTCACTTGGCGCACAAGTCATCATCACAGGACGTACCCAAGAAAAACTCGACAAAGTCGTGGCGGAAATTACTGAAGATGGTGGTAAAGCCTACGCTATAACCTGTGATAATCGAGATGAAAGCCAAGTCAAAGCCATGATTGCTGAGGTGATTGAAAAATTTGGAAGACTGGATGGCTTGGTGAATAACGCAGGTGGACAATTTCCTGCCCATTTAGAAAAAATCTCTGCCAATGGTTTTGATGCGGTGATCAAAAATAACTTGCATGCGACTTTTTACCTCATGCGAGAAGCCTATAACCAGTGGATGGAACAGCATGGCGGAAGCATCGTCAATATGACCGCTGACATGTGGGGAGGAATGCCAAACATGGGACATTCAGGCGCAGCTCGGGCAGGGGTGGATAACCTGACCAAAACCGCTGCTGTTGAGTGGGGGAAATCAGGTGTACGGGTCAATGCCGTTGCCCCAGGTTGGATACTCTCATCAGGCATGGATACCTATACAGGAGACATGGCGGAAAAAGTCATTCCAAGCATGGCACAACACGTTCCACTACAACGTATGGGGACTGAGTCTGAAGTGTCATCGGCGATAGTCTACTTACTTTCAGAAGCATCAAAATTTATCTCTGGTGTGACTATTCGAATCGATGGTGGGGCATCTTTAGGTACTCGAATATTCCCATTATCTACTGCAAAAAATAATGAAGCTTATAATGGCTTTCATCGTTCATTTCTTCCCAATGTTGTACAAGGTCTTAAAGAAAACAAAGATGAATGATGAAATAAGAAAATGGAAAGCTTAAATTTACTGATTCATTGAACTGTTTGATTGAATATTAAACATTTGTGTTTTGGTTGATATTTCACATAAACCATTTCCCATTAAAATAGATGAATGGGGGATTATTTGTGAAAAAAATATTATTTTTAATGGCTTTATCTTGTTTCGCACAAGCTGAAGCAAAATCGAACAGTCAAAATACAGAAGCAATCAAGCAAAAAATTATTCAAGAATCCATTGAAAACTATTCTGGAAATTGTCCCTGCCCATACAATACGGCCCGTAATGGAAGTCGTTGTGGTAAACGCAGTGCATACAGCCGTGTAGGCGGTCAAACGCCAGTGTGTTATCCAGAAGATGTGACCGATGCGATGATTAAAGCTTATCGTGCAAGAAAATGATCAATTTTTAAACAATGAGTATTTATGAATGAATGGCGTAGAAAAATAATAAAGTATTACTCAGACTCATTTAAAGAGTTGTGATGATATCAACTGATATTCATGTTGAATCATGCCGAGTAATTCAATCGATTTGATCAGACGCAGACCATCTTTACCCAATTTTTCAGGCTTAAATTTTGCAATCCATTGGATTTTGCCAGCCACACGACTGACTTCAGCAAAGGATTGCGAATGCCCAGCCAACACTTGAGTAATAAGCAAACTGGCTTGAGCTAATTCATCGCGATTGAAATAAGCCGCTGTCGAAAAAATAAAACATAACCAATCACGTGATTGACATTGTTCAATAGTGAGCACTGCAGCAGGGTCGGTTTCAAAATCTATAAAGGTGAGGTTTTGATCTTGATCAATCAATATATTCCGCGCAAAAGCTTCACTCAAATAAGCCCGTTGTAGATGAGTTTGCTGTAACGCTTGAATAGCTTTACGATACACATCTAAACGCTGTGCAGTGGTCTTTTGCTTTTTTAAAGTGAGACCTAATTCAGCACACTGTTCATTGGGTGGAGCTGCATCGCTGATCAGAAAAGCATCATGATCTTGCGCTAATATTTGAGGAACACGAATATGCTGAGTATGTAACTGAATTAGACGTTGAATCTCGCAAGCAATGGCAACATCACCACCAAAATTTGGAATAGGTGAAAGTACTTCCAAACGAAGGAGTTTCGAGGCCCATCTTAAAGGTAAGTAAATCCAAGTCGAATGACGTTTCGACGCTTTTTTTAACCATACTTTATGACCTTGAATCAGATAACTCTGAACTGATTTCGTTTGTACGGTTTTCTTTTTAGCTAAGAATGTTGAATATGCTGTGGTCATTGAATATTCTTCTATTTATAGATTTAATTTTTCGCTATTTTAGCATCTGGCTTAATCAAGTATATAGCAAATCTAAACCATACAAATTTAATCATGATTTGTATAAGAATCTGAGTTAAATAAAATATTTAAATATCGATTTGATAAATATCATGTTTTATAAAGATGAAAGAAGGCGTGTGTTGTAAATAAGAAGGTATTTTCTATAAATAATTTGATGTGTGTTTTTTTTGTTTCTTTAAAGTTGCTTGATGAATTCAAGCAACTTTAATATCGGGTTAAAATATTGAATAAAAATTGATTTATAAGTGGTTTAGCTTGTTGGTTGTTTCGCTTTCATATATTCAACCACGACATCAAGCACGAATTCCTGACATGCTTCACCTGTACCTGCATCATATGCACCGCCATTGGTGATGTTATTTGAAAGTACCCGAATACCGAGAAAAGGAACGTTAAATTGTGCTGCAATTTGTGCAACCGATGCGCCTTCCATTTCTTCGGCAGAAGTTCCATAATTTTGGTGGAAAAAAGCAATGCGATCTAACTCATTATTCCAAACATCTGCAGCGCCCAATGTGCCTTCAACAACTTGACCTTTTTTATAGTTGAGTTTGGCTTTTTGTGCTGCTGCGAGTAAACCAGCATCACCTTCAAATTTACGGATGGCAATTGGTTCAGGATCGGACTCATCTTCAGGAAAAACATCAAAAGCTTCAGTCCAATTTAATGCATTGGACCCACCACCCACAGGTAATTGTGGTGTTCTAAAAGCACCAATATTGGTGGTGTATTTACCCAAAACAATATCATAGACATTTAATGCAGGGTCATGACCACCTGATGTACCTTGGTTAATAATCGCAACTGGGTTGTAGCGGGTGATCGCAATGGTTGTCGCAGCAGCAGAATTGCTCATGCCCATACGAGTTTTAGAAATAATGACGGGATAACCTTGATAAGTGCCTTTCCAAAATTTCCAACCACCAACGGTTTCAACCGTGGTATCACTGAGTTTAGCTGCCAAACTTTCAGTTTCTATAGGCAGTGCACCTTGAATCACAATAGGTTGTAGATTTTTCTTCGAATCCGTTTGTTGCGCTTTGTCGTCATCATTGCATCCCGCTAATGCGATGATGCCAAAGGCACAAATCGTGGTCATTATTTTCTTAAACATCGTTTCAATCCTTAAATCATAAAATCAGGCTAGCGTATTCGGGTGTTTATGAATTCATATTGTTTTGATTTGGAGCATTACATTAAAAAATGATCATTAAAATTTGTTTTCTGCTATATGGGCGCAAAATTTTCATCTAAGAAAGCAAAGTATAGTCTTGGCCAAGAATGTTATTCTAAATACATACCATAAAATATATAAATTATTGATTAATTTATTTATTTTAAATCGATTTAATTTCTTTTATATAAGTGTAGAGCTTAAGATAAAAGTTGAAATGTTACTGGTTCACATGTCAAAAACTCAATATTCAGAAGCTTAATAAAAAAAAGTAAGACCCCAGCGAACCGCGGTCTTACTTATTTAAGACATAAGTCATTTAATAAATTAAAGAATTAATTTACGAAAGGGACTGTAATGTATTAAAGCTGTGGCTTGTATTTATAGATCGCCAGTATTTTCGTCGCAACCTGGTTCTGGTGCTGGCTCTGGTTCAGGACATGGTTGAGGAGGACAAGGTTGAGGTACTGGTTGGCAAACAGGTGGTTTTGGAGTTAGGCAAGAGAAAATTGACTTAACTACGTTTACTTTGAAAGCGACCACTTTGCCGATTAGACCTAATGTACCACCAGATACTGAATCAATTTCTTTTTGAGATAATTCAATCATTTTTATTTCCAGATTATTGTTAAGTAAGTCTAAAGTATATGGGATGAAAAAAAATCAATGTGTAGTAAAAATATTTCCACTTTGTAATATAGTGTAATGAAAATTGCCACTTCAGTAGTCAATGTTAATCTATAAAAATAAAGTATATAGCAAGCAATAAAAGTAATAAAAAAAATAAGTTATTAATATCAAAGCATTGTATTGCAATGCGCTTCACCTATTTTCCAATTTAAAAGAATCTTAATTTTTTTTTCATTTTATTGTCACATTCTTCCAATCCGATTTTTATATAAATTGTGTTTCTTATGTTATTAATCAATTTTATCTAGAACCTAAAACCCACGACTTTAGCTCCTATTTAAATCAAAATTAATGCGTAATGTTTCACATAAAATAATTATGTTTGTGAATATGAGCACTGATCAAATTATATTTAGTCTAAAATCCGTAAACATGACTTAATAATAAATTTAAACTTATATAATTGGATGTTGTAAGGCGGAAACTTATGAAAATTGAACTAGTGTTTTGATAATCAAAATTATTTTTTTGAAATTTTCCTATTCAAAATTGCTTTTGAAAAGAATTGATGTAATAAATTTGGCATTTAGAATAATACATAATTAAGAAAAACTAAACAAATTAGCGATTAAATAATACTCAATTTTCTTGAGGATTTTATTCATTTCGACGCATTTTGCAACTGTTTACGTGCACATCTTTATTCTAAAGTATGCATCGAAGTTAAAGATGCTTTTTCAATATGACGCTTCGTTGAACTCAAGTTGTATATGGCTTTTTTTGTTGAGCTGTTTATGTTCCAATAAAATAAATGAAATTGAAAAGTAGCATAAAAGGAACGTGTTCAATGACTCAAATGCAGATGCGCCAAGTCATCATTACTGAGGCTGGTGGCCCAGAAAAACTCGCTTTTGAGCAAGTACCAGTGCCGAAAGTTACAGCAAATGAAGTGCTCGTAAAGGTACATGCTTTTGGTATCAATCGTCCTGATATACTGCAACGTCAAGGCCTATACCCGATGCCAAAAGGGGTAACACCTGTACCTGGTTTAGAAGTGGCTGGCGTTGTAGAAGCGGTAGGTGAACAGGTGACTCAATTTAAAGTGGGTGATCTGGTGTGTGGTTTAACCAATGGTGGTGGTTATGCCGAGTATTGTGTTGTCCCTGAGAGTCAAACTTTAAATATTCCAGAAAATGTAAGCTTCGTTCAAGCAGCGGCGATTCCTGAAACATTCTTTACTGTATGGGCAAATGTATTCCAAATGGCGCATGCTAAAGCGGGTGAGACTGTATTGGTTCATGGTGGTAGTAGTGGGATTGGAACTACAGCACTGATGTTATGTAAGGCATTGGGATTGAAAACGTTTGCCACTGTCGGTTCAGATGAGAAAGTTCAAGCCATTTCAAATTTAACCACCGCAATTAATTACAAAACCCAAGATTTTGAACAAGTCATTAATGCAGCCAATGGCAATGCAGGTGTTGATATTGTTTTAGATATCGTCGGCGCACCTTATTTGGAACGTAATTTGAACTTACTACGTCGTGATGGACGTCTGGTTTATATTGCTTTCTTGGGTGGTGCTAAGGCGAAAGATGTAAAACTTGGTCAAATTATGATGAAACGCTTGACCATTACAGGTTCAACGATGCGGGCACGTAATACTGAAGAAAAAGCAGATATCGCCCGTGGTCTAAAACAGACTGTTTTACCTTTATGGGAAAAGGGTGAATGTCTCCCCATGATCTATAAAACCTTTACATTTGATCAAATACAAGATGCGCATATTGCGATGGATAAAGGTGATCATGTGGGCAAAATTGTGGTTGTAATGTGATGTAAAAATAAGTTATTTTCTTACTTGAGTGGGTTTTATACTCACTCAAGTTCGTGTACTTGCTGTGCGCTGTAAATGTTAATTAGGTCAAATTATACTAACAGACCTGCTGTTAAACGCTGTAAATAACAATGTTTAAATTGGGCTTGCAGTGAGCAATGTTGTAAGTCGCAATGCTGTAAATGATGATGCTCATTGCATCAAAAACAATAAAAACGTCTTTAAACGTGATTAAAACAACAGACTTTAAATACAATAAAGAAAAAACAATAAAAGAGTAACTTTAAAATGAAAAAATTAAAATATCTCAGTGTATTAACTACGCTTGTCAGTTCTATAGCTTTAGCAGATGAGGCTGGAGAATGGAGTTATGACAAGGAACTTGGACCTGCGCATTGGGCACAATTAAATTCTAAATATGCATCATGCAGTGGTTTAAATCAGTCGCCGATCAATATCGATAAGACCATCAAATCTGAATTAGAGCCCTTAAAATTTGATTACAAAGATCAAGCGACAGTCAAAGACATTGTAAATCTTGGGCATACCGTTCAAGTGAATTTTGAGGCGGGTGCGAAACTTATAGTTGATGGTAAAACTTTTAACTTGAAACAATTTCATTTGCATACACCCAGTGAAAACCTGATTAAAGGAAAGCAATATCCATTGGAAATGCATATGGTGCATGTCTCTGATGATGGTGAATTGGCTGTTATTGGTGTCATGTTTGATGAAGGTAAAAGCAATATAAGTCTTGCCAAAGTGATGGCAGACTTCCCTCGAAAATCAGGAGATGTAAAAGTACCTCAATCTAAAATTATCGCTTCAGATTTTCTCATCACCAAGCAAGCTTATTATCGTTTTAACGGCTCGCTAACGACGCCACCTTGTACCGAAGGTGTTCGTTGGTTGGTGATGAAAGACATTCAACAGGCATCAAAAGAACAGATTAAGGCATTTAGTGACAGTATCGGGCATAGCAATAGCCGACCTGTTCAGAAAATTGGTGCACGACCAATTTTAGAATGAGATTGAGTAAATTATGATTGAATAAATTAAGGCTGAATACACTCACGTTTTAAGGGTTTAGATGTAATTTGATTGTTGTTTACAGTAGATGGGATCTAAGTTGCAAGATTGAGAAAAGCAGTTCATTTTGAGCTGCTTTTTTTATTGAAAAAGCAAAAGTTATAGGTAAAGCGCATACTTTTGAATAGGGATTCAGACCATAATGAGTAGCGTATTATTCATGATCTCATTGTGATAATTTAGATTTATTTATGATTAAAATTCATAAAATATCATTAAAATATTTGATATTGATATAAAACAATGAGCTATGGTTAGTTTTGATTTGGCGTTATTTTGTCATTGTTTAAAATTAATAAAAAATTACACGAATGTTTGACAGTTTTTAAAAGAAATTTTGATTGATTTTTATATGGTTGCTTGGACCCAATTTTTTAATATTGTGTGGGTCAATTTTAATCATTCCAATAATATGATCGAGGTATGACATGAACATTACTGAATTAAACCAAGACGAAATTAACTTAGTTCACGGGGCTGGCACCTTAGTCGGTGACGGCTTGATTGAAGTCGGCAATTCACTCAATAACTTTTTAAATATTCCATTTATTTCTTCATTTGGACATGCATTTAGCAATGTCGGCCTAGGCGTGCCACACGGTATTGTGGACTTGAGTGGATGGGCAGCATCACAAGCTTTAATTGCGACTGGAAAAGTGTTGGGTGGAAATGCATCAGTTGCTCAAACCCATTGGAATCATGATTATAATCGTGGTGATTACAACGTTATTCCAAAATGGATTACTGGTTAATCCAGACTTTATTATTTGTTCTTCATAAAGCAGAACAGTAATTTAATAAAAAATCAGGTGAATTGTTGAGTGCAATCACCTGATTTTTTTAATGTCTTAGATTGGTATTTGAAATGCTACCTCATGATCAAAGACTAATGAGGTGTTTGTTTCTGACTTTCACGACGCTTCTTCCAGCGATTAATATATTTTTTAAATGGCCAAGTAAACTGCTGAACAAAGCTATTCGGAATTTTATAGCCGACAGTTCCATATTTGCTCGCCAAATGCTCTGGCATATACATACTTTTAAAAATAACATCGTAAAGCGGGATAAATGCAGCATAATTTTTGTCAATCGCAGGCTTTTCTGATGAGTGATGCCAATGATGAAACTCAGGTGTTGCAATAATCCAACGTAAATAAGGAAAGCGAAAGCGCACATTGGAATGAATAAAAATTGCATGAAAAGAAATAAAGATGAGATAGGCAAAAACAGCTGAGGTATGAAAGCCCAATAAGAAGATTGGCAATGTTGCAATAAAGCGGGTCATGAGCACTTCAACAATGTGTAATCTGGATGATGCCAGCCAATCCATATGTTCCGTTGAGTGATGAATGGCATGAAAACGCCACAGAAAATCAACTTCATGTAAACAGCGATGAATCCAATAGGTCGTAAGATCGACCACAATTAAAAGCTCAATAAACTGCAACCAAATGGGTTGTGCTTGGATATAAGGCACAATTGGATTATTGGGAATATGGGTAATCCAATACTGAATAGGCATGACGGTTAAAAAAGTAAACAGCTGAATGCCGACATGACTGAACATGAAATATTTCATGTCTGTCACCCAACCCACACGTAAAATTTTCTGATTAGGATTTTTGGCAAAGAAACCTTCAAGTGGGATAAATACCAGTGCCAAGATAACCAAGGTTAGTACAAAATAATCAAAGCCAGCATAGAACGGAACACTTGGCAATACAGGTGCTTTAATCACGCCACATCCTAAAATAGCAGCCAGTAAGGCAAAACACAGTCCATAAAAACCATAACGGTTTTGCCGAACAATGGCACTAAATGAACCAAATCCAGCACTAATAGCAATACAAAACAGTAAAACAAAATAAAACACTTCATGATGCTTGCTATAAATTGGACGCATTTCAGGGGTCGTGAGTACGCTTGGAAACATGAAACACAATGCCCCAAATATGCAAAGTAAACCTACAGACATTGAAATAAAGGCACTGATTTTACCTTTACCCGCATTAAGATCTAAATTTTCAAATTTCTCACGAAGTTGATCTGTCATGTTTTAATTCTTATGAATATTTATATGTGTGCAAATTTAACAGATACTTAAAACAATTGGGAGGGTTTTGTTAAAAAAATAATGAGCATTTTTTAAATATCATTAGTTAAAACAAAGTCTTATATTTATATAAATGTTGGTTGACTGACATATTTGATCGATTGTAGAAGATAGGTTGTTTAGCTAAATTAAAAGTCATGCGCATATTCGGCATTTACATTGCATAAAAGCATGAATTTGATTAGATTAAAAATTGATAAAAACAAACAGAGTGCATAATGGCGAGCAATCAAATAAGAATTTCAGCATTTACAGACGATGTTTTGGCGGACCATGATGCCATGGGGATAGCAAAGCTTATTGCCAGTAAAGAGGTATCTGTCCAAGAAGTCATTGAAGCTTCTGTACAACGTGCAAAAAAGGTGAATCCTACATTAAATGCAGTAGCTCTAGATTGTTTTGAGCAAGCCATTTCACAACCTTCTTTTATCAATAATCGTCCATTTTCAGGTGTGCCTTTTTTTATTAAAGATAATTTAGATATTGCTGGATTACCGACGCAACATGGGGCGGTAGCCATAAAAGCCTTGCCTGCGAAAAGTACACCACAGATTAGTCAGCATTTATTGGATCAAGGGTTCCAGTTGATGGGTAAATCAAAGCTTCCTGAGTTTGGATTGAATGCTTCAACTGAGTTTGCGGATGGTTCATCGACCAAAAACCCGTGGCATACGGATTATTCTTGTGGGGCATCCTCAGGTGGTTCTGCGGCTTTGGTGGCATCAGGTGTCGTTCCGATTGCCCATGCCAATGATGGTGGCGGTTCGATTCGTATACCTGCGGCAGCCTGTGGGCTCATTGGTTTAAAACCCAGTCGAGGACGTACAGTGGATAGTGATGCTGCAAGAAGCTTACCCATCAATATCATTTCTGAAGGGGTGCTTACACGTTCAGTGCGTGACACTGCACATTTTTTTGCGGGGATGGAAATAAGTTATAGCAATCCAAAATTACCCATGATTGGTTTGATCGAAGGTGCTTCAAACCGGAAATTACGAATAGGGGTGATGGAGCAGTCTATCGTCGGGCAGGTCGATGCTGAAACTTTAAAAACCGTTCGTGATACCGCGGATTTGTTGCAACAATTGGGGCATGATGTTGAGTTGTATCAACTGCCGATTCCAACGACTTTTGTTGATGATTTTAGTCATTACTGGGGATTTTTGTCATTTCTACTGAAAAAAACAGGTCGATTTACTTTTAATGGGGAGTTTGATGTCACCCAGTTAGATCATTTAACGATGGGCTTGGCCAATTTGTATAAAAAGAATTTTTATAAAACACCATTATTTTTATATCGTCTAAAACGTTTAGTAAGTGTCTATAGAGCAGTATTTCAACGATATGATGTGATTTTAACGCCTGTACTTGCTCATACCACACCGAAACTGGGGTATTTATCACCAGAGCTTGATTTTGAAACTTTGTTCGATCATCTACAGCATTATGTGACGTTTACCCCTGTGCAAAATGTTGTGGGTGCGCCTGCAATTTCATTACCGATGGGTAAAACTGAAATAGATGCTTTGCCAATAGGGGTACAGATATCTGCTGATATTGGGGATGAAAAGACCTTGATTGAACTGGCATATCAGATTGAAGCGGCGAAGCCGTGGCGTCGAATTCAGGATGAGCTTTGATTTGAATGATGTTCTGATTGGGGGGCTGAGCAAGTTTTAAAACTTGCACAGCAGAAGGTGTATTACAATATTAACAATCAATAGATTTGACCGAAGATAAGGATTAATCAAGATGAATACGCTGAACTTTATCTTTGTCTATATAAAATAGAGATGTGCCACAAGATTCAGGATAACCCACGGTAATTCCATTATTTTGTAGGATGAAACGTGCTTTAGATGGTGCATCTTCGTATGAAACAAGTTCAGCTTCATCAAGTTTTCTTATATTGACAAATTTTTCGCCTTTTCCCGCTTTTTCAAATACTTCAAAACCATCTAAGTCATATTCTTTATCTTCACTTTCATACCAATACACTTTGTCACTGTCAGCAATACGAAACTCGAATAAGTATTTCATACCTTTTTTGTTTGGGTTTTTCAGTACTTGAAAAGCATCCAGCTTGCCATCGCCATTAAAGTCGATAAGTTTGGGTTTTTTTAGATGTGTAGTATCAACCTCATAACCTTGAGGTAAAGGTGTTGGGTTATTGACCAATATGGTTGATTGAACCGTTGTAGGGATTTCGACAACCTCTAAAGTTTTCACTTCCGATGATGGTTGAGGTTCAGGTTTTTGCTCGACTTTTTGTGAAGGTTTTTCTTGGCATGCTGAAAGCAATAGGGCAATGCTTAAAGTCGAAGTAAGTATTATTTTATTGTGATCGTTCATACGTATTTTCTTATAAATTTTAATTAATTATAGGTTTTAATTTATTTTAAATAAAGAAAATGGTAATGAAAATATAAAATTCATTTTTTTTCAATTTTAAATTGAACTCAGACAAGAATGGGTTTGCGATTTAAATCGCGTATAATTTTTCTTTTTCGCTATTTTTGCTTATGTCATTTGATTTAAAAACCACGATTCAAACGAATATTGAGCTTTCAACGCCTGATAAAAAACTGAATCGTTTGATTGATGAGATTGAACAGCAAAAACGATTGCTTAGTGCATGGCAAAGTGCAAAAGATGAGATTCGTAGTTATAGTCAAAAGGCGCTGATACCTACGTATAGAGAGTTATATACCACGCTGTATGAACAGATGCAGGCTTTGTGGAATAGCCTAAGTTATTATGATTTAAGCAAATCTGATACGGCAGTTGTTGAAGATAAAATCCAAGTACTTACTCGTTTACTGCAAGGCTCACATTTGCTCAGTCAAAAGCATCTTGATGAAGTTGAAAAGATGCATGCGTACTATGAGCAGGCGAGTGAGTACAACAAGAAAAAACCTAAAAAGAAAACAGCAGAGGCTTTAGATGAATCTGAAAATGATCTGGTTCAAGCTGATGATGCATTTGATGATTGGAATAGCGATCAATACCAACAAGCACGTGAAGAAGCCAAGCTGAAACGTCAGCAAGAAAAACAAGCTAAGGCTTCGATGCTAGTGAATCAATCGCTAAAAACCGTGTATTTAAAAATTGCATCGATGATTCATCCTGACCGTGAACCTGATGAATCTAAAAAAGCAGAAAAAACAGAGCTTTTGCAACGTGCCAATGAGGCCTATGAACAAGAAGATTTATTCTTTTTACTCAAACTTCAGCTTGAAGTTGAGCAAAGTAAGAGTGGTTCAAATAAGGGTTTAACTGCGGAGCAAGTCAAGTTTTACCAGCAGGCTTTAGAAGCGCAAAGCCAGTCATTAAAAAAGCAAATTCAGGAATTGATTGATTCACTCGTTTGGTCAAATAAAGCCAAAATTGCGGTAAGTAAGTCAAAAGGGCAACTCAATATTGCAGATTTATATAAACAGATTGATGCGGATGTATCGGCGGTGAAGCAACAGCTTAAAGCAGAGAAGCAAAGGTTGATGTATATGGGGAAAGAGAGTGGGTTGGAGCTGTTGTTGGAGCATGGGGTTTTATGATTTACCTCCCCCTTGTGGGAGAGGAGATTCTTAAATAGTTTAAGATAAAAACTATGTCTATCTATCTATTCAAAACCAATTTTTTCTTTAATAAATTTAGGTAAAAACTCTGGGTTTGGTGGAATATCCTTTCCAATTTTGACTTCAATTTTTTGTTCAATCTTCTGAATCAATGTTATATTGTTATTTTCTGTTAAGTATTCTTTTAATTTATCACATAATCTTTGAGAGAACATTGAGTTGAAGAATCTTTCTATAAATAGACAAATTGTATATTTATTTTCTTCAGTTAAAGTCATAGGGAATTCTACTTTTTTAGCTTCTTCATGATCTGCACTATATTTAATTATATAGAGTAAATTTAATTGCTTTCTTTGAGCTACTTGAATTTTTATGTATTCATCAAGCAATTCATATAAATTATTTGCTAATTCATCATTATAGATATTTTTTTCAGTTAATTTATCTATCTGACTGCATAAAATAGCTGAAAAACTCATAAAGTCTCTGTCATTTATATATCTACAATGGTCTTGTACAAGTAATGGAAAGTTTGGACTTTGTTTAAAAATCAAGTCTAATAGATACTCATTAAAATTCATCGGTAATGGTGTTATGAGATAATTCTCTTCTAGTGTTTCTTTCAAAAAATCAATTACATCAGGGATTGAAAATCCTAAATTATCAGTTAAACCAATATCATCTAAAAGATCACCAATGTCATTATATGTTTTTGGGGGGATAATTAAATTAAGAGACATACGACATTGATTATATTCTTTTAATAAATTAAAACGAGAAGGGCAATTCAATAATGCATTTATGAATTTATCAATTATTTTTACGTCATGATATTCATAACATAAATTGCCAATTAGGGTTAAAATTCGTTTCTTTTGCAAGTGATCATAGAAATTGAAAGTGATAAGATTTTCTAATATATGATCTATATTATCTAATAAAAATGTAGATTTATCTTTGTTGTCGCAAATGTAAATTATTTTTATAGATTCTATGATGTTTTCATAAATATTTGAACAATTATAAAGTGGATTAAAATGGAATAGAATTTTTCCGAAATTACTGTAGATATAAGTTGAGTATTCAAAATTATATTTAATAATGCTTATTGATTTTATATATTCAATAAACTCTTTAATATTCTTTTTTCTATTTTTTTGCTTTTTAGTGATTTTCTTAAATATCTTATTTCTACTAGCTTCATATTCTTCATAACCTAATGGTTGTGGAATATCTCTTTCAATAAAAATTTTGGGTGTATTTTTCAAGAGGCTGAAAATTTCATGTTCAAATTCAATAACAGAGGGAATTCGGTTGGAATTTAACTTTATGTTTAAATTTTGAATATCTTTTTCAATTGTAAAATGATCTTCCCCGGTAACTAAAGTAACTTTAGTATCTATTAGATCCATATCTAATTTGGTGAGAGGTAATTTTTTTCTATCGAATTCATAATCTATCATCATAGTAGATTGTACAATAGGATAGGATAAAACATGTTTATGGCTAAAAGCTTTACCATTATTTCCTGTATATGGCTGTGTCCATGTGGGAAAGCATGAAGCAATATTTTTATCATCATGTATAAAATACATCAGACGTATAATTTTAGTTGGGTCTGATTGAATATTGCAATAACCAATTAATTGATCATTTTTAGATTTTTCCAAATCTAAATTTTCTAAACCTTCTTTGATATACTCAATTAATTTCGTTTCATCTGTGTCTTCGGGGAATAACGTTTTCCATAGATAACCAGAAATATAATATTTATCTACTCCTAGTGTTGCTGATGCAGCGCTTTTATTAAATAAGGTTCTTGGTAATTTCGCTGTTAATACACCATTTTGTAATTTTCGAACATAGAACCAATCTTCATGAATAGAGGAATTGTAGTTGTATAAATGTACAATGGTTGGGTGATTATTTAAAAAAGATTCGAAGCCATTTTTACTATGTAGTCCACCTTTAAGAATAGATTTTACTTGACCATTTCCAATCGGTTGAGTGGAAAATTCACCAGCAATAATATGTTTTAAAGCTCTCTCGGATAAATAATATTTTTTTCCATTTACTGCATCAAATTCTAAAGTCATAATTAGTATAAAGGGCTGAATAATCAGCCCGTTATACACAAATTAAATCAAACTAACAACACATCAAAGCGCCGCAATTTGCTCCATATTCGCTTTAATCTTCGCTAACTGATCAGCAAACTCAGCAAGCTTTACTTTCTCGCCTTCAACCACAGCCGCAGGTGCTTTTGCCACAAAACCTTCATTCGCAAGTTTCGTTGCAATTTGGTCATGCTGTTTTTGAACCTTGTCTAGGTCTTTTTGTAGACGACCTAATTCTGCTTTAGGGTCAATTAAACCCTTCATTGGAACGAATACAGACACATGACCAACAACAGATGAAGACGACAATGGTGGCTGTTCAGCATCAGCTAGGAAAGTAATGCTTTCAACTTTTGCCAATGCTTTAAACAACGGTTCAATACGAGCAATACGAGCTTTCTCAGCTTCAGTTGTGTTTTGAAGAAGAACAGGCAACAAGCGAGCATTACCTAGACCCATCTCACCACGGATGTTACGTACCGCACCAATCAAGCCTTGAAGCCATTGCATATCTGCTTCAGCTTGGTCATTGATGAGCGCTTGGTCAGCAACAGGGTACTCTGCCAACATAATCGTTTCGCCAGAAATGTTTAACTTCGGCGCAAGCGTTTGCCAGATTTCTTCTGTCAAGTAAGGCATGATTGGATGCGCCAAACGTAAAGACGCTTCCATCACTGCCAATAACACACGACGAACTTCAGCTTTACGTTCAGTTGAAACGTTTTCATCATTTAGAACTGGTTTGGTTAACTCAAGGTACCAGTCACAGTATTCATTCCAAATGAATTCGTAAATCGCCTGCGCAGCCAAGTCTAAACGGTACGTTGCAAATGCAGTTTGTACTGCTTGCTCCGCTTTTTGTAGACGGCTCACGATCCACTGTTCAGGCAATTCCCAAAGGTCTTGACGAACTTCAGTTCCAATTGGTTGCTCTTCACAGTTCATCATCACGAAACGGGTTGCGTTCCAGATTTTGTTGGCAAAGTTACGGTAACCTTCAACACGTTTCATGTCGAACTTAATGTCACGACCTGTGTTGGCAAGCGCACAGAAGGTGAAACGAACAGCATCTGTACCGTAAGCTTGAATCCCTTCAGGAAATTCTTTACGGGTTGATTTTTCAATCTTCGACGCTTGTTTCGGGTTCATGAGTCCTGTCGTACGTTTTTGTACTAAGGTTTCAAGATCAACACCGTCAATCAAATCTAACGGGTCAAGCACGTTCCCCTTAGATTTAGACATCTTCTGACCTTCGCCATCACGAACAAGACCATGTACATACACAGTTTTGAAAGGCACTTGAGGCGTACCATCTTCATTTTTCATGAAGTGCATCGTAAGCATAATCATACGAGCAACCCAGAAGAAGATGATGTCGAAACCAGTGACCAATACATCAGTCGGGTGGAAAGTATTTAAGAAATAGTTGGCTTTGTCTTTCGCTTCATCGCCAGTCCAACCTAAAGTTGAGAATGTCCAAAGACCAGAAGAGAACCATGTATCCAATACATCTTCGTCCTGATCCAACTGAACGTCAGCAGGGATGCCATTTTTCTCACGAACTTCTTCTTCAGAACGACCGACATAAATGTTGCCATCTTTGTCGTACCAAGCTGGAATACGGTGACCCC
Source organism: Acinetobacter shaoyimingii (assembly GCF_011578045.1). NCBI lineage: Bacteria > Pseudomonadati > Pseudomonadota > Gammaproteobacteria > Moraxellales > Moraxellaceae > Acinetobacter > Acinetobacter shaoyimingii. Next base: position 1,031,659 of record NZ_CP049801.1, read on the forward strand.
ACCACAATTGACGAGAGATACACCAATCTTGAATGTTGTTCATCCAAGCCATGTACATGTTGCTGTATTGTTCTGGTACGAATTTTATGTCGCCATCTTTCACCGCTTTAATTGCAGGTTCAGCAAGCGGTGCAATTTTTACGTACCATTGGTCTGTTAGAAGTGGCTCAACAATTACACCTGAACGGTCACCACGTGGTGGTTTCAATGTATACGGTTGAATTTGATCTAACCAGCCTTCAGCTTCTGCTTGTTCAACCAATTTTTTACGTGCAGCAAAACGCTCTAAACCAATATACTCTGCTGGTGCAGGAATGGTTTTAGAAATTTGTTCACCTGCTTTTGGAATATATTCAAACTCAGCAAGCACTTCAGCATTTTTGTTGAAGATGTTGATGATTGGTAATTCGCAACGTTTACCCACTTCATAGTCATTAAAGTCATGCGCAGGGGTGATTTTCACACAGCCTGTACCAAATGCTTTATCAACATATTCGTCTTTCACGATTGGCACAGCACGACCTGTAATCGGCAAGATGAGGTTTTTGCCAACAAGATCAGCATAACGTTCATCATCAAGCGCAACAGCTACAGCGGTATCACCCAACAATGTTTCAGGACGAGTTGTTGCAACAACGATGTGGTCTTTACCATCGTGCGTGCGCAGTGACTTATCTTCAAAGAAATATTTGAAATGCCACAGTGAACCTGCTTCTTCTTTATCAGACTCTACTTCTAAGTCAGAAAGGGCAGTTTGTAATTTAGGATCCCAGTTAACTAGGCGTTTACCACGGTAGATCAAACCTTGTTCGTGTAGTTTAACAAACACTTCTTTTACGGCATTTGATAAACCTTCATCCATAGTGAAGCGTTCACGTGACCAATCTACAGATGAGCCAAGACGACGAATTTGACGGGTAATGTTACCGCCAGATTGTTCTTTCCATTCCCAGACTTTTTCAATGAATTTTTCACGACCAAGATCATGACGGCTCACGCCTTCAGCACCTAACTGACGCTCAACAACCATTTGCGTTGCAATACCTGCATGGTCAGTACCCGGTTGCCATAAGGTGTTTTTACCTGACATACGGTTATAACGGGTCAATGCATCCATGATCGCATTGTTAAAACCGTGACCCATGTGCAAGCTACCAGTGACGTTTGGTGGCGGAATCATGATACAGAATGATTCACCTTTTTCAGATGGCTTGAAATAGCCACGCTGTTCCCACGTCGAGTACCATTTTTTTTCGATCTCAGTTGGATCGTATGTCGTAGCAATATTTTGCGCTGAATCAGTCATAGTTAGAACAGACCAAAAGTGTATAAAAAATTGCATCTATTGTAGCAAAAAAAATGCATGTAGAGGGATGTTAAGCAAATGCTAAATGTGATCGTTTAGTAGACAATCAAATGATGGACAAATGACTGGATGATAATTGCAATGTGATTTAAGCGGTTTTTGTTTGCACTCGCATTAAAGCATTTAAATTATTTCCTGTTTGCTGTATTTATAAGTATAGGAAATAAAACAAATTTAACAGATCATAAAAATAGGACGATACACTGATGTATACCATTTCTTTAAAATTGAAACCTGAGACCTATCAACAATTTCAAAATATTCAACAAAAACTCAATGCAGGCGATCGTGAAGCGCAAGCAAAACCACTGGGTGAAACACTGGCTAAAATTTCTTGTGAAGTGATTGATCAAGCTTTTGGGCAAATCTCAAGTACTGGATCATCGGACAAAGACTCACAAAAAGTGTTGAACCAAGTGAAAGATGCCATGATGAAATACATGCCTTGGTCAGTGTCTTTTTTTGGTAATGACCGTTTGATTCCGTTGGTGAATCATTTAAATCAACATGCAATTCATGAAAAAGAAGGGCAGGCATATATTTCCTATCAAGTTGAAAAGGTGATCGTAAATGAGCTCTTGGGTTGTGTGGAAAAACTCAAAGAAGGTCAAAATCAATATATTCAACCAGGACTAAAAGCTTTTATTAAAGTGGTTGATCAAGGTGTGACCAGCTTGATTCGTGAACCAAAGAAAATGTTGAAGTTTAATATGGTGGTCGATAAAACCTTGAATGGTGTGATTAATTTAACCACCCAATTGGGTTATAAACGTTTTGAAAAACTCAGCACCATGTATGATGCTCAAAGAATAGGTGGATATTTCGATCATTTTCTTGTTTTTTTAGATAAAGATGCGAACAATAAAGCCAGTTAATTTTGAAAGTTGATTTTTCTATAGCTGAAAAACGACGGTATGAATGACTGCATAAATGATTGAGTGAATTACTAAATATAAATTGAGATGGTCAACATCGCTGTGTAGTCATGTATCAAGGGAAATGCAAATGACAAAAGACAATACACAGAAAAGCTCAGGCAAAAAAGATTTAACTGACAAGGTGGTCTGGATTACTGGGGCTTCGTCTGGATTGGGTAAGGCTCTGGCGGCAGAATGTGCTGCGCTGGGGGCACAAGTGATTTTGACAGCACGTCGTGTAGATGAATTGGAAAAAGTACGCCTCAGTTTAGTATCACCAGATCGTCATCTGTCGATAACTGCAGATATTACCGATGAAAGCCAAGTTCGACATGCTTATGAAATGGTTCTGAAAGAAAAAGGGCGTATCGATTGGCTCATCAATAATGCAGGTTTAAGTCAGCGTGCCCTGATTGCTGAAACAAGTATGCAGACTGAACGTGCGATTATGGAAGTCGATTATTTCTCTCAAGTGTTTTTAACCAAAACCGTGTTACCGACATTCTTAAAGCAAAAGTCAGGACGCATCGCTTTTGTATCGAGTGTTGCTGGTTTATTGGGTACGCAATACCGTGCATCGTATTCGGCAGCAAAGGGTGCGATTCATTTGTGGGCGAACAGCTTACGTGCTGAAGTGGCGAATGAGGGTGTTGGTGTTTCAGTAATTTTCCCTGGTTTTGTCAAAACCAATGTGTCCATAAATGCTTTAAATGGTGAGGGTAAACCACAAGGCTTTGACAATGAAGCCACAGCCAATGGTTTAGAGGCTGATGATTTTGCCCGTCAAAGTGTTCAAGCTTTACTCAAAGGTAATGAATATATTGTGATAGGCGGTGGCAAAGAAAAACTTGGCGTTCTGGTGTCACGACTTTCGCCGAGTTTGCTGTATAAAATGATTCGTAAAATGAAAGTGAAGTGATGGTTTAGTTTTAAAATAACTTCTATATCATTAGACGCATTGAGTACTGTTTTAACTGTACTGTACAATAGGGGGATACAGTCAGTATTTAAATAGATTGAATTTAAGTAGCATTAGATTCGAGAAGAAGATGCTCGCATCTAAAAAATGAGTCGCAAGGATGATTTTTGCTAATTTAGTGAGATCAGAACAGTGATATGTACTGAAATTTGATGGTCAGCTATATAAAATTATTAAACGTATAATGATCAAATATAAAATTAGAGTCTTATTTTGAAAAAAATAAATAAAATTTTACTAAAACTTATTCTCGGAATTGGCTTGACCGCGATTGTATTGTTCCTATTGATGTTGGCTTTTGGATATCTGATCACTCAGGATGGTCAATATCATCGATTGCAGATGGATATAGAACAATCTGCTGTGGAAAGAGATCAATTGGAGCAAAAGTATCAACAGGTTTTATCGGAATGGAAACAGACGCATACTTTAGGACGAGAAACCACTTACCAGAATTGGTTAGATCAAGAAGAAGTCCTTGATTCAAATTCGCAAATCAAGGATGAATTTTACAGTCAAAGTCTGGCAGACAAAAATAAAATATACCGCTCAAAAATTGTAGCTAGTCCATTAAGATACGTGACTGAAGAAATGCTTTATCCACTCGCACTGCCAAATGAATGCGGCACATCTTGCTATATGATTGGAGATTCAGTTTTAGCTGTTCACGGTTCACTTGTATTCAGCGCACAGTTGCAAGACACATGGGCATATGTTTTTGAAAGTGGGCCAACTGTGGTGTTATATCATCCTGAAAGGGGCATTAAACAATCTGACTTTTCAAACTTAATACTATCCTACAGGAATAAATTTTATATTTCAGATCAAGGGGTAGAGATTCGAGGTCCAGACTATTATCAAACTCACAGTTTTATTCGAATTACCGCAACTCAAGTGATGGCTGAATGGCGAAAGTCATTAAATAAGACCGATAAGAAAACATGTAAAGCAAGTTTTAAGGATATCAATCAGTATTGTGAGCAGCTTACACAGTGTAATACGTCTCAATTTAATCTGAATAACATATTAAAAAATGGTACGACAGAAGAGGGTGAGGAGAGGTTAAAGAATTTTGAAGCCCAGCTCAAAATTGAGGCCTTAACGCACTTACCTGGGCTGAATCAAAAACAACTTTTGGATCAGTGTAGCAGACATTGTAACAAGCAAAGTATTTGGTATTGGAGTTACAAAAGGGATGTTTGTGAACTAACTGATTGAATCGCCGTCCCATATGCAAAGACTTCAATCATGCCACCTTCCATCCCCATTTCTGTGGTACTTAAACGTAGTCCCATAATTCGATCTGCACCCATTTTTTGTGCTTCAAGTTTAAGCCTGACGACAGCTTCACGTCGTGCACGATCCACCACAGTTTCATAAGTTGTCAAACGACCACCCAATAAATTCTGAATAATGGAAATGATATATTTAAAGTAGTCATGCGAAATGACAACATTACTACTCACTAACTGTCCAATGTGTTCCGAAGTTTGAAATTTATTGGTATCCAGTGATATATGCGATAACTGTTTTTCTTTATCTTCAAGTTCTAATAAATGTTTACGTTCAATAAAGCGCCCAAATCCCCATCCTATAAAGAACAAAATAAGCGTAATGACAATTTTGAAAATCAAGCCATCCATAAGGTTTATCCTTGTGTGAATGGATCAGGAATTTTATTGACCAGCGGGTGTGCTATAACAGCTGTACCATAAACAAAAAGTTCAGAAGCGCCTTGGGCAATATTGGATGTTGAAAAGCGAATACCCACAATGGCATTTGCTCCGAGACCTTGAGCTTTTTGAATCATACGGTTCATGGCTTCTTGGCGGGATTCTTCTAAAAGTTCGGTGTAACCTTTGAGTTCGCCACCGACAATATTTTTTAAACCAGCCATAAAATCACGCCCAACATGTTTTGAACGGACGGTACTGCCATAAACGACATCCAGTTGTTTTTGAATGGTATGACCAGGAACAGTTTCTAAATTACTTAAAATCATTGTGTTTTTTCATCTAATTTATAAGGTCTATCGATAAAATAGCGGAATCAACCCTTTCAGGCAATAAAAAAGCCCACCGAAGTGAGCTAAATTATTTTGAGTTTAAAGTACCACCTTAAGTCAGATTACTTATTGGCACTTTTTTCAAACCAACGTTCAGCAAGACTTGGTTTTTTATTTGGATTCTCAGCATCACGTGCTTGACGCTTTTCAGCACTTGATGGTGCATACTGAATGACTTCAGACGTATTTGCTTTGATACCACCACCAAGCGCTTTGTATAACTCGATTTGGTTGTTGATCTCAGCTTGTTGTAACTGATTCAAACCTTGTTCAGCGGCATAAGTCCAACGTTGCGCATCCAATACCATGCCAAAACCATCAATACCTGCACGGAAACGCGCTAAGTTAAGTGTGTAGGTTTTATAGTTGGCTTCGTATAAGCGTTTGGTCGAACTTAGTCGATCGGCAATGTTTTTACGAACAGCTAAAGCATCATTCACTTCGCGGAAAGCAGATTGAATGGTTTTTTCATAATCAGCCACTGCAATTTTTTGATCTGCTTCAGAGACTTTGATGTTTGCGCGACGTGTACCCCAATCGAAGATTGGCACATCAAGATTTAAACCGTATGTCCAAACCGAAGACCCAGATTTAAATAAATTACTTAAATCGTTTGACGACAAACCAAGTTGGCCCACTAAATTGATATTAGGGAACATACGTGCACGTGCAGCACCAATATTGGCACCAGCAGCACTTAATTGGTATTCAGCAGTTTTAATGTCTGGACGGTTCTGTAACAAGGTACTTGGTAGACCAGCATTAAAGACTTTGTTATTGGTGATTTTAGTCACTTTTTGTCGAGACAATAGACTTACATCAACAGGAGCACCAACTAACAAATCCAATAAGTTTTTCGCTTGAAGAACTTGAGTTTGATAGTTGTAAACATCAGCACGTGCTTGTTCTACCAAAATTTTAGCATTGCTTAATGCAACGCCGTTATCAATTCCAGCATCAAAACGTTTTTGGTTGATGTTCATCGACTCGAGCTGTGATTTCATCGTATTGTTGGCAATATCCAAAGCGGCATTTGCATAAGAATACGATACCCAAGCTTGCGCAACCTGACTGATCAAACTGATCTGTGTCGAATCACGCGCACTTGCTGTCGCAAGGTAATTATCCAAAGCATTATCTTTTAAGCTACGGATACGACCCCAAAAATCAATCTCATAATTGGTTAAAGCGAGTCCAACACTGTAGGCGCCGTCAGATTTGCTTGATTGTCCGCTTATATCTTGCTGTAGAACGCCAGCATTTGCACCAATTGTTGGTAATAAACCATTGGCCGTGATTTTGTATTGCGCTTGTGCTTTATCAATATTTAAAGCGGCTTTGCGCAAATCACGGTTATTGGCCAAAGCTTGATCAATCACTTGAATCAAACGTGGATCAGAAAAATATTCTTTATAACCCAGTTCAGCAATTGACGGACCAGAATTATTGATTAAATAATTTCCAGAAATATTGGGTTCAACAACTGGCTCTGGCCCACGCATGCTTTGACATGCTGTCAAAGCAAGCGCAAGTGCAGATACCGCAATGCTACGACCTGTAAAAGACCATAAGTTTTGCATCACGAAATTTGCTCCTGTTTATTTTGTTTCGGTTTATCTTTAAAGATACTTCGGATCCAGACATAGAAGACAGGAATAAAGAAGATACCTAAAAGCGTCGAGCTGATTACCCCACCAAGTACACCGTAACCTACAGAGTGTTGGCTACCAGCGCCTGCACCTGAAGCAAGTGCAAGAGGAAGTACACCAAAACCAAAAGCAAGTGTGGTCATGATAATAGGACGTAAACGCATTTTTGCAGCATGTAAGGTTGCATTAAATAGCTCTTCACCTTTGTCTTGAAGTTCTTTGGCGAATTCCACAATCAAAATCGCGTTTTTAGCAGAAAGACCGATTACCGCAATCAAGGCTACTTTGAAGTAGATGTTGTTGGATAAGTTCGGATCTTTGGTTAGCATTGCGGCAACTTGCGTCAACACAATGGCACCAATAATACCCAATGGAATCACTAAAATTACAGAGAATGGAATAGACCAGCTTTCATACAAGGCTGCTAAGCAGAGGAATACGATCAAGATCGATAATACCATTAAGAATGGAGTCTGAGCACCAGAATCACGTTCTTCTAATGATAAACCTGTCCACTCATAATCGAAACCTTGGAGGCCAGCTTGAGGTAGTTTTGCAACCAATTCTTCCATGGCTTTCATGGCATCACCAGAACTCACACCTGGAGCTGGAGAACCTTGAATGTTCATAGATGAAATACCGTTATAACGTTCAAGACGTGGAGAACCATATGTCCATTCGCCAGTAGCGAATGTTGAGAACGGCACCATTGTACCTTGGTTGTTACGCACATACCACTTGTTCAAGTCTTCAGGCATCATACGTGAATCAGCTTCACCCTGAACATACACTTTCTTCACACGACCACGGTCAACGAAGTAGTTAATGTATGTACCACCCCAAGCCATACTCATGGTTGAGTTGATTTCTGCAATACTCACACCCATTGCGCCTGCTTTGGCTTGGTCAACGATGATTTTGTACTGCGGTGTATCTTCTTGACCATTCGGACGCACGCCGACTAAGCGTTTATCTTGAGCAGCCATACCTAAAAGGGTATTACGTGCTGTCAGTAATGCATCATGACCTTTACCAGATGAATCTTTCAGCTGTAAGTTAAATCCAGCTGTTACACCCAATTCTGGCATTGCAGGAAGCTGTAGCGGCATAACGTAAGTTGCATCTTTCGCAATTACATTCAATGCCATACCACGTTGGATAATTGCACCAATTTTTGACTCAGCTGTTTTACGATCTTCCCAATCTTTTAACTTCACAAAGGCAAGACCTGCGTTTTGTCCCATCCCTGTGAACGAGAAGCCCGAAACACTAAACACGGATTCAACATGGTCTTTTTCCTGATTCAAGAAGAAGCCAGTCAGTTGGTCAAGTGTTTTATTGGTTCGTTCAAGCGTAGCATTAGGCGGGAGTTGTACCAGTGTTAATACAACACCTTGGTCTTCGTCTGGTAAGAATGATGTTGGCATTTTAATAAAGCCAGTCACCATCACAGCAATAACAATAATATAGATAATTGCTGAGATAAACTTACTGTGTGTCAAACGGTTGACACCACCTTGGTATTTGTTGGCAATATTGTCAAAAGTTTGGTTAAACCAACGGAAGAAACGCGCAAAAATATTATTACTTTGAGGAGCATCTTTGTCATGCTGTTTCAAAATAGTTGCACAAAGCGCAGGGGTGAATGTTAATGCAACAATCAATGACAAGACCATGGCAGTCACAAGCGTCACTGAGAACTGACGATAAATTACCCCCGTTGTACCACTCATAAAGGCCATCGGTACGAATACCGCAGTCAACACTGAGGTAATACCAATCAATGCGCCAGAGATCTGTTGCATCGATTTTTCAGTGGCTTCAATCGGATGCAGATGTTCCTCAGCCATAATACGTTCGACGTTTTCCACGACGACAATCGCATCATCGACCAATAGACCAATAGCGAGAACCATTGCGAACATTGTCAGTGTGTTGATTGAGAAGCCGAAGATGTTAATAACAGCAAAAGTACCCAGTACAACCACAGGTACCGCCATTGTAGGAATAATCGTCGCACGCCAGTTTTGTAAGAACAAGAACATGACAAGGAATACAAGGAATACGGCTTCTACAAGGGTATGTACAACACTTTCAATCGATAACTTAATAAACGGCGTAGTATCGAATGCCAGTTTGTCTTTAAGACCTGTTGGATAGTTTTGACGTAATTGTTTTAAGCGAGCTTCAACAGCTTCTGATGTATCAAGAGCGTTTGCACCTGTTGCCAATTTAATTGCAACACCACCAGCAGGTTTACCATTAAACTTAGAGTCAAACTGGTAGTTATCTGCACCCAATTCAACGCGTGCAACATCTTTAAGACGGACTTGTGCACCTGAAGTTGAGTTTTTTAGGAAGATATTTTCAAACTGATCAGCGGATTGAAGCATGCTTTGCGCATTCACGGTCGCATTTAGCACTTGACCTTGAACAGAAGGTGCACCACCCAATTGACCTACAGCAACTTGAGCATTTTGTGTTCTTAGTGCCGCTGCAATATCACTTGGCGTAATTTGCAAATCTGCCATTTTAGATGGATTCATCCAAATACGCATTGCATAAGAACCACCAAAGACTTGAACTTCACCTACGCCAGATACACGACTGAGCGGTTCTGAAATGTTCGAGTTGACGTAATCTTTAATGTCATCTGCTGTCATGCTGCCATCAGGTGAATAGAATGCTAAAACTTGCAAGAAGCTTGCACCTGATTTGGTGACACGTAAACCTTGGCGCTGTACATCTTCTGGGAGAAGCGCAGTCGCAGATTGTAATTTGTTTTGAACTTGAACTTGTGCAATATCAGGATCGATACCTTGTTCAAAGTTCACCTCAATAGATGCCTGACCGTTACCCGCACTTGTTGATGCGATATAACGTAAGCCATCCAAACCATTCATTTGTTGCTCAATGATCTGAGTTACTGTGTTTTCAACAGTTTCAGCAGATGCACCAGGGTAAGTCGCAGAAATCGAAACTTTAGGTGGTGCAATGGTTGGATATTGCGAAATGGGCATTTTGCTGATGGTAAGAATACCCGCCAGCATAATGACTAACGCAATTACCCATGCAAAGATGGGACGATGAATAAAAAATTGAGCCATTCAGTCTACCCCTTATGTATTTGAAGTAGCTTTTTGTTCAGTTTTAGCTTCAGTTTTCGCTGCTGGTTTTGCCTCTTGTGCTGGCTTTTGAGCAGGTTGACCTGCTTGTTGAGCTGCTTGAGGTTGATAAGGTTTCGCTACAACTTGTTGTTCAGGTTTCACTTTTGCGACACCATCAACAATAACTTTATCGCCAGCTTGTAAGCCTTTAGTCACAATCCAGTTCGTATCTTTCACACCAGCTGTCTCCACAGGGCGAACTTCAACAGCGCCTTTAGCATTCACAATCATTAGTGTTGCTTGACCTGTTGGCGTGCGTGTAATCGCCACTTGTGGAATAAGGAATGCATTTGGAATAACACCCTGTACAATTTCTGCATTGGTAAACATACCCGGCAATAACAGGTGATTTGGGTTCGCAAACACAGCACGTAATGTCACTGTGCCTGTGTCAGGGTTAACACCTGCATCAGAGAATGCAAGATCACCTTGGATGTTGTAGTAACTACCATCTTCAAGTTTTAAACGAACTTTGGTGTTGTTACTACGGTCAATACTGCCTTTACTTAATTGTTGACGTAAACGAATCAATTCTGAGCTTGATTGGTTAATGTCGACATAAATAGGATCAAGTTGACGAATGGTCACAAGTGGCTCTGCTTGACTTGCAGTCACTAATGCACCAGGGGTGAACGACGAACGACTGGATTGACCAGAAATAGGCGCACGTACAGTTGAGTAACCTAAATTGATTTGTGCATTTTTAACCGATGCTTCACCCGCAGAAACTTCAGCTTTTGCCAAGTTTACTTGACCCACTAAATCATCATATTCTTGTTTAGAAACTGCATTAATTCCAACAAGCTGAGCATAACGTTTTAATTTAATTTGTAATGTATTTAAATTTGCTTTCGCACGTAATACTTCTGCTTTAGCACTGTCTAAGTTTGCACGATAAATACTCGAATCAATTTCAAACAGTGGTTGTCCTTCACGAACATAACTACCTTCGACAAACAAACGTTTTAATACTACACCGTTAGCTTGTGGACGAACTTCTGAAATTTGATATGCAGACGTACGACCTGTCAGTTCAACAGTTTGTTCAACACTTTGTGGTTGAGCAGCGATGACACCAACTTCAGTCGGCGGCATTTGTTGAGCAGCAGCGGCTTGCTCTGCACCTTTTGGATCTTTGCTACAACCCACAAGTGCAATACTTGTTGCTAAAGCACAAGCAGTGAGGGCTGGTGCCCAAAGCTTTGCCGACATCATTATTCCACCTCGTTTAGATTTTTCTCTAAAAATAATTTATTGTTGCCTTGAACGAATTGCGAAAATATTAACCACAATACTGCAATCCATATAAAAGCGATACTCCAACCTGCCAATACATCGCTAGGGAAATGTGCAGCCAAATATACTCGGCTAAACCCCATGACAATGAACCATAAACAAGCAAAGAACATGATCAATTTGACTTGTACATGCTGACGATAAATAAGCATGATCAAGCAAGAAAAGGTCGCAGCGTAAATACTATGCGCACTTGGGAAAGATGCACCATAGGTTTCAACCATCTGATAAATGAGCTCAGGTCTTGGTCGGTTAAACCAAAACTTAAGTATCCATCCGATGGCTGCGCTGCCCAATAAACCCGAACAAATCACTATAATATTTACATAATTCTTTGTTTGATAATGTTTTAAGCACCATATTCCACATATAAAAAGCATGCTTGGCAAGCCGCCTATATAGGATAAAAACACAGCAATTTCATTGAAAATATCAAATCGATGCTGACTCATCCATACAACAGTATTCGTATCGAAGTATTGTATGTTGGGAATATAGAGTCCGAAAATACTGAGTATTAATCCCAAACAGCCTATAAATAACCATATATACGGCATATATCATTCACCATGAGTGATAATAAACGCACTATTTCCGATGAATTAATGCTCCGAAGTGTACTCGTCAGTACACTTTTTTTCAAGTCGTAACCTTAGGCTTAATTTATAGTAAAGGTATGCGAAAACATATCATGCATAGAACAAAAAATAACAAAAAAATTGTGATGATACTGTTTTATTTCAGCCAAATTTTCTTGATTTCATTCATTTTTGTCTCTTTTCATCTGTAAAAAAAAGAACAATGTCATATGCAAAAACTTACATGGCTTCACCACATGGGGAAGTAGGTCTTATAACATTGTTGTGCTTTTAATATGCTAATGAGTCGTCTTTTGCTGGTTTGGGTTTTGATCTTCAATCTGTAATGGTTGCTTTGGTGGCCAGAAAAAATCCATTGGTCGTGTGAAAAAATGGGTAAACACGAGTTTTGCTAAAGGTTTCCATTGTTCAAATCGAACGCGACGTGCACGAAGTGCCACGATAATGGTCAGGCTAAAGCTGACGAATAAGTTGGTTAAGCCAATCAATAACACACCAAGGAACGACACGATAATTAATCCGATTTCGGGCGTGTCATTGATACACATTAAACCTTGAATAAAGTTTGCAGAAGCAAAGGCAATATGTCGTATATCGAGTGGTAGACCCAAAATAAAGCCAATGGTGCCCATACTGCCTAGCATTACACCAAAGAGGAAATTACCCGCCAAGGCACCAAGGTTTCGTTCAATATAATTGGCAAAGCGATCTAAACGATCTTGCCCCATTAATTTTTTTAATCGGCTGTGGGCTTTCAAACGTGGACCCACTTTCCGATAAATCGCCATATTATCGAAGTAACCTGCAATTAAACCTGAAAAAAACAAACATACCCCAGCAATAGCAGCGTGAGGAATTGCAAGCGATGTAAATGGATTTAAGGTATGCAGTAAATGGGTTGCCTTACTATGGGCCATTAAAGGTTCATCTAAGGCAAATTGCCACAATAATGTAATGACCGCAGCTGTGGGTATCGCAATTGAAATATTACCTAAAATGGCCACGAATTGTGTTCGTATAATATTAATAATGAGACCTGCAAGTTCAGCAATTTGTGCGGTCTTTGAACCTTTACGATGTTGAACCGTAGAGGCAAGGGCAGCCGCTGTCATCGCGGGTTGTTTGGTCGCAACGGTAAAATGCAGCACATGAATCAGCATAAAACCAAATGAATAATTCATGCTGTAGGCAAAGGCTTGCATCACAGGTGCCATGGTGACTCTGGCCATCAATATTTTCAGCGTAGCCATAGTTGCAATAATGACGCCCGCACCAGCCGCTGACTTGTACATGTCAAAGAAGCCTTTTTTGTCGGTACTTACATAATGCTCGCCCGTTTTACTGGCATTTTCCGTAACCTGTAAGGCAATTAACTCACTATTGGTTTTGAGTAATTCTCGTACACTATTTTCTACATAATGTGCCGCCACCAAATCTTTGGTGAGTTCCATTAATGAAACATATAGATTTTTCTTCTGCTCCGTCAAAATGTTCAGAAGCAGGTCTATTCGGTCAAGACATTGTTCAAGCAGTGACAATAAATACGTCAGACTAAGACTTACACCAATACGTTTTGTGGCCCTACGGATTTTGAGTACAACTTCACGGCACTGATCAATCATCACTAAAGCTTGATCTGCATCTGGTGGTGCTATTGCAATCGCTTGCTCTTCATGGTGTTGTTTTTTATAGGTCTCAATAAATTCGATAATTTCTCGGTTTTGAACCAAAAAAGGCGATTCGTATTCTGTTAGTTCGGGTTGCGCGTTAATGAACTCAGGATATAAACCAATACCACTAATGCGGTATGACAGAACGGTAATCGCTTTAATGATTTCAGATTTTATGCCCAGTTGGGCTTGCTGGTTATTTTGATTTTGGTTCTGATTCAGAAGTTGAAAAAGGGTAAACCATTTCTGTGGTTCAATGTTTTCTAGCCAATACTGATCACTGCGTAAATAAAAAACGCGATAGACTAAATCTTTTAAATCGGTTTCATCTGAAAGTAGCGGCAGAATATGAGCACCAATGCGCTGTGCCAACTGATTCCAAAAACCATCTAATGATAAAATGCCACTATCTGCAAATAAGCCAATCTGCTTGTAACGATTGATAAGGTTCAGTAAATAGTCAGAAAAAACATATGCAGCAGTTGGAGTTGTTAATAAAGCATCTATAAGGGCTTGGAATTTTTGATTTATTTCTTCTGTATTGTAGCTATCTTCTGGTCTTATGCGTTTAACCAGTTCAATGAGTATTGTTTCATCAGGAACAGCATTTAATGTATTTTGCTGTTCCTGCATTTTTAAAAAAAGGTCATTAAAGTTTATATGCATAAGCAACTTAATTTCGTTATTGAATTCGGTGTAAAGCCAATTGCGCCAAATTAAACAACGCTTGACGATATGGGCTTTCAGGTAATTGTTCTAATGCTTCTAGTGCTGCTTCAGTTTCTTCAATCGCACGTTTATGGCAATAATCCAAAGCGCCCGATGTTTTCACAATATGAATCACACGGTCAAGTTCAGTGGTACCACCTGTCGTAATACTACGACGAATAATGGCATGGTCTTCCCCAGTGGTATGCTGTAAAGCTGCGATTAATGGCAGTGTTGGTTTACCTTCCATTAAATCATCACCAATGTTTTTACCTAAGGTATCCGCATCAGAAGTATAGTCAAGAATATCATCGATAATCTGAAAAGCGTTACCAAAATGACCTGCATAGTCACGAAGTGGTTTACGAAATTCTGGTTTGCCCGTCAAAATCGCAGCACCTTCGGTTGCCAATTCAAATAGGCGAGAAGTTTTGCCATGAATAATACTTAAATAGGTTTCTTCATCTGTATCAGGTTGATGCTGCGCTTGTAATTGTAGAACTTCACCTTCAGCAATTTCACATGTTCCCGTAGAAAAATCCTTGAGTAAAACCATGTTGTCTAAATCGACCAGCAAATCAAAGGCACGTGAAATGAGGAAATCTCCGACCAAGACAGCTGTTTGGTTGTTCCAAGTAGCATTCGCCGTTGGGCGACCACGACGCAAACCTGATTCGTCGACTACATCATCATGCACCAACGTTGCGGTATGCAACATTTCAATAATCGCGGCTAACTTTTGTGCTTTGGTCAGATCTGTTTCGCCACATGCACGTGCAGCAAGTAAGCACATAATCGGTCGCATACGCTTGCCACCTGCTTCAACAACATGCTTGCTGACTGACATGACCAATGCAACTTTTGAGCTGATCCCTTCATTGATCAATTTATCCATCGCAGCAAAGTCAGTTGCAACAGGGGAAAGGATGTCTTGCTTAAAATCGATGGTCATGTGAAGGAGATCCTCTTACATAGGTGTTTTATTTCGATAACTAGTGTAACAATTAACATCAGCTTTTGTTGTGCTATAGCTGATTTATTCTTAACGAATCACAAAGATTTGCTGTTAATCTGTTCAAAAAAGCCAATATTAATTTTGACATCTCGAATACCGCTTAAAATGCTTATTCTATGTGATGATGATATTTTCTTGTCATTTTGATCAAAAAATAAGAAAAAACAATGGTTATCTAATGAACTTTAAAGGAAATATAACAATTTATATCTGAAAACGAAGTTTTAGATAAAATCCCTTGTTGTTTATTTCATTATCACTTAAAATCGATGCCCTTGAATAACCCCCAGTGGCGTTCGTCTTAAGATCGATATATTCCTTTATCGGCACGACGACACGGGCTTTTTGGAGTGCGATATGTACGCAGTTATCCAAACCGGTGGTAAACAACACCGTGTTGTAGAGGGTGAAACCCTTAAAGTAGAATTGTTAAAAGCTGAAACTGGTTCAACTGTTACTTTTGATGACGTGTTGATGCTTGTTAACGGCGAAAGCATTCAAATTGGTGCTCCAGTTGTTGCTGGCGCTAAAGTAACTGCTGAAGTAGTTAGCCATGGTCGTCACGACAAAATTCGTATTATTAAAATGCGTCGTCGTAAACACTACCGTAAACAACAAGGTCACCGTCAATGGTTTACTGAGTTGAAAATTACTGCTATTTCAGGCTAATTACGAGGATTATGACACATGGCTACTAAAAAAGCTGGTGGTTCGACACGTAACGGTCGTGACTCGAACCCTAAAATGTTAGGCGTTAAAATGTATGGTGGTCAAGCTGTGACTGCTGGTAACATCATCGTTCGTCAACGTGGTACTGAGTTCCACGCTGGTCAAAACGTTGGTATGGGCCGTGACCATACATTATTTGCTACCGCTGATGGCGTGATTAAATTTGAAGTGAAAGGTCAATTTGGCCGTCGTTATGTATCTGTTGAAACTGTATAAGTTTTAAGAGTCATAACAAAAAAAACCCACATCCTTATGTGGGTTTTTTTATGGCAGAATTATGTTAATAAAGCCCAAATATCTTCATCATGATGTATGTTTTCCTACATTTATTTTAAATAAACATACAAATCTTCTTATTTTCTCAATTATTAGAAGAACTATTTGGTTTAAGATGAGCTTAATTGGTTGCGATGACGCAAATTTTAAAAAGGTGAAATCATGAATATGCTTCGTAAAACGATGAGTGCAGTTGCCATGAGTGCGGCTATGCTTGCACCAGTAGTAGTCAGCACAAATGTTTTTGCAGCAACAGCTGCATCGGAGCAACAAGCGACTACAAACTTGGTGAAACAGCTTAACGGTGTTTCAAGTTTAACGGCCAACTTTGAACAAACGACTAAGGTTACGGCGGGAAGCAAGACACCACAGAAAAAGGGCTTGAGTGCACAACATATGAATCAAACCTTTAAAGGTGTGATGAAAGTAGCACGTCCAGGTAAGTTTTATTGGGAAACCACGACGCCTGCAAAACAAACCATTGTGACTTCAGGTAAATTGGTTTGGATTTATGATCCAGATTTGCAACAAGCGATTCGTCAAAATCTAGATGAACAAGTGGCTAATACACCTGCTTTATTGTTGTCTGGTAATACAAGTGAGATCATGAAAACTTATCGTATTACCCAGCCAAATAAAGACAAGACGTATTACACACTGTATCCAAAACAAAGTGATGGTGCTTTCCAAAGTTTAACCATTAGTTTTGGGGCAAACAAAGCACCGAGCTTAATGATCTTAGAAGATTCATTGGGTCAAACGACTTATGTACGTTTTAATAATGTCAAAGTTAATCCAACGATGCCTGCATCGATCTTTAATTTTACGCCACCTAAAGGCACCGATATTATTGATCAATAATAGAAAAGAATTGCAAACTATCTATAAAAAGCAACCTTCGGGTTGCTTTTTTTATTCTAATGCAGCGAAGTGTTTAGATACAATATTAAATGTCGAAAAGTTAAAGAGCTTTGTATAGTGTGTGTTGAAATCAAAGATCAAAATTAGAGGGTTCAATGTTGCAGCGTCGTTCATATGCCATTTATTTGAGTGCAGTATTGTCTACGGCTTTGTTGCTTCAAGCTTGTCAGCCTAAACAAAAAACAGACAATGCTCCAGCTTCAGAATCGACCACGCCTGAAACTAAACAGCATTTTAATGGCTTGATTAGTGCAAAAACAGTGCCGATGACTTTGCCTTCACCACAAGCGTGTGACGGAACTGAATGTACAGATTATGAAGTACAACGCATTGAAACCAATCAAAAATGGATCAATGATTATTTTATTAGTCGAATAAAAAAAGATATCCCATTGGCCTTTGATCCAGCTGCCAAAACGACAGTCAAAGAAAACCTTGAGGATGTCGATGTGAGTAAGACCAGCATGGTGATTCGCTATATTGGTCAAAATGACAAGCTTGCGACCTTCGTTTTATCAAATTCAATGTATACCGCGGGCGCTGCGCATGGCATGTATCACAATGAATATGTGAATTTTGATTTAAAACAAAAGAAACGCATTGCACTACAAGATTTATTGGTCGATGGTGCTGAAAATCAAGTGGTGAAAGCACTTTATGATGCCAACAGTATGTGGCTCAGTGACCATAGCATTATTCCTGAAAAATTGAAGCTCAGTGACAACTTTTATTATGGTGCACAGGGCATTGTCTTTGTTTATCCGCTGTATGAACTGGCTTCCTATGCTGAAGGAATGACGGAATTGGTTTTGCCTTATCATATGGTCAATAATTTGATTAAACCTGAATACTTACCCAATCTACCGAGCTACCGAAGTACTTAATTCTACGAAATAGTCACTGATTTTGTTCTAATAAGGCGCAGCTGAAAGACTTGTTACTGTTATTTTAGGCTTGAAACGCTTACACTATAGCCAGTTTTTTTCTTTGCAAAGAATTGATCATGATCGACCCAAAATTACTCAGAAATAATATTGAGGCAGTTAATTTAGCCTTGGCAAAACGTGGTGTTCAACTCAATGTTGAAGAGTGGGCATCATTAGAAGCACGTCGTAAAGAATTGCAGTCTAAAACTGAAGCTTTACAGGCGGAACGTAATTCGGGCGCTAAGCAAGTGGGTCAAATCAAAAAATCAGGCGGCGATGCATCTGAAATCATGGCGCGTATGGCTGCCATTGGTGATGAAATTAAAGCAGCCGAAGTTGCATTAAACGATTTGCAAACAGAAATTGAAAATAAAGCCTTAACGATTCCAAACCTGCCGCATGAATCTGTGCCAGAAGGTAAGGATGAAAGCGACAACGTTGAAATCCTAAAATGGGGTACGCCTCGTAGTTTTGATTTTGAAATTAAAGACCATACCGACCTAGGTGAATGGATGGGCGGTCTAGAGTTTGAAACAGCGACCAAATTGACAGGTTCACGTTTTAGCGTCCTTAAAGGACCATTGGCACGATTACAACGTGCAATTACTCAGTTTATGTTAGACACGCATACACTGAAAAATGGCTATACCGAAGCTTATGTACCGTATTTAGTGAATGCCGACTCTTTACGTGGTACAGGTCAGTTACCTAAATTTGAAGAAGATTTGTTTAAGCTTCAAGGTGAGAAAGAGTATTACCTCATTCCAACCGCTGAAGTGCCTGTAACCAACTTTGTTCGTGATGAAATTATTGATCCTGAACGTCTTCCTCTTAAATATGCTGCACATACACCTTGTTTCCGTAGTGAAGCAGGCTCTTATGGCCGTGATACCCGTGGTTTGATTCGTCAGCATCAATTCGACAAAGTTGAGATGGTTCAAATTGTTAAACCTGAAGATTCGATGAATGCATTGGAAGAGTTAACAGGTCATGCTGAAGGTATTCTTCAAGCTTTAGGTTTGCCATACCGCAAAATCATTTTATGTGGTGGTGATATGGGCTTTGGTGCAACCAAAACTTACGACTTAGAAGTTTGGGTGCCAAGTCAAAATACGTATCGTGAAATCTCTTCATGTTCAAATATGTGGGATTTCCAAGCACGTCGTATGAAGGCACGTTATCGTGCCGACCAAAAGAAAACTGAATTTGTTCATACATTGAATGGTTCTGGTTTGGCTGTTGGTCGTACTTTGCTTGCGGTCATGGAAAACTACCAACGAGCTGATGGTTCTATCGAAATTCCTGAAGTATTACGTCCATATATGGGTGGTCTTGAATTCATCGATTAAGTCAAAATGAACAAAGCTCAACACAATATTGAGCTTTGTTTTTTATATTTTGGTTAAATTTAGATGTAATGCACAATATGTGCATAAAATTTGCTTTAGTTAGACAGTCAGTACTTAAACATTGGGGTAATGTGTGGATATTTTTCCAATCTCTTTAAAGTTGCAACAGCAACCTTGTCTGATTGTCGGTGGTGGACGTATTGCCTATCGTAAGGCAGTATTGTTGGCAAAAGCAGGAGCAGTGATTGATATCATTGCTCCCGAGATTGATCCTCAATTACTTGAGATTGTGCAACAGACACAAGGTCAATATCTTCAATCACCATTCAGTTTGGAATGTTCAATTCAGCACTATCGACTGGTTATTGCCGCGACCAATGATGCATTGGTTAATCAATGGGTTTTCCAAGTATGCGAACAGCATAATGTTTTGGTCAATAGTGTAGATGATCCGCCACATTGCAGATTTATGGTGCCTGCCATTATTGATCGTTCACCTTTGGTGATTTCTGTCGCGAGTAATGGCACATCACCTGTATTATCACGTCAAATACGTACTCAGCTAGAAGCAACGATTCCACATGCCATGGGGAAATTGGCAGAATTTTCTGGAAAATGGCGTAGCCAAGTCAAAGCAATAATTGCAAATCCCGACGAACGCCGTATTTTCTGGGAAAATTTGTATGCCAGTCCGTTAAAGGAGCAGGTCTTTAACGCCAATGAGTCAGAAGCAGATCGCTTGATTGAGCAAGCATTGCTTGAATGGAAAAAGCCAAAAGGTGAAGTCTATTTGGTTGGTGCAGGTCCTGGTGATCCTGAGCTTTTAACCCTTAAAGCACTGCGTTTAATGCAACAAGCGGATGTCGTGATTTATGATCGTTTGGTTTCACAACCGATTATGGATTTATGTCGTCGTGATGCAGAAAAAATCTATGTAGGTAAGGCAAGATCAAATCATGCAGTGCCGCAAGATGGTATTAATGCTTTACTGGTACAGTATGCACAGCAAGGAAAACGTGTTTGTCGCCTCAAAGGGGGAGATCCGTTTATTTTTGGTCGTGGTGGTGAGGAAATTCAAGAACTGTTTGCAGCTGGTGTGAGTTTTCAAGTCGTACCCGGTATTACAGCTGCTTCTGGATGTTCTGCCTACGCAGGTATACCATTAACCCATCGTGACTACGCGCAAAGTGTTCGATTTTTAACGGGTCATTTGAAAGAAGGTTCACCAGAGCTTCCATGGGATGAATTGGTATATCAGAATCAAACTCTAGTTTTGTACATGGGGTTGGTGGGTCTGGAAAAAATCTGCCAACGCTTGATTGAACATGGTCAGCGTCCAGATATGCCAGTGGCACTTGTCTCTAAAGGAACAACACCTGAACAAAAAGTGGTGGTGGGTACTTTGGCGGATATTGCTTCAAAAGTGTCTGAACATCATATTCAAGCGCCAACATTAACCATTATAGGTGATGTGGTGAGCTTGCGTGAACAACTTCAATGGCATGAGCGAGGATAAGCAGCGGTCACGCTGCCCGAGCGCAAGGCGAGGGCTATGCCTGAACAAGTCATAATGAATTTTAAAGTCGAGAAAGTTAGTGATACACGTCGTTTTATATGAGCCTGAAATTCCAGCAAATACAGGAAACATCATTCGTCTATGTGCCAATACAGGGGCACAACTGCACTTGGTGAAACCATTAGGTTTTGAACTTGATGATAAAAAACTGCGTCGTGCAGGCTTAGATTATCATGAGTGGGCACATATGAAAGTGTGGGAAAACTTTGATGAATGTATCGCACATTTAAAAAGTGTAGGGATTGATCTGAATGCGATTTATCCATTAACCACCAAAGGTTTTGAAACACCGCATACGTCTGATCTTAACCGCCCTGTAGCGTTACTCATGGGTCCAGAAACACGTGGTTTACCTGAACAAGTGCGTCTCATGTTCCCAGAAAAACATTGGATTCGACTGCCAATGGCACCAAATTCTCGAAGCCTAAATCTCTCAAATGCGACAGCAATCATTTTATATGAAGCTTGGCGTCAGCAGGGCTTTGAAACGCTGGTTTAAATCTGTTCACTACCAACAGATTTATAAGCAAATGACATAAAATCTTACTAATTTTTAAACTATTGATTATTAAGATATAACTCACAAT
This sequence comes from Acinetobacter shaoyimingii, assembly GCF_011578045.1. Classification (NCBI taxonomy): domain Bacteria; kingdom Pseudomonadati; phylum Pseudomonadota; class Gammaproteobacteria; order Moraxellales; family Moraxellaceae; genus Acinetobacter; species Acinetobacter shaoyimingii. Next base: position 1,053,454 of record NZ_CP049801.1, read on the forward strand.
AAACCACTTTCAAGTGGTTTTTTTTATTGATGGCTTGTTATTTTATAATTAAGATTAAAAATAAAACATCAATAATTAGTAAAGAAATAAACAAAATCAATAAAATACAAACCCAAAAACATACCGATAAGAAATAACAATAACGAAGAATTAATCATAAGGTGGGGGTGAATCATGAACATAGAATTATTCGAATTTAACATGTGTAAAGCTTTGATTTTGCATCTTATTTTAGGGTTATTTTTGGCTGCAACATGCGTTTATGCGGGTTCTAAAATGGATTTGAGCGCAGATGCATCGCATAGGGCGATCGCACAATCTTATGTGCCCATCTCTATACAAAAAAATGGGCTGGTTGTCAGTAAATCAAATATTCAGCCAGATCAGCATATATTGACGCAAACTGAAATTCAAAAAGAACTCGAAATGATGAAAATCAAAATGAATGAAAGAATTGAACGCTGGGGGAATTCATTGAGCAAAAAAGACTTTCAACAAGTAGATGGTCACTTTCAGCTGAATGTGAATAAACAAATTGAAATATGCCAAATTTTTCAAAGTGTGGTCAACGAGGCCTTTCAACTGGCACAATCTAATAAGCACCACTTAACGCTGGTTGATCAAAATATTTTAAATAATAAAAAACAATTCATTCGAAGTTTAGGGTTTGAAAATAATATTGTTCGAACCCAATTGGGATTTGATTGTTTAATGGTTTGAAATTTAATGTAAAAAAAAGGCGCAATCTGCGCCTTTTTTTATAGCTATCATTGGGCGATTAGTGATCGCTAAATTCATCATGTTGTGGAGCAGGTTGACGGAAACCTTTGGTTTTATACCCTAAGTATAAAATACCAAACATTGCCCACCATAAACCAAATTTCAATGCTGAATCTTCAATTTCTAGCCACATTGCAAAAATACTAATGAAGCCAAGTAATGGAATAATCACAAAACTTACAATATCTTTGATATTTTTGGTACGACCATCACGAAGTGCATAACGAGAAATCACCGATAAATTGACAAAGGTAAATGCTGTTAATGCACCAAAACTGATCATTGAAATCACAATATCAAGATCCATAAACCCTGCAGTTAATGCCACGATACCAACGATGATAATGTTGTATGAAGGCGTAAAGTTTTTTGGACTAATATGACCAAATAACTTTTTATTAATTACGCCATCACGACCCATAACATACATCAAACGTGATACACCTGCATGTGCGGAAATACCAGACGCCATTACCGTTACGATTGCAAATGCAAGAACATAGGATTGGAACAGCGAACCACCCACCAAGAGTAAAATTTCAGGTTGTGTTTCAGCAATATTCTTGAAGTATGTTCCAGGTGCTTGTGGAAAGTACAACTGCATGAAATAAGTGCTAACAATGAAGATAACACCTGCAACCAAAGCAGTCATAAAGATCGCTTTTGGTAGTGTTTTTTCAGTGTCTTTGGTCTCTTCCGCAAGTGAACTGAGTGAGTCAAACCCTGTGAACGAGAAGCATAATAATGTCGCACCAGTGATTAATGGACCAATTGCGGTAAGCTCATTCCAAAATGGTTCTAAGCTCCACAATTGATAGCGCTCATCGGCTGGTAGTGGACCATCTGCATTGAAGCCAGCTTGCAACTTGGTATAAATCATCCATGTAAATACAGCAATAACAATCAGCTGAATCAATACAATGATACTGTTAAAGTTTGCGACAAAACGTGCACCACGAAGGTTAATGCCTGTCATAAATGCAGTGAGTAAAATGACCCATACCCAGTGATTCACAGTAGGGAATAAAGCTTCAAGATAGATCACAGCAAGAATGATATTCACCATTGGTGACAGTAAATAGTCTAACCAAGATGACCATCCCACCATAAAGCCTACATTGGGGTGAATCGATTTTTGTGCATAGGTATATGCAGAACCAGATGACGGGTAACGACGAATCATATGGCCGTAACTGATCGAGGTAAATAAAATTGCGATCAATGCAATAATATAAGACGTTGGCACATGAAAATGACTTTCTTCTGATACTAAGCCAAAAGTATCGAATAATGTCATTGGCTGAATATAAGCTAAACCAATAATAATGATGTGCCAGAGACCTAGCGTTTTTTGCAGTTTAGCTGCCGATTGAGTCCCAGAAGTATTTGTCAACGGCGTTATCCTCTTAATCGTTGATCAAGGATCAGTCAAATCTAATAAGGATCGTTTGAGACGAACGATCCCCCCTGTGTGGTGAAACAAAAGTGCGCCAATCTATACTAAAAAGGTGTACTTTGTCAGTAACTTCTAAGAAGTTTTAGCAGAAAATATGCCAAGTTGTATAAAAAATAAATAACTTTGCATTCTGCAAGATAAAAGCCCGATGTTTAAAAAAACATCAGGCTAGATTTAGGCGTATATTGGCTTATTTTTTTTAAATTACCAAGCTTTTTCTAAAATTGATTTCAAGTCTTTTTGCGATGTTTCTTTTGGATTAAAAATAATGGAACCATCATTCAATGCTTTTTCGGCAATTTCATCAAATTGTGCTTCAGAAACTTTAGCTGTTTCACGTAATGTACGCGGCAATTTGGTTAAGTCGTAAATACGATCGCGCATGGTGTTGATATATTCAATAGCTTTGTCGGCACGTAAATTTGCAGGGGTTTGAGCAAAAATATCTGGTCCTGCTAAAGGCAATAATAAATCTGCGATTCGAGCGCCATTGACATCCTTATTGAAATTTAAAACATAAGGAAGGAACAGATTCATGCATAAACCATGCGGTAAATGTGCCACTGATCCGAGTGCATGTCCTAATGAATGCACAATTCCGACCATCGCATTAGAAAATGCAATCCCTGCCATTGTCGATGCTTGAGCAAGTTCTAAACGACCTTCAGCATCTTTCGGATTTTCTAATACATTAAAGAGATGATCACTGATTTTTTTCACAGCTGCAGTTGCGTAAGCATCACTAATCGGGTTGGCTGCTAAACACGTATACGCCTCTACTGCATGGGTCATGGCATCCATGGCGGTCATCGCAGTGAGATGCGGTGGCAAAGTTTGTGTCATACGCGGATCTAAAATGGCAGCATTTGGCATCAAGTATTTTGAAGCAAACGGCATTTTTTGATGTGTAGCATTATCTGAAATCACCGCAACCATGGTCACTTCCGAGCCCGTTCCAGAGGTTGTTGGAATAACAAAGAAAGGTTTTAATGGGCGAGGTAAATTATGCGCACCTGAGTACTTTAATAAATCATCACCACCTTCGGTCACCAAGATATTGGCTGTTTTAGCGGTATCAATTACTGAACCACCACCAATGGCAATAATCGCATCACAATCATTTTCACGATAAGCTTGCGCGACTGCACGTACTGTTTCTAAACTCGAATCGGGTGGTACATCATCAAAAATAAAACCAATTTTGACTTTGGTCGATTCAAAAGCAGTTTCAACAGGTTCAAGTAAACCGTTGGAGCGCACACCTTTGTCAGTAATAATTAATGGGCGTTTTGCACCCATTGAATCGAGTTCAAATGGAATGTGTTCAAGGGCAGCATGACCAGCAATGACTTTTACAGGACAGAAAAATTCGTAATATGGTTTAGCCATGTGTTATGCGCTCCCTTTAATATATGATTGTGCTACTTTTAGATAAATATTTGCGGCGGTTTTGATTTTGTCTTTAACGGATAATTGTTGTGGATATTCTTTAACAGCAAGTTCTGCAACGACTTTTGGTAAAATGAGTGATTCCATTTTATTTAAACAGCGAACTAAGCGAATGGCATGACCTAGGTCACCATTGGCAATCATACGATCATTGGCAAATGCTTGAGCTGTACTTTCTTGGAATGAAAAAACCAGATAGGCGTGATGAATATGCTTAAATGTAATGGTTAAATCTGGCTTACGATCAAGATTATTGACTAAATTCAAATGATGCTGATCATCGACTTGTGCAATGAATGCGGCATCGCTGTTAAAGACATCCATTGAAATGGTAAAGCCAATAGGGAATTTTGAAACTTCCTGTTGAATCTCATGGTCAACGACGCTCGCCATAGTCAAACTTCTGCCAATCACATCTAACATGAGTTTGACATAAGTTTGCTCAAAAGCGGGCTTTACTGATTTGATTGAAATCACTCCACTTATCCCTTTATGCAATTGTTATCAATTTTTAGAGTAAATACTCTAAATTATTTTCTAGCATAAAGTAAAGTGATTATTGTTGCAGTATGTCAATTTCTCCAAAGAACTGACTGTCTTGAAGCATTTTAATGACATCTTGAGCTAAGGTGTCAAAAGTAGGATAAGGCGTTTTTAAATCACTTATACGAACCATCTCTAGACCTGCATATCCACATGGGTTAATCGTGTGAAATCCCATTAAATCGCAATCAATATTTAACGCTAAGCCATGATAGCTGCGTCCTTTGCGGATTTTAAATCCCAATGAGCCGATTTTACGTTCTGCAACATAAACACCTGGTGCATCGGGCTTTGCATAGGCTTCAATGCCATATTTTTTGAGCAAATCAATCATGATTTGTTCTGCATAAGACACCAGTGTTCGCACATTCCATTTTAAGCGATTTAAATCGAACATAAAATAAACCACCATTTGACCAGGTCCATGCCATGTGACTTGTCCACCACGGTCAGACTGTACAACTGGTATATGGCTTGGGATCAGAATATGTTCTGGCTTTCCTGCTTGACCTTGGGTTAGTACATCATGATGCTGCAAAATCCATAATTCATCAGGAGAGTTTTCATCACGATTTTCCGTCAGGCTTTTCATTTCTAAAAAGCGGTCTTCGTAAGGAGTGAGTTGAGTGTACTGACGAATGATTAAATTGGGTTTGGTCACAGCATCCACAGCGTTTTGAGCCTGTATCATGAGGAAAGTAGGGCTTTATTATAATTAATCTGTGAACAGTGGGGGAAATTGTTTCGAGTTTGAGTGTGAATAAGGTTGCTTGAAATTGTGGAGTCTGGTTTGAATGATGGTTGTGGAAAATGAAAACTTATAAAAAGTTCAATTATGATGATTGGGATTTTTATTTTATATATTTGGTAAATTTGAGATTTAACATGATACATAAAAAAGCATTTCATATAACGCCTATTGTATTAATTTTAGATAAACTAAACAAAAATTAACTTTTAAAATATTCTTAATTTCGTATAGGAATAAACCTTCTAATTATTTTCATAAGAATAAAAGGTAACGAATGAAAGCTGTAATTGTTCAAGGTTGTAAAACTGATCATGGTGGAGTTGTACTTCAAGGACATCCATCTATATCAGTTAATGGTATAGGCATGGCAGCTAAAGGTTACATGGTCTCTTGCCCTAAATGTAAAGGTATTTTTCCTATTTCAGAGGGGGCTGAAAATTTTCTACTTCCTGATGGAAATCCTGTTGCTTTAGCAACCATGAAGACAGCTTGTGGTGCTTCTTTGCTTCCTAGTTCATTTTTGGTTGTTGTTGACCCAAGTTCCCCTTTCGGTTCTCAATTAATTGGTAATCCAAATGATGAAGGAGAAGAAACAACTCCACCACCAGTCGATCATTCAGGACGTTTTCAATTGGTTGATCAAAATACGGGTAAACCCATTGCTAATCGTCGGGTCAGAGTAACTCTAAGTGATGGAACAAGCACCATGTATGCAAGTGATGAACAAGGTTTTACCGATTGGATTTACACCCCATCTGAGGAAGATATTTATCTTCATTTAGTGGATGAATTAGACAATGGCTGACCAAGATAAACCGCAAGGAAAATTAACAACAACACCAGTTCAGATGCAAACGATTAAAGTGGTTGCTATTGGGAGTGACCAATTAGATCCTCAAGATAAAGAAGTTATTTGTAAGGCAATTTGTTATTGTAATGCCAAGCCAAACAAAGGTAAGGCAGGACATAACCAGTATCAATCTTGCGTATCTGAACGCCTAAAAGAGCTAGATGGTTTTTTAGGACACCAAAGTCCTTATAAACCCGAAGTCAATTATGATATGCATAAAGCACCTCCTGAACCGATTATGGACAAAGGAATATTAACTAAGGCTCATGATTATCTTCCTGGATGGATTAAAAAATATTGGGAAAAAGAAAAGGGGTATCCCTATGAAGCAGGCGAAGGAATGATTCGTCGTCCTGATGTCGTGATTGTTAAAGACCCAACAAAACCACCTACGCAAGACAATATTAAGCATGTGGTTGAAATTAAATTTGGTAATGATGAGTTTGGTGAAAGACAAAAGAATGATTATGCAAAGATTGCAGGAGGTGAACATAAAGTAAAACTTTTAGATGCTGATGAGTGTGACTGTGGTAATTCAAAAGATGGCAATGCAACCGAAGTTTCTACTGCTGGGGCTTGGGCTGCTGCGATAGCAGGAACACTTTTATATGTTTTATCTCGAGGGAAAACGCCTAAACCTCGCTTTCCTTTACCTAAACCAGCACCAGCTTGGTAATTTTGGACAAAATTATGCATTTTAAAAATCAAGATGATTATAAAGTTTGGGCTGACCAACAAGAAAAAGGGGCAATTGGTGGGGGAATTTTTACTCCTGATGGTCCTGAAGATTACGTGGGAGCAATCCCTGCCATTCGTGCTGTGGTTTATTTTAAGGAAGGTTATAGCGATGAAATGCGTAAAGCCATTATTGAGTGTTTTGATGATTATCAAGTCTATGCCAAAGATTATTTAACTTGGCTTTGGCAAGATGAGCCACCAAAAGGTGAAAAAGCCACATCAGCCTATAAAGATGCAAAGCCATTATTGGATATTTTGAAATCCTATAGCCAAATGAAAGCATTTAATTTGCTGTATACCAGTGGCAAAGAGAAATTTGCGACAGGGGCATGGGAATTTAATGTTGGCGGAGTTAGTAAGTGGCAAGTTGAAAATGGAACATATCAAAGCGTTTTAACGTTCTCTATGCCAATTGCTTGGGTGGAAGAAAATACTAAGGTCTTTATTGGGTTATTTATTAAGTGTGCACAACGTCTAAAGGCTAATCATGGTTATGCAGGTTATGCATGCATCATTTCTCGTATTCGAGATAATAAAAATGAACCTACAGAAGCTTATTTTTCTCGAAAATTTTGGGCGATGAATGTTGGTAATCCTTTTTTAGAAGCTGATCATTTATTACATGGTATTAAAACTGTCAGTTGGTTAACAGCGGTCAATTATGAATGGTTCAATAAAGTCCGAGAAGAAGAAGCCTTAAATAGTGAGTTACCAATGAATTGGTTTATTGGTTATGACTATGGGAACGGCATTGTTATTCAGGCAGGGAACTTACCTTTAAGTGGTTCTGATGAAATTGATCCTTTGCCTGCGCCTTATGTACTACTCAATCGAGTTTTAAAACCTTTAAGGGTCGAAAAAATACAAACTTTACATCGAGGTAATTACTCGACTGAAGAAATACCTTTGATTAAAGGGTATCGAGCTGAAGCATGGATGAAACGCTTCGATATTGAGGATGATCAAAAGCTTGAATACTTTGAAAAGTTACAAAATGAACCTAAGTTAAATGCTCAACATGCTTTCTTGGATAGGCGTATAGACTGGAAATAGTGGATAAGTTTGCTATTTCTATGTCTATTTAACATAATAGCTGTGTTTGAACTCGAAAGTTTTAATTGGGGTTGAACGCATTTCCATCTATTGGTGTGCTTTAGTAACTATTAAAACAGTATATGCAATTCTGCTGTATTAACAGCAATAAAAAACACGCCCGAAAGCGTGTTTTTTAACAACAACGATAAAAGAATTAAAGCGCTGTCTTAATCAGTGGGCAAGCTGCTAAATCTGCATATACAGAATGCACTTGTTCAAGTTCTTCAAAACGTAATTGAGCAGTCACTGAATGATATTTGCCAGTACGTGATGGTGTCACAGTCATTGTGCTGCCATCGAAATTTGGGAAATGTTTCACAAATATATCGTTTACAGCTTGACGGAGTTCATCACCAGCAAGACCAATCAGTTTAATCGGGTAGTCCATAGGGAACACCCAAAGATGCTCTTGTAGTTCACGTGATGGAGTGCGATCAGTCATGTCAGTCATAGGACACCTCATTATTAAAAATACCTGCTATGTGCAGGTATTTTGATTCTATTGCTACATGCTATTATTATGGGGGAGTAATCCCCATATTCAAGCCTGTATTATCCTATGGATAGATTAGTCATTCTCAAGGAAAGAACGTAAATGTTCTGAACGAGAAGGGTGACGTAATTTGCGTAAAGCTTTTGCTTCAATCTGACGAATACGCTCACGTGTTACGTCAAACTGTTTGCCCACTTCTTCCAAAGTATGGTCGGTTGGCATATCAATACCAAAACGCATCTTCAATACTTTCGCTTCACGTTCAGTCAAGTTCTCTAAAACTTCACGCGTCGCTTCTTTTAAGCCTTCAGAAGTTGCAGCATCAATTGGAGATGTGATGTTGCCATCTTCAATGAAGTCACCAAGATGCGAATCTTCATCATCACCAATCGGCGTTTCCATAGAAATCGGCTCTTTGGCAATTTTAAGCACTTTACGAACTTTAACTTCATCCATTTCCAGACGTTCGCCTAATTCTTCAGGTGTAGGTTCACGACCCATTTCTTGAAGAAGTTGACGAGACACACGGTTGATCTTGTTGATCGTTTCAATCATGTGTACTGGAATACGAATGGTACGTGCTTGGTCAGCAATCGAACGTGTGATCGCCTGACGAATCCACCAAGTTGCATACGTCGAGAATTTATAACCACGACGGTATTCAAACTTATCCACGGCTTTCATCAAGCCAATGTTACCTTCTTGAATCAAGTCGAGGAATTGAAGACCACGGTTGGTGTATTTTTTCGCAATCGAAATAACCAAACGTAAGTTGGCTTCAACCATTTCTTTTTTCGCACGACGTGCTTTGGCTTCGCCAATCGCCATACGTTTAGAAATTTCTTTAATTTCTTTAACGTTTAAATCAAGTTCTTTTTCAATGTCCGCAATCTTTTGTTGGAATGCTAAAACATCTGGACGAACTTTTTCTAAATAAACACGTTGATCTGCAGGTGCTTTTGCAATTTGTTCATCTAACCAAGCTGGGTTTGATTCTTGACCTGGGAAAGATGTACGGAATTGAGTACGATCCATGCGACCACGACGAACTGCATAACGCATTACTTCGCGTTCAGCTGTACGAATTTGATCGTGTGTACCACGAATCATTTCTGAGATGATGTCAAATAAACGTGGCGTGAACTTAAACATCATGAACACAGTTGCAAGTGCTTGCATTGCTTGTTCAGCTTGAGCACTGTCACGACCATGTTTTGCAATCGCATCTTTGTGTGCAGACCATGCTGTTGCTAATTCAGTGAAACGAACTTTGGCAATTTCTGGATCAGGACCTGATTCGCCTTCAGAATCATCATCACTGTCAGATTCTTCTTCATCGTCATCATCAAGTTTAACGTCTTTAGTCGGCTTAGTTTCTGCTTCTTCACTCAGAACTTCAACTTCGTCTTCGATAACTTCAGGAATTTCTTCATCAGATTCAGGGTCTAAATAACCAGAGAGAATGTCAGCGAGACGACGTTCACCCGTTTCATAATCTTTATATTCTTGTAAAACGACTTCAACCGCGTTCGGCCAGAATGCAATTGAATTTAGAACATCACGAATCCCTTCTTCGATACGTTTCGCAATGCTAATCTCGCCTTCACGAGTGAGTAGTTCAACCGTACCCATTTCACGCATGTACATACGCACAGGGTCAGTCGTACGACCTGGCTCATTTTCTACAGATGCAAGTACAGCAGCGGCTTCTTCTTCTGCAACTTCATCAGTTGTTTCGGCATTGTTACTGTCGAACATCGCATCGTCAGATTCAGGCGCGCGTTCATGCACCGGAATACCCACGTCTTGAAGCATTTGAATAATGTCTTCAATTTGTTCGCTTTCAGTGATTGAGTCTGGGAGATGATCGTTAACCTCAGCGTAGGTTAAGTAACCTTGTTCTTTGCCTCGGCTAATCAGAGCCGCTACTTGTGAAGTAGGGGAATGCATATCGCTCATCTTTGCTCTCTTCTCGTTGAATCTGTGGCAGGGAAAAACCGTGCATGATAGCACAATTCTATAAAATAGTATCTGAACTGATCGGTAGTTTTGGTTGCAAAAACCATCATTAAATAAACTATTGCTTCAATATATAGGGTCGAAATTCTTGTTTTCAAGAGGTCTTCTAGACTTTATTGTCGCACATTTTAACGGCTAAAATCATCACCATTATAATGCCATATTTTTATTGTGTAAAAAAAGCGCAAATATCATCAATAAATGCAAAAAATTAAATAAAACTTGACAAGTTTTCAGAACACAGATAAATAGCGCCTAGGACCATTTACTTTTTTCATTCATGAGGTAGTTTTAGTGTCTTCTACAGATTTTGAATTAGATGATAACTACGGTGATGATGATGTTAGTTTTGATGAATCATCAAGTAAAATTAGTGCTAAAGAATCACTTGAAAAACGTCGTTTAATCGATGATCTACTTGCTCAACGTCGTTTAGACCAAGAGCTTAAAGATTTAGAGTATGACTTCGATGATGACGACGATTTTGATGACGAGGAATAATCAATTTAGCATTGGGCTTATGTACTGATAGTGCTATCCTAAACCATTAAACAAAAGACGTGTTGGAACAAAAATGAGTGCTTTAGATTTAGACCTATTGAGTGAGTATCTAGATGGCGATGACAATGAGCATGGTCTAGATTTCGCAGCAACTCACGGTTTTTTATGTGCGACTGCTGTAGGTCCTAAATTTGATCGTTGGTTAGATGAGTTATTTGACAACAATCAAAAGAAAGTTCCAGCAGACATCATTATACAAATTAAGCTTTGGCTTGACGCTCTACGTCAAAACCTTGCCAATGAAGAAGGGATTACTTTTCCTTTTGAAATTGAAGAGGCGGATGTCGAGTCTAGCTTAGGTGATTGGAGTGTCGGTTTTGTTGATGCCATGTTCCTCAATGAAGATGCATGGTTTACACCAGAATTTGAAGAACAATTGGTTGATCTAACCTTGCCAATCATGGTGTTTAGTGGTGTAGATGAGGAAGATCCACAAATGGAATCTTTCCGTCGCAATGGTCAGTTAATGGATGAGCTTGCAGAAGAAATTCCTGACAACTTAAATGAGCTTTATTTGATGTATCACACACCAGCCTAAGTGAATTTGAGTGAAAAGAGCACCTCTCGTGGGTGCTTTTTTGTTTATGATTTTGCTAATATTGCTTTGTTGTAATTCAACTTTATGGCTTGAAGCATTATTCTTTAAAGTTAAGTAATGTGTAAATATAAACTTTGCGAAGAAAAAAGGTAATGACTAAAGGAATGAGCATCAATAGGCCATATTCAAGCCAATTGGCAGAAATCGAATAGCCAATTGCAAAAGCGATAGCGGCACCAATTAATGCGCCTAAGACAACAATAAAAATATGCGATTCAGCATTCAAGGAAGATGCACTTGGAGCAAACTGAATTGAACGTAGTGGGCTATTTGCTGTTATGGAGCTTTTATTGAAACGTGATGTTTTATTGTCTTTGTTCAGAACGATGATTTTTTGATTCATTGCTCACTCCAAAATTTTAGTATTCGTTTTCAATGTCTTATTCACATAAAACTGAAAATATATTTTTATAAAGTTACATTGATTACTGATTTGAAATAAGGCTAGCAACTCTATTTTTTAATGTCTGTGTATTCATGCAGATAAATTGTTGGATTATTGCTTATATTTTATAAAAATTGTTAACAAAACAATAAAGCCATCATTTTATGTGATGGCTTTATCATATTTCAAGACATATTTTGAAAATTACAAACGTTTGCGTTTTGCTGCTGCAATTTGTGATTGGCGCATACGGAAACCTTCTTTTTGTTTCTCTGTGGTTTTGTCGATGCAATAAACACATGACACGCCATGTTCATAGCTTGGTAATGCAACCTCTTCAGGAAGTAGTGGCCAACCGCAAGCATGACACTTGGTATTTTGACCTTCCTCTACACCATGAGTAACTGCTGTACGGCCATCAAATACGAAACATTCACCTTCCCATAAGCTTTCTTCAGGAGGGGTTTCTTCTAAATATTTTAAAATACCGCCTTTAAGGTGATAAACCTCATTAAAACCTTCTTGAAGAAGTAATGATGTTGATTTTTCACAACGGATACCACCCGTACAGAACATCGCAATTTTTTTGTCTTTATGCTGTTCGAGATTTTTTTTCACATATTCAGGGAATTCACGGAAACTTTCAGTCTTCGGATCGATTGCACCTTTAAATGTTCCCGCTTTGTATTCGTAGTCATTACGAGTATCAACCAGAATGACATCATCACGAGCAATCAGTTCATTCCATTCTTTAGGATCAAGATAGTGACCCACTAAATCACGTGGCTTAACAGGTACGCCCAGGGTCACAATTTCTTTTTTGTGCTTAATTTTCATTTTACGGAAAGGTTTTTCTTCACTATGCGATTCTTTATATTCCATCGCATCGAAACCTTCGTTTAGAAGAAATTGATGAATAACATCAATTGCATGACGGTCACCTGCAACTGTACCATTAATGCCTTCATGTGCAACAATTAGAGTACCGCATAGGTTGATGGTTTTTACCAAGTCTAAAAGACGTTGTTGAAGATCTAACGAATCTGAAACTTCTTTAAATTGATAAAGCGCTGCAACAACCCAACCAGTGGTCGCTTGCTGTTCTACAGGTGCAAGCTGTTCTACAGTAGCGTTCATGGAGTACTCCAAATGTATTAAGATAAGATAAATTCAAGGCGCATATTTTAGCGCGATTTCGACAAATATGCGAGAAAACCATATAGTAAATATGGCTTTAAATGAGGAAAAAATTTTGAGTAATGATCGTCGAATACCTTCTCTTACCCCATGTGCAGGGCGTTGCTCTACGGTATTTGGTGATGCAGTCTGTCGTGGTTGTCGACGTTTTAACCACGAGGTGATTCAATGGAATACATATTCAGCAGAACAACGACAAACCATTTGGAAGCGTTTAGATGCGCAGCTTGATCAAATTTTAGTCCCGATGTTACCCCATGCAGATATACGTCATGTGGAGGGTTTTATTGAGAGTAAGCGTATCCGAGTATTTGAAGATGCGAGTAAGGGTAGAAAGCTCTACCATGCATTGAAAATTTGTGAAAAAAATAAAAATTTAGCCACTGAGAGTGGTTTGGGGATTCAAGCGCAACAAGTTAAACCCATTTGGACTGAATTTGAACGACGTGTTTTGGCATTGGCGAATGCCAGTTATGAGTTAGCTTGGCTAAGAGCTGATGGTATTAGTCAAAGTTTATTGCAAACCATAGATGAAGAATAATAAGTACAATCGATTAAATTGCAGAATAAAAAAAGCCCGATGATTTTCGGGCTTTTTGATTTCAATCTTAAAGTTTGTGCTGAATTCGATATTGCGCAATTTCTTCAATGGTAATCACGGTCAAATGATGTGTCTGTGCATAAGACAGTACCTGAATGCCCGAAGCCATCGTGCCATCTGGGTTGGTCAATTCACATAATACACCAGCAGGTTTTAAACCGGCTAAACGTGCCAAATCGATCGTACCTTCAGTATGTCCACGTCGAGTCAATACGCCACCTTCGCGGGCACGTAAGGGGAAGACGTGTCCAGGACGATTGAGATCACTGGCTACAGCGCCATCTTTAATAGCAGCTTGAATCGTGGTGGTACGGTCTTTTGCTGAAACACCTGTGGTCACACCTTGCGCTGCTTCTATGGTCACAGTAAATGCAGTTTTAAATTGACTTGAGTTGTCTTCGACCATTGGTGGCAGTTCTAGATGCGTTGCCAGTTCATCGGTTAGACATAAACAAACAATACCTGAGCCATCACGAATCATACGTGCCATGGTTTCGACAGTTAAGGTTTCAGCTGCAACAATCAGATCAGCTTCATTTTCACGGTCAAAATCATCCATCACCAAAACAGGTTTACCTTGGCGAATATCGTGAAGTGCTTGTTGAATACGTTGCTCAGCGGGTGCTAATGCAGAAAAGAAAATTTCGGGTTGAATTAAACTAGACATTGAAACGCTCACGTAAGTTAAAAGTACGATTGAACATTTCAGGACATATTGAAAATAGGCTTATCGCAAAACAGTTTTATGCTTAAATTTAGCCGTGAAGTGATGGCTAAACTAAATATATAAAACATGATGTACTGCTTTCGTCTTCTTTCATCCGGACTATACCGTCGGCTTTGGCTTCTCACCAAATCTGCCAATCAATGCATTTCAACTGAATTGATGGCTCGTGGGCTGTATCAGTACATACCATTCAAGTTTAAAACATAAAGTGAATGTCTGAAATTACCACCGGTGGGGAATTACACCCCGCCCTGAAGCGATGTACAGTTATTATAGACGTGATTTGGAAAAGATGGGATAGCGAGCAACCAAAGCCATACGCATAATTTTAGATAAGTAAAACAATTTATTAGATTAAGGATTGGGTGTTTTATGGGGTGCTTTATCAGAATGGGTTAAACATGATATTGTCAATTTACGATTTAACTTACTTCATAATTCTAAAAATGATTAAAAATGATTTAAAACAAAAAAATGAATTTTCACTTTTGCTCTTTACCCATGCAAATGTACTTCGTTTTTTAAATATTTTAGCCATAGCGCTGATCGCAGTGAGCCTATTGTATTTGATGGCTGCCAACTGGTGGATGCTGCCCAAATTTGTACGCCTCAGCATCCCGATGTTGGTTCTTATGCTTTCTGCAGTAGCCAGTGTTTACTCTACACAATCGCAAGCGCTTCGACAGAGCTTAGATACGATTTCAGGCTTAATGATAGGTTTAAGTTTAGCTGTGATTGGGCAGATTTATCAAACTGGGGCAGATAGTTATCTGTTATTTTTGGTTTGGTCTGTCTTGCTATTGCCGTGGTTGTATCGTCCTAATATTGGTGTTTTTTGCATATTGGTGGTGGTGAGTCAGTTAGCGCTATATTTTTATTTTCAACAAAGCTTTTGGATGCTAAGGGCACCTTGGGCGTATGTTGTTGCTTTGAATTTGCTGACTGCAATCAGTTTGATCTATGCAATGCGTCATTATCCTATATTGCGTTATGTGTTTATTGTATTTTTAATCGTGATCTCCTTAGCGAGTATGTTCTGCTTTATTCAAAACCATCAGGTTATCGATCTGGTTTCAGTGTTTGTTCTGCCTCTTGGTGTAGCATATTACTTCTATCGGCGACAACGTGTGCTTGAGCCGATCCTATTAATCGCTGGTGTCGCATTGAGTTTAAGTTTGTGGCTTTTGGAAAGTGTCAGTGGATTTTTGAGTCATTCGGGCGGTGGCTTATTTACACTGGCTATGATTATTTTTGCATGGTTCGCCGCAATTAGTTTTGTACTTACTCGGTTATTTCCAAAAAATAATTTAGCCATGATTCCTTTAGCGATTGGGGCGTGGATTGCGGGGATTATTCTTGCAA
Source organism: Acinetobacter shaoyimingii (assembly GCF_011578045.1). Taxonomy (NCBI): domain Bacteria; kingdom Pseudomonadati; phylum Pseudomonadota; class Gammaproteobacteria; order Moraxellales; family Moraxellaceae; genus Acinetobacter; species Acinetobacter shaoyimingii. The sequence goes on from NZ_CP049801.1 coordinate 1,069,059, forward strand.
GTTTATTACTGACTTTTTGGCAGGCTTTTTCAATTGTGATGGGTGTTGTATTCATCATCATCGCTTGGTTTTTACTCTCTAAATATACTTCATTTTTTATTCGTCAATTTGCGTATTGCTTATGGGTATGCGGTCAAACGGCAATTTTAATTCATGTGGGATTGCTGACGGATAATTTGTGGTATGTATGGTTTATACAATTGCTCATGTTGAGTTTGACGGCTTTCACAGCCAAGCACTGGTTTATTCTCACCATTCAACTGATTGCTGCTTATTGTTTGGGTGTTGGTGCATTATTATTTATGAATGTTTTGGCAGCTAAAGAAGAAGTGCTACAAGTCATGTCTGGATGCAACACGCTTATTTTTATAATCATGTTGTTGACAGCACGATATTGGCAGTCCTCAATCTATATGAAAAGTATCGTGCTTTGGCTATTGTTCATCTTGTTTTGTGTTGCTGCATGTCAAATGCTGATTGGATTAAATATGCCATTTTTAAAACAAGCAGAACCAGATCAAATCATTATTTTTTATCTTTTACCTTCCATTTTTGTGCTCTGTTTTGTTTTACAACGAGCAAATACACTTCATCACCTATGGTTTTGGGCTATTCCGATTTTAGGTTTATTCTTTATTTTAATGGGATATTTTGAGCTTTTCATTGTGCTGGTGTTATTGGCTTGGGCTATTGTGTATGGGCATAAATGGGTGCAAGCAATATGTATATTGCTTTTGGTGTTTTGGTTGTGGATGTTGTATTACTACCTAGGCCTTAGTTTTTTATATAAAAGCCTCACCATTTTCATATCAGGTCTGATGCTGTTGATGATGGTGTATGGTTTGAAGCAGATAGAAGCGCTCACAGACCATGGAGAAATATCATGAATATTAAAAAGATATTTCCGCTTGCTCTGGCTTTTTGTAGTGTCTTGATTTTTGTTGGGCTGGTGATTAAACACGAACTTCATCTAAGACAGGCTCAGTCTATTTATGTTCAATTGCAACCTGTAGATCCTCGGTCATTGTTACAGGGGGATTATATGGTGTTGAATTACGATTTAAAATTACATGAGGTCAATGATCAACAGATAGAAAATCAATCTCAAATCATGAGTTATGTCCTCTTGGATGAACGACACCGTGTTATTAAAACAACATTTGATCTAGAATCAACAACGTTTGGAACACCTCAAAGCATTCCTTTGATCCTGAAAAATCCTAAGAATTATCTTGATGCTCTGTATCCAGCAGCCAATAGTTTTTTATTTGCTGAAGGGTTAGAACCTTGTTATCGCGATGCTAAATATGCAGAGATTAAAGTCAAGCCCAATGGTCAAGCATTGTTGGTCGGATTGGTTGATCAGTATTTGAAATCTTTAAATTGTGAACAGCAGAAGAAATGGGCAGAGGGCAGTGGTGCTTAGTTTTATTTTCTAGAAACATAAAAAAACCCGCATTGTGCGGGTTTTTTAAAATCTTGTATTTAAGCCACTTGAACTGGAATACAGTTTGCAGTGTGATTTACCGTATTATTCGGGTTTGCATACACTAAGCGTGGTTTATGTGCATCTGCTTCAGCAACTGTAAAGTCACCAAATGTTGCAATAATCACTAAATCACCCACTTCAGCTTGATGTGCTGCGCCACCATTCACTGAAATAATGCCAGAGTTTTCTTCGCCACGAATTGCATAAGTGGTGAAGCGCTTACCATTGGTCACATTCCAAACATGAATTTCTTCATATTCGCGAATGCCTGCTAAATCCAATAATACGCCATCAATAGCACAAGAACCTTCATAATGAAGTTCAGCTTGGGTAACTACTGCACGGTGAATTTTTGCTTTTAATAAACGAGATAGCATGGGAAGCGACTCCTATGTTGCCCTAAGAATATAATCTTATGGTTAAACAACAATTTCTATAACAGTGGGATGAAATTGAAAGCGCATTTTGCTCTCAAATTTTCAACATGGCAAGAGAAAATTAAATACGAATTCGTCATTAAACTAAGGTTTGTAGGCATTAATTTGATTCATTGCCTGCTGAATTTCACCATTCACCAATAATTTGATTCGGCTTAAAGCATGGTGAATCGCATCATCCATCAATGCTTGTTCACTTGATGGTGCTTTACTCAATACATGTCCAGAAACACGTTCTTTTGAACCAGGATGACCAATACCAATACGTAAACGATGGAAGTTAGGACCAATATGCGGAACGATATCACGTAAACCATTGTGACCGCCGTGTCCACCACCTGTTTTCAAGCGAATAACACCTGGATCCATATCGAGTTCATCATGAGCAATGAGTATTGCTTCAGGAGCGATATTGTAGAATTTTGAGAAGGGTACAACACTTTGACCTGAAAGGTTCATAAATGTAGTCGGTAACAATAGACGAACGTCTTGACCTTCGATCTTACCGCGACCACTGATGCCTTTATATTTAGGATCAGATTTTAAAGAAATGCCATATTGATCTGCGAGGCGTTCTACGAACCAGAAGCCTGCATTATGGCGGGTTTGGGCATACTCAGAACCTGGGTTACCCAAACCAACAATCAGTGAAAGATTTGACACTAATTACACCATGAATACTTATGCGCGTTGGAAGTCAGCGTGCATAGGTGTGTTTTTAGCTGGGTGACGTTGTAAAGCTTTGATTTTAACGCTTTCAACTTTGTCGCCTACTTGGATTTCAATCACTTCTTCAAAGAAGGCATTGTTTTCAAGAGCTTTAACAAGCTGACGAAGTTCTAAAGTGATTGCTACAGGTTCAGCAGCACCACCATAGATGATTGCAGGAACTTTAGTAGCATGACGAAGGCGGCGGCTCGCACCTTTCCCTTGGTTTGCTACTTCACGCGCTTCAGCGTTTAATACGAAATTTGCCATGAGAATATCCTCATTGAGTTTAAAGTAACTGAACTTGCGACCAGTTCAGCGATAGAAAACCCTGTCAAAAGACAGGGTCTTAAAAAAATTTTGGCTATTATAGATAACTATCGAACATTGCGCTAATAGATTCTTCGTTATTAATACGACGAATTGTTTCAGCAACCATGCTAGCGACAGAAACTTGACGAATTTTGCCAAGTTCTTGAGCTTCTTGAGATAAAGGAATGGTATCTGTTACAACAAGTTCGTCGATCACAGAGTTTTTCAAATTCTCAATAGCTTTACCAGATAAAACTGGGTGAGTAGCGTAGGCAACAACACGGCGAGCACCAAATTTTTTCAGTGCATCAGCAGCTTTACATAATGTACCTGCTGTATCAACCATATCATCAACGATGACACAATCACGATCTTTAACATCACCAATCAAATGCATCACTTGTGATTCATTTGCTTTTTGACGACGTTTGTCGATGATTGCAAGGTCGATATCACCCATTTGTTTTGCAACAGCACGTGCACGAACAACACCACCAACGTCAGGTGAAACCACCATGAGGTTGTCATGTTGTTGTTGACGTAAGTCAGCAAGCAAAGCAGGTGTACCGTAGATGTTGTCTACAGGAATATCGAAGAAACCTTGAATTTGGTCAGCGTGAAGGTCAATCATCACCACACGGTCAATCCCGACTGTTGTTAACATGTCTGCAACAACTTTAGCCGTAATTGGCACACGAGATGAACGAGGACGACGGTCTTGACGTGCATAACCGAAATAAGGAATCACAGCAGTGATACGACCAGCACTTGCACGACGCAATGCATCTGCCATCACCAAAACTTCCATGAGGTTGTCATTGGTTGGGGCACAAGTAGGCTGAACGATAAATACGTCTTTACCACGCACATTTTCAGTAATTTCGACAGCGATTTCGCCATCAGAAAATTGACCTACAGATGCAGCACCTAAAGGAATGTGCAAATGGCTTACGACTTTTTGGGCGAATTGTGGATGCGCTGTTCCACTAAAAACGACAAGATTGGGCATGAAGCACCCTTGGCGGTTGAAATGTATAGAAAGAGATGGCAGGGGCGGCTGGATTCGAACCAACGGATGCCGAGATCAAAACCCGGTGCCTTACCACTTGGCGACGCCCCTAATGCGGCAGAACTTTAATATTTTTACAGTAATTTGTCAAGTTGACTTGGCAAGCTACATTGTAAGTATGTTCTATCTTTTTAACAGTAAATGGCAGGGGCGGCTGGATTCGAACCAACGGATGCCGAGATCAAAACCCGGTGCCTTACCACTTGGCGACGCCCCTAAAATGATGTGTTGTATACGCTTAAACGTTAATGGCAGGGGCGGCTGGATTCGAACCAACGGATGCCGAGATCAAAACCCGGTGCCTTACCACTTGGCGACGCCCCTATCTATAACGCTTAATGTATTTACATACATCTACAGGTGAAAAATGATGGCAGGGGCGGCTGGATTCGAACCAACGGATGCCGAGATCAAAACCCGGTGCCTTACCACTTGGCGACGCCCCTATCATTTAAACTTCAATATGATTCAATGGTGATTCGTTTAAACTATTAACCAAGTAAGCTTTACATGGTGAATGTTTAAGAATCTCATCAAGATTCATATCTTCAGTTACTTCAGTAAAAACACAAGCACCTGTACCTGTAAGTTTTGCAACACCGAACTGATCTAAATATTGCATCGCTTCATCGACTTCTGGATATAAGCTTCTTGCCAGAGGCTCAAAGTTATTTCCGAAATCAGATGGCTTTATCTGATAGGCGCAAAATTTAGAGGTCTTCGTGTCTCTTGTCAACGATTTTTGTGAAAAAAGCAGTTGAGTGCTGATAAAACAATCAGGTTTGAGCACAATGTATTGTTTTTGATCTAAGTCTATGAATGATAAGTGTTCGCCAATGCCTTCTGCCCAAGCATTTCGACCATGAACGAAGATTGGTACATCTGCACCTAATTTCACACCTAAATCAGCAAGTTGATCAATTGTTAATCCACACTGCCAAATTTTATTCACAATGAGTAGCGTTGTCGCAGCATTGGATGATCCGCCACCAAGTCCAGCACCCATGGGAATATTCTTCTCAATGCGTATAAAAAGACCAGTTGGTCGCTTTGCAAATGGTTTAAGCGCTTGGGTGGCTTTGTAAATCAGATTATTTTCAAGATCGACGCTGGATAAACCATCAATATGAATCTCATCACCATCTATTTGTTTAAATTCTATCCAATCATATAAATCGATCAGCTGAAAGATCGATTGTAATTCGTGATAACCATTTTCACGACGACCAGTAATATGTAAAAACAAATTGAGTTTTGCAGGTGATGGGACACGAATCATATGAAATTAACTTTTCAAATTAACGATTTTGAAGAACCATTGTAATACGGTTTTCTTTGCCAGTTTCAAGCTGTTGTTGCAAAATCAGTTTATTGGGCAAATTTGCTGTGTCGTTATAGCTTAAATTGACTGTCCAACCGTCTTCTTTAATTTGATTGATGCGATTTTGATCGTCTTTTTGTAGTTGTGCATTCAGCGTTGCTGGTCGTGCTTGTACCCAACTGACGATGTGGGTAATCGGGGCTTGCCATCCAGTTGCACGTTGTAATAATTCTTCTGGTGTTGCAGCACGAATCAGTCCTGTCTTAGAACTATTTAAAGTGACTTGACCAGGTTGACCACTAATTTGGGTTTTTCCAATACCTAAAATACCGCTTAACTCGATATCAAACTGTTCTTGATTTTGTTGCCATGTAAAAAAAGCACTACCCGATTGAGCAGGTGTTTTGACTCCAATTTTACCTTGTAAATTAAATTGATTGGCTTTTTCAACTGTATTGGAGGGTGCAACAGGTTTTTGTGTCATGGTTTGACAGCCTGTCATTGCAATAACACTCAGTGAACATCCAATAATTAATGCTGATTTGAGTAAAGTACGCATAAAGGATTAACTCTTTTTAGAATTTAGGGGTAACAGTAACTGGTCGAGTTGAGCAAGTTGTGGATCATTTGGATGATTTAATTGGAGTATTTGTAAGACTTTGCTAAATTCTGGCAATGCGCCTTGCATATAAAGGGATTTGGCATAACGAACCCCAATTTTTACACTTTTACTGATTTGATAGGCCTGCCCAAGCACCTTGGCAGACGTTGCAAAATCATTTTGCAAATACGTAATATAGCCCAAGGTATCCAAAATAGACGCTTGTTCAGGGGCATTTTCAAGAGCACGTTCTGCATACTCGCGTGCTTCATCTAAACGTCGATTTTGCAAAGCTAAAGTATAAGCAAAGGCATTTAGATAGGTTGGACTATTTGGCTCAATCTCTAGCAATTTCTTTAAAACCAGATCAAGTTGTGCGCGATCTTGAAAGGGATCGAGCAATAACACTTGTGAATAGAGCAGTTCTGGGTCATCAGGTAAGTTTTTTGATGCTTCTTTGAGTAAGCCTAAAGCGGCTTTTTTATTGCCCAAAGTTTTTAAAATTTCAGATTGGGCTTGGTATAAGAAGCTGGCATGTTGTGGGTAATTGACTCGTTCTTGGGTTAAAAAGCGCAACACATCGTGCAATTTGCCTTGCTTATTATAAATTGCAATCAAACTACGGCGAGAGAGCATATAGAGATTGCCATCCACCAAGCGATAATAGGCTTTAGCTGTTTCAAAATGTTCTTTACGTTCAGCATTGACAGCCAAATAGTAATAGGCATCATTTTGATATTTAGGCGAGAAACGTAATTCGACCAGATATTGTTCAGCTAAATCGTATTGTTTTAAATCGATTGCCGTTAAACCTGCAATGATCAGCGCTTCTTCGGCATCTGGCCAGCGTTTAATAATGTGTTTAAGTTTATTGAGTCCAGTTTCAGGCTGACCATTTTTAATTAAGTAACGCACTTCAGCCAAATTGATTTCAAGATTATTTCGATTTTTGCGACTACTACGCTCAAGCCACTTTAATGTTTTATCTTCACCTTCTATTGCAGTCAATAAATTGGCTTTAAGTAAAATAAATCCTGTAACTTTTGATTTCTTTTTCAGTGCCTTATTGATGGTTTTTAGTGCTTCTTCAAATTCATTATTTTGTGCTTGTAAGCTCGCAATCAAAGCCAAAATAGATGGATTATTATTTTGTTTGCTATTTTTGAGCGTAATCACCAGATTTTGACGATCTTCTGCTGACTCTGGTGAAATTCCTTCCAAAATAGACTCTAAGTCAGAATTTGGATCTAGCTTCAGTATGCTGTCGAGGACATTTGCTGCGAGTTCATATTGGTGTGCTTTTAAAGCAATATGCGCTAAATAAAATTTGGCAGGGACATCATTGGGTTCTTGCACCACCCAGTGCGTTGCAATATCAAGTGCTGCTTCTAAATTGTTATTTTCAATCGCAATATCGAGTGCGCGCTGTTTTACAGACGTAGAATTACTGCGAATCGCAAGAACCGTATAGTTGTGTAAAGCTGTAGGCGTGTCGTTTGCAGCAAGTGCAAATTCGGCAATCATGGTTTGTTCAATCGCATTTTGATTGAATTTTGCATGATAAATATCTTCAGATGCTCTAATATGAGCACTATAAGCCATGCTACTCACCAACAAGATTGTGGTAGAATATTGTCTAATAGTCATGCCGTTACTTCGGTAATTTATATGACGCAATTTTTTTATCCAAGTACTGCTTTTTATGACACCGTTATTGCACAATAGCATAAATTTAGCGAAATGATGATCTGATATGTCTTTCTTTGCATTGGGTGTCAACCATCAGACCGCATCAGTTGAACTGCGTGAGCAAATTGCTTTTAACCCAGAGCGGTTAAGAGATTTACTTGTGCAGCAAAGTAACCACCAAAACTTAAATGATATGGTGGTTGTATCAACATGCAACAGAACTGAAGTCTATGCCATGGCTGAAAATGCCGATATGGTATTAGATTGGCTTGCCCAAAAAAATGGTATTGATGTTAAACAGTTGTTAAATCATGTTTACCGCTATGAAAATGCACAGGCGGTGACTCACCTCATGCGTGTTGCAAGTGGACTTGATTCATTGATGCTGGGTGAGCCTCAGATTATGGGGCAAGTGAAAACTGCTCTGAATTTGGCCAAAGAATCAGATGTTGTATCTCCAAATCTTAACCGTATTTTTGAATATGCATTTTATGCCGCAAAGCGTGTTCGTTCTGAAACTGCGGTTGGAAGTCATGCTGTTTCAATGGGTTATGCAGTTGCACAACTTGCATTACAAGTCTTTAGTCAACCTGAAAAACTGACCGTGATGGTGGTGGCTGCAGGTGAGATGAATAGTCTTGTGGCAAAACATTTGGCTGAGACGGGTGTTGCAAAAGTACTCATTTGTAACCGTAGCCGTGAACGTGCAGAAAATTTAGCTCAAGAAATTGCACATCGCGTGGAAGTCGAAATTATTCCATTTAATGAATTGGCAGAGAATTTACATCGTGCTGATGTTATTTCGAGCTGTACAGGGAGTTTGCATCAGGTCATCTCATTTAATGATGTCAAAACTGCATTAAAAAAACGTCGTTATCAACAAATGTTGATGGTGGATTTGGCTGTTCCGCGTGACATTGAACCAAAAGTTGAAACCTTGGATGGGGTTTATCTTTATGGTGTCGATGATCTGCAAACAGTGATTGATGAAAATTTAGCACAGCGTCGTCAAGCAGCAGTTGAAGCTGAAGTAATGGTGAATCAGCTGGCGACACAGTTGATTACTCAGCAAAAAGTGAATCAAGCAGGCAGTACCATTCATGCGTATCGGCAGTATGGCGAATCACTGCGTGAAACTGAATTGAAACTAGCCTTAGAGCGTGTGCAATCAGGTGAAAATGCTGAAAATGTGATGAAGGATTTTGCTCATCGCTTGACCAATAAACTTCTACATCCGACCTCTATTTTATTGCGTGAGGCTGCTCAGGCAGAAGATCCTTCATACTTCGAAGAGATGAAGGAAACGCTAAGCGATATTTATTCAAAACAGCGTAAACCAAAAAGATAAAAAAACAGGATCAATTTATTGATCCTGTTTTTTTTATTCGTGAAGTAATCTTAAACCAATTTTTTTGGTCAGCTCATTGAGTTGTTGTCTTAAGTTTCGTGATTCACTTAATGAGATTGGTGATTTTAATTTTTGTTTTAAATACTTCTCTTGTAAGGAAAGAGAATACTCAGAAGCGAGTTTATCTGCCATTTCAGGTGCTTGAGTTAAGGCCTGAATATTGGTGCGTTGCATAATTTCTGCTAACTCTAAATGATAGGGACTACATGCACCTAAAATATAATAGGTCGCCAGTTCTTGATCATCGGGTAGGTCATCAAAAATTCGATTCAATGTGCTGAGGACTTTTCCTAACAATTCATTTGGGTCAATAATCGCAGTTAACACTTCAAAATGAATATATAAAAACGGATGATGCATCAACATCGCAATGGCAAAATCTTCATCTTTGGTCCGAATGTTAAAAGACAGTGACGCATCATGATTGATTTGCGGTTGCCATTTTTTGTTAAAACCCAGTTTTTCTTTAAAAAATTGTCTGAGTAGATATTTATAGGAACCCTTTTGTGGAAGTAATTCAGCCAACTGATTGAGTTCACCCATCACCTGACTTTTACCTTCAGGTGTCGTGACTTCATATTGTTGACTGAGGAGCGCAAAAATAAAGTCAGATAGCAGTGGTGCTTGTTGCCAAAGTCGATTAAAGGTTTCTAACCCTTCTTTACGAATCAATGAATCTGGGTCGTGCTCTTTTGGCATGACGAAAAATTTAAGCTCTCGACCATCGGTGAGTAAAGGAAGCGCAATTTCCAAAGTGCGTCGGGCAGCTTTTTGACCAGCAGCATCGCCATCAAAGGCAATGGTCAACTGATTATTTTGCTTAAACAGCATATTGAGATGGTCAGCATTACTTGCTGTACCTAACGTTGCAACAGCACCTGAAATGCCTGCTTGCTGAAGGGCAATCACATCCATATAACCTTCAACCATCAACCAGTTTTGCGCTTTCAGTTTACGACCTTCATACAGACCATACAGCAATTGGTTCTTATGGAAGACTTCGGAATCTGGTGAGTTGATGTATTTGGGTTTAATTTCATCATTCAGTGCGCGCCCACCAAAGCCGACAACCCGTCCTTTGCTATCCCGAATCGGGAAAATCACCCGTTCACGTAATAAATCAAAGTCACGACCTGTATCGCTGGTACGAATTAAACCCAGTAATTTTAAACCTTCGATGTCTTGTGGAAAGGCTTTTTCCAGATGTTGCCAGTCTTCAGGGGCATAGCCTAAGCGCCAGTATTTAACAGTTTCAGCACTTAATCCACGATGTCTAAAATACTTTTGTGCAGCCTGACTTTGTGGCAATTGCTTTTCATAATATTGTGCGACATTTTCGAGTAAATCATAGAAATTACCTTCTTGAGCAGGCGCTTCAAAAGGCATCTCATACTCAAAAGGAGCAGTGTCAAATTCTTGAAAATTTTGAAAAGCTTCAAAAGGATCCGCATCAAATCCCATTGCAACGGATGGCACTACTTCAGATGATGTCGCTGTAGATGAGGAATCTTGAGTTTTTGGTGCAATTTGTGGAGCAGGTTTGGGTGCTTCACGTTTGTAGGAGATTTTTTTAGCATCAAAATTGTCTTTTGGTAATTCAATACCTGTTTGGCTGGCCAAATCCTTCATGACATCGACAAAATTTCGATGATCAATGTCCATCAAAAAACGAATCGCATTCCCGTTCGCCTGACAACCAAAGCAATGATAATACTGTTTATCGCGATAGACGTGAAAGGAAGGCGACTTTTCTTGATGAAATGGGCAACAGCCTGAATAAGTTCGACCTGACTTTTTCAATTTCACACGTTGACCAATCAGATCGACAATATCAGTACGATCGAGGATTTGATCAATAGTATGTTGTGGAATTGCCATAATTTAAAAGCCAGATGCCAAAAAGATGAGATTTCATCAAGTTTAACTCAAACTCATGGCGTTGAATATCTAGCGGCTAAAAGAAATCCTTTACAAAAAATGAAATAAAAAAAGGCGGGATAAACCCACCTTTTCAAGTCATCAAGATTATTGTTGATTACGTTGCTGATCGTATAAACTTTCATTGGCAGGAGCGGATTCCAATTTAGAATCATCTTTATTGCCCAATAAGCCAAAACTTAAACGATTTAGTACACCTGATTTTTCTTTTTCTTGAGCTGGTTGTTCGCTACCAGTTTGTGAAACAGCTTGGCGACCAAAAATACCTAAAGTCGCTTTGTTAATCCAGCTTCCATCACGACGTGCCGCACGTAAATTGACATCACCATTGGCTTTTACCATATTGGGGTAGTTAAGCTTTAATACATCAATATATTGTTGTGCAGTCGCTTTATCACCAAGTTTTTGATAGCCATATGCCATGGTTGCTAATGCTTCTGGAATTTGTGGTGTTTGTGGGTAATGTTCTACCACCCATTGAGAGCGCTCAACGGCTGCAAGCCATGCTTTACGTTTCACATTAAAACGAGCCGCATTCATTTCGCTTTCAGCCAATTCTTGACCGATAAATTTCATGCGCTGAGCCGCATCGACTGCATATTGGCTACTTGGGAAACGACGAATAAAATCGACAAAGTTTTGATACGCTACTTTTAAATAACTGACATCACGATGTGCTTGTTGAAGTGAAGTATAGCGAAGTAGACCTTCGTAGTTTTGCTCCATATTGGCAACACCACGAACATAATATGCATAATCCACATTTTCATGTTGCGGATTTAAACGAATAAAACGATCTGCTAAGGTCACAGTCGCTTCATAATCTTTTTGCATGAATTTTGTATAAAGTAAATCTAATTGTGCTTGTTGAGAATATTGTCCCGTCGGGAAATAAGTATCAATCGCTTCTAATGATTTTGCTGCATCGCTATATTGTCTACGGTCTAATGCTTTTTTTGCTTTGTCATAATAACTTTGTTCGCTCGATTGCGGACCTTTATCAACAACATCTTTTTTTGGATTACTGCTACAGCCCACAAATGTAGCTGCTAAGCCTAACGATAAAGCAAGTATTGTAACTTTATAACGTGGTAGCGACATAAAAATTCCTCTGTTTATACGGGCAATAGGCTACAATTGCACTATTAAACCACTTTTGTCCGAATGAGCAAATGACTTCAGCACAATCTTCTAATTCTAATTTCCCAGAAACCGACTTCAATTTACTTGAAGATTCTGAGGATGCAGATAATCACAATTCCGCAGCAACTGCAACACGTTTATCGTTGCAATTTCAATTGGATGAAAGCTATTTAGGTCTGCGAATTGATCAAGCCGCTGCTATGGTTTGGAGTGAATTCTCTCGCGAAAAACTAAAACAGTGGTTGAAAGAAGGTCACCTTCTTGTCAATGGTCAAGTTGTCAAACCTAAGTATAAATGTGAAGGGAATGAAATACTAAGCCTAGATGTTGAACTCGAAGTTCAAACTGGTGCTGAGCCTGAAAATATCCCACTTAACATTGTCTATGAAGATAATGACATTCTCGTCATTAATAAACCAGTCGGAATGATCGTGCACCCTGGTGCAGGTAACCCAAATGGTACATTAGTTAACGCATTACTCTACCATTACCCAAAGTCTGCTGAATTATCACGTGCAGGCTTGGTGCATCGTATCGATAAAGACACCTCTGGTTTATTGGTTGTTGCGAAAAATTTAGAAGCGCAATTTTCTTTAAGTAAGCAATTGGCAAAAAAATCAGTGTACCGAGTATACGATTTAATCACATATGGCAACATTATTGCAGGTGGAACGATTGATGAGCCGATCAAGCGTCATCCTGTCGATCGTGTGAAAATGGCAATTTTACCGGGCGGTCGAGATGCCGTAACTCATTACAATGTGAAAGAACGTTTTCAAAATTTCACGCGTGTTCAAGCACAGTTAGAAACGGGTCGTACGCATCAAATTCGTGTTCACTTTAGCTATATTGGATTCCCGCTGATTGGTGATCCTGTTTATGTGAGTCGTGTGAAAGTCCCAGCAGGAGCTTCTGAAACTTTAGCCAGCACTTTACGTGCGTTTAAACGTCAGGCATTACATGCTTCAAAATTAGGGCTGGTTCATCCACGTTCAGGCGAAGAAATGACATTTGAAGCGCCTTGGCCAGAAGACTTTACGGCACTTTTGGATGTGCTGCGAAGTGAAAACAAAGCCTATTAAGCGCTTTTTGAGTTCACTTTAGATTTAACGAATGATTAAGGAAAATGTACATGCAATTTGTTCAAGGTTTACCCCAGGGTGTATATGTGGGACAAACTCAAGTTCAACATGACCAAGCTCAACCATCAAGTAGTACTGAACTTGAGGGCTTCAATTTGGCATTGCATGTACATGATGATCCTCAGCGTGTTCAACAGCATCGCATGACGCTGTTGAATGAGTTCTCAGCATTTGGCGTAGATAAAATCACATGGATGACACAAACCCATAGCACAATATGTCATACCATTAATGAGCAAATTCCGTTTGATGCTTTGGAAGGTGATGGTTTGGTGACGCAAACCAAAGGTCATGCATTGATGATGATGACCGCAGATTGTTTACCTGTAGTTTTAGGTAATGCCGAAGGGACTGAAATTGCAAATTTGCATGCAGGATGGCGTGGTCTTGCAAATGGGATTATCGAAAATACCATCGAAGAAATGCAGTCTGAGCCTACATGGGCATGGTTAGGCGCTGCTATTAGTCAACCATGTTTTGAAGTGGGCGCTGAGGTCAAAGAAATTTTCTGTAGCAAGTATCCAGCATTATCGTCAGCATTCGAAAATGGTGAAAATCAAGGCAAATATCAAGCAGATTTGTATGCCATTGCGCGTTATATTTTAAATCAGTTTGGGATTCGCCAAGTCTTTGGTGGCGACCAATGTACTTATCGTCAAGCAGAGCACTACTATTCGTATCGCCGTAATGCCAAGACAGGAAGAATGGCAACTTTCGTGTTTATGCAATAATAGTGTTAAACTGTTGTGCAAAATGTAATTTTGCTTTCTTATGTCTGATCTCTCAAAATCTCTAGCCATCGTATATCACAGTCCATATGGGCATACAGCCAAAGTTGCCGAATTTATTGCCCAAGGCGCGAGTCAAATGGGTGTTCGTGTTCAATGTATGAACATTGAACATGTCGACTGGGATTTTCTTGATCAAGCTGAAGCCATAATATTTGGTTGCCCAACCTATATGGGAAGCGTGACAGGTCAATTTAAAATGTTTATGGACTCGAGTTCTAAGCGTTGGAAAAATCGGATTTGGAGTGGCAAATTAGCCGCAGGTTTTACCAACTCAGGTGGTTTAAGCGGAGATAAATTATCTGTCCTACAACAAATCAATTTATTTGCAATGCAACATGGCATGTTATGGTCGGGCTTACCGCTCATGTCAACAGGTCATGGTGAACGAGATCTAAATCGTTTGGCGAGTAGTTTAGGGTTAATGACACAGTCTGATAATGCTCCAGTTGAAATCACACCACCTCAAGGTGATTTAGATACAGCGATTTGGTTTGGAGAATATATCGCTGGTTTGGTGAATAAAATAAATATGCACTAGGGTCTGTTGACATTTGCTGTTCAAAAAAATAGCGAGAAAGTAAAATTCAATCGCCAAACTAAATCTACTCCTCGCTATGCCTCGAACAATGCTGACGGATCAACACTGGTCTAAGCTGAAATCTATTCTTATCAATTTTGGTATTTATCTCAAACATAATTTGAGATTATTCATTGAAGCAATTCTCTATCGGATTAGAACGGGTTGCCCTTGGCGAGATTTGCCTGAAATATTTGGCAAACCAAACTCTATTTTTAAGAAATTTAATCGTTGGTGCAAAGACAGTAAGTTGATAAAAGTATTTAAATTATTATCCAATGATCCAGATTCAGAATGGGTTTTTATTGATGCCTCTCATGTGCGAGCACATCAACATGCGGCAGGAGTGAAAGACCAAGCTATTTCTAAAAGCATTGGTGGAAATAGTTCTAAAATCCATTTAGCTATGGATGCGAATGGAAATCCTATTGAATTTATCATTGGTGATGGCAAGACCCATGATGTAAAAGTTGCACCTAATTTGATTGATGCTTTGGATTTAAAAGAAACAGAAATATTGTGTGCAGATAAGGGTTATGATTCAGAATTACTTAGAGAAAAAATTGAGAATACCGAAACTAAAGCGAACATTCCAAAGAAATGTAATTCTAAATCTAGCAATCAGCACATGGATTGGTATTTATATAAAATCAGGCACTTAGTGGAGAATGCATTTGCAAGATTGAAACATTTTCGAGGAATTGCAACTCGGTATGACAAGCTAAAGCAGAACTATGAAAACTCAGTTGCTTTAGCCTGTATCTTTATCTGGTTACCATTATGAAATGTCAACAGACCCTAGTTATTGCGTTATTTTAATTTATTTTTCATTGATTTTAAGTCACTCTTTGAGTGGCTTTTTTATAAGATGTACTAAACTAAATATTTGTTTATATTCAAAATTGGTAAATAAAAGCCAATGGTGCTCATGAAATAAATTCACCATGTATGCGTATTTTCATTCAAATTTGCATTGAATCTATGTGTCATAGCACACATTTTTATCTTTATGATTAGACTTGTTTACATCTTTTGGTCGGATTTTTTGAAAAAATATTTGGGTTGATTATATTTTTTGCTAATATTGAAAATAATTTATACGTCTTAAGATTAAAAAGTCGTTAAGAATAATTAAATAAAAATGAATATTAAGATTAGGATAATCTGATATGAAAAATAAATGGATGAATGCACTCTTTTTTTCACTCCCTTTTGCTGTCAGTGCATCTACAGTATATGCAAATCCTGTTGAGTTACAGGCCTTATCTGACCAAGAATTGTCAGATGTAAATGGTCAAGCATTACTGAGTCTCTCTTATATTTCTCCGACTGATGCTGAAAATAAAATGGCTGGAAATGTAGTAGGTTTTTATAAACTCGGTATGGAAGCAGATGTAAAGCTCAATGCAAATATTCGCAGTTTACAACTGGGCTGTGGTGGGATAAACGGTGCGGGTAACTGTGATATCGATATTGATAACTTAAGTCTGAGTGGTGTTTCTGATACCCGAGATGGACGTGCCAGTTCTTCAGCTGTATTGACCAATCCCTTTGTTGAGTTTGCCATTAAAAATCCAAATTCTTCCTCTACACGTGAAGTCGTTGGCTTACGTTTAAGTGCTGAAAAAGTACTGGGCCTTTTAACCATGGGTGAGGAAAACTCGGATAAACCCAATGGGATTAATAGCCTGAGTGGTTATTTGAAAATTTTACCCACCACGGGTGTTGCATCCACTACAGTCAGATCTATGACCTATAATGATACCAAGATGAATATCGACGGGAATATTCGTCTATTGTTAAATACAGGTTCGGGATCTGGTTATTCAACCAATGACTATGATTTAGGTCTTGAATCAGCAAGTGCTAATTTGTCAGTGAATGGCACCACGATAACCGGGTCACGTATGAATTCGGCAAATTTAACGGGTGTTGCGACCATTGGTGGTTTAGATTTTTCTGGTCGAATTGTTGCTCGGTTGAACAGTGCCTTAGTCAATTGGTTGCCTGTTCCAATCAGTGCGAGAGGGCAGATTACGGGTTTGACAGCAGATCTCAAGATTTCAGAAAATTTAGGCTTTATTCATAAATTACCTGTCAATAATCCATTTTCTTTATCATTACAGAGTCAAAGTGTTTTTTGGCCTGGTGCAACTGTGGCTGCCAATAGAGGTTGGTGGTTAGCACTCGAAGATGGCATTGATATTGGTCAAGTCACACCTTCCAATACCATTGATATATCAGATGATATTTTAAAACAGGTGGTTCCACATATTAGTCAGTATTTAAAAAATAATCCGTCTTATTGTCCTTTAGTCTCTTGTGCAATTACTGGATTAAATATTGGTAATGTGAATTTGACAGGGTCTAAACCGCTGAATTTCCCTATCCAAGATTTAAAATTGGCAACACAGACCTTCGCTCCGAACTGTTATGGTAACTTGAAATTCTGTTAATTCTGTTAATTCTGTTAAGCCTTCATTCACCATAAAAAAAACCTCCTAAAGGAGGTTTTTTTTATTTATGAAAAATACGGGCTTTATCACGTTGCCAATCACGATCTTTTTCAGTAGCACGTTTATCGTGTAACTGTTTCCCTTTTACCAGTGCAATTTCAAGTTTGACCAAACGACCTTTCCAGTAACACGCCAAGGGAACACAGGTATAACCTTTTTGGTTAATTGCCCCTTGAAGTTTTTCGAGTTCACGTCTTGATAACAATAATTTACGTGTACGTGTTGATTCTGGAACCACATGAGTAGAAGCTGTTAATAAAGGTTGAATTTGAGCACCAAACAAAAAAGCTTCGTTATTTTTAAAAATAATATAGCTTTCAGTAATCGTCATACGTCCAGCACGTAATGACTTTACTTCCCAGCCTTGCAATGAGAGACCAGCTTCGAATTTTTCTTCAATAAAATAATCGTGGCGTGCGCGTTTGTTCTGCGCAATAGTTCCACCATTATTCTTTTTTACGACTATATTTTTCGACATAAGACTAATATTCCAAGATTAAGCGTATTTTGCCTTAAACTTGGCTTCAGGTGAAGTGATTTCAAGTACAAGAGATATTCGCTATACAACAAGTTTTTGTTAAACTACGCCATACATAATAAACCTAGAGTACATAGGGATGTCTAAAACTCGCGTCATCTATCCTGGAACTTTTGATCCAATTACCAATGGACATATCGATTTGGTTTCTCGAGCATCGAAAATGTTTGATGAAGTCGTGGTCGCAATTGCGATTGGTCATCATAAGAACCCCGTTTTTAGCTTAGATGAGCGTGTTGCGCTTGCGAAAGCTTCCTTAAGTCATTTATCCAATGTTGAATTTGTCGGATTTGATGGCTTGTTGGTGAACTTTTTCAATGAGCAAAAGGCAACTGCTGTACTGCGTGGTTTAAGAGCAGTCTCCGATTTTGAGTATGAATTTCAACTTGCAAATATGAATCGTCAACTCGATTCAAACTTTGAAGCGGTGTTTTTAACCCCTTCAGAGCAATATTCTTTTATTTCATCGACTTTAGTCCGTGAAATTGCCCGTTTAAATGGTGATGTGACCAAGTTTGTACCTAAAGCTGTGGTTGAAGCCTTTGAGCGGAAACATCAACAAGGCTGGTAGAGTGTCTTTATTTATTACTGATGAATGCATCAACTGTGATGTTTGTGAACCTGTATGTCCCAATGAAGCGATTTTCATGGGTGAGGTGATTTATGAAATCAACCCAGATTTGTGTACAGAGTGCGTAGGACATCACGATCAACCCCAATGTTCACTTTTCTGTCCTGTCGATTGCATTCCGCATGATCCCAATCATGTGGAATCTCAAGATGAATTGATGGAAAAGTATAAAATGCTAATTGCTCAAAAAAGCGCGAGCAATTCACCTTAAAGTTTGATAATATGCGCGTCTTGAAGTGAGCTAGACGATCGCTGCTGTGGAAATCTCCGTGATTGAAGCAGGGGAGGAAAGTCCGGGCTTCATAGGGCAAGGTGCCAGGTAACGCCTGGGAGGCGCAAGCCTACGGAAAGTGCAGCAGAGAGTAGACCGCCATTTTGCAACTGATTTTCGGATCAGCCTAGAAAATGGTAAGGGTGAAAGGGTGCGGTAAGAGCGCACCGCATGACTGGTAACAGTTCATGGCATGGTAAACCCCACCAGAAGCAAGACCAAATAGGGATCCGTTAGGCATGGCCCATGCTGGATCCGGGTAGGTCGCTTGAGCGCATGAGTGATTGTGCGCCTAGAGGAATGATCGTTCACGACAGAACCCGGCTTATCGGCTCACTTCATCAAAATTTGTACAAACGGTTTCAAAATCACTTGACCAATATTGTAATCAAGTAGATAATGCGCCCACAGTTTACGGCTATGTAGCTCAGTTGGTTAGAGCACCGCACTCATAATGCGGGGGTCACAAGTTCAAGTCTCGTCATAGCCACCATTTTTATAGACCTTGCTCACTAGCAAGGTCTTTTTTTGCCTGTATATAATCACAATGAGCTGAACCAATTAAAACCCAAGGTTCATTGAAGTGCCTTGACCTGAATGGATGAGTGTAATTACACCTCGATTTTCAACAATATCAAAGGTTACAGAATGATTTATACGAACCAAACCAAACTGATCTGCATAATTTAATTGGGCTTTATCAATTCCATTGTTAGCAATAAACCCCGGTTCTTGATGATTGAGTTTTTCCAATAGCAACTGTGCAGTATCTAAGTCATTCTGGGTTGGTCGTTGATTGAGATCAAAACTCAGTATTTGGTTTAACGATTCAGCTTCACCGAGATAGGTATGATGAGTGATGAGTTGAATATTGTGGACAGTAGGATCTAAGCTTGAAAAGTCTTGATTTTGGCGTTTACTGCTTTGCCAAATAGCTGTAATCAGTAAGGCTAAAGTGATCAGCGCCAAAATATAAAAATGGCCTTTCCAGATGGGAGTGATCTTAAGGCTAGATTGGCTGTTGCGTAGCACTTGTGTACGTGTGAGCCAGTCATGTAGGCCTTGTTGGCTCTGTGTATTAAATGCAGCTAAGTATATACAAGCAATCACGATGGACAGCAGTATAACTTGTACAATAGACCACATCAGTGAAAATTGAGCGTATGGCTTTAAATACCCAATAAAACACAGTGGTAAGACAAAAATAGCTGATCTGAGAAATGACTGCGCTATACCAATCTCTTGACTGGTTGCATTCGTGACACGAATCCTGCACAGCATTTTTCCAATAGTCTTTCCTGAGCCAATATGGCTATTCAGCATGACAAAATAAACCAAGCAATATATACAACCCATGACGTGGATAACGAAAGGTGAGAGATTGGTATGTGCAATAATTAACTTTACTAGAAATGTACAACTTATACCTAAAATAATCAGATCGATGATTAACGCAAAAGCACGTGGCAAGATTGGGTGTGATTTATGATTTTTCATTGTTGTATTCATGATTGTATTTAAAATGATAAGTAACTTAAGAGTTAAAATTGATTGAGGGTAGAGACTTGTTCGGTAACTTCTACGCCTTGATCCGTTCTTTCGATTTGGTACATATTGATTTCATTTCGATTGGCAAATCCAAATTGATAGCCTGCTTGCACACCAAGCAAAATAAAATTGTTTTCATTTAATGTCTGGGGTGAAATTTGATTGAGGTTTTCTGCAAATCTTTGTGCAAAATCGGAGTTATATAAAAGATTTAGATCGTCTACTTGAACATTATAAATGGCCATGATGAATGTTTTACCATCCTCATGAATGGTTTGTGATGCAATTTGTGTGGTTAAAATATTGGACTGTAATTGCTTTAACTTGACCAGTGTATCTTGTTGAGTCCCTGTGTAAACTTGAGTTTGAATAAAAAAATAAGTGACAATTAAAGCAAGAATAATACCCAGAAAAGCAAAATGTCCTTTCCAAATCGTTTGAATTGGAGATGCGGCTACGTTCTCATGAATTACAATGGTTTTGGTGGCGTAATCATGCACGGTTCGACGGTTGTGTCGATTGAACACGAATAGATACACTGTGAATGCGTATATTGTTGCCAGTGCAAAATTAATGAAAATGCTCACAACTAATGAGTCAATATAGAGTGTGACTGTCATTAGGCAACTTGGTGCATACGTCAACACAGCTCGAACAAATGATGCATAAAGCGAGATATATTGTCCGTTGAGATCAACAACTTTTATTTTTAGTATTTGCTTGCCAAAGGTTTGTCCTTGATTGAAGTGGCTATTACAGATTGCAAAATATGCGGCGACCAAGATAAATCCAATACATGTAAATAAAATTGGATAGGTTGTGAGCGTGTTTTTCAAACAAAGTGAAATAACATAGCACACGACTGCGACGAGGATTGAATCTATAAATGCTGCAAAAAATCGAAGCCAAAATCCAGCGATATAGGGGTGTTGAATGTCTTGCAAAGGTATTCTCTCTTTGGTGTTTTAATTCGCTATAGAATTTTTATAATCTACATATTTTAATGGTGTGAATTTTTTGTGATGTAAATTATTTTAAAATTGATACCTGAAAGTTTATCAAAATTTAAAGCATCATCATTGAATAGAAGAATGATCATTGTATTGTAATTGAATTTTTACGTTTATTTAAGCTTTGATCTATTGTTGTTTTTGTAAGGTGAATGCATGTAAAAATTTAAACTTGAATCAAACGATATTGATCTTTTTGACTAAGTTTCTAAAAATGAATAAAAGTTTTTATAAATGAACGAAATATGTATGTATTTTAAGCGCTTATTTCTAAATTGCTCAAAGCGTGAACATAAGCATCGAGCAATGCTTGACGTGATGAACTGAAATTTAGATAATGCGCGCACAGTTTACGGCTATGTAGCTCAGTTGGTTAGAGCACCGCACTCATAATGCGGGGGTCACAAGTTCAAGTCTCGTCATAGCCACCATTTTTATAGACCATACTCACTAGTATGGTCTCTTTTTTTGTGTGGAATAAATCATTTTAAATAATCATCTCAATATTTAAAAAAAGATAATTAAAATCAATTCACTGTACTTTAAATTTCAGAAAGTAAATTCAACGTTATGCAAATAAATCTGGTCTAGATCTATTTTATACTGGTGATGTATGGGTGAGCTTGTTGATTTATTTCTATATTCAAATAGTGCCTCTTATACATTGAATGACATAAAGATCATTAAAATCTAACACGATTGATCACGCTATACAGTGCCGTCTTTTCTATTATCTATAAAGTCTGCAATAAATTGATGGGTTTGCTGTGCTTGGAAGAAAGGTGCGATATAAGCGTGTATAAGAGGTTCTAATAAGCCAGCCCGATCAAGCGCTTGTGAGCAATGCGGAGAAAAGCGATATGTTTCTTCTAATAAATCAGCTTTATCCAATCCTACAGACTGTAAAAGTTCTTTCAGTGTGTAATTGCTAAAGTAATCGTAAAAAGCTGCAACGACGTGCAATACGATCGCTTGTAAATAAGGTGTTTTTCTTAAGCTACGCCATGTTTCATAGACCAAGATAAAAAACTCTTCGATATCGATTGACTCGATCTGCTCGAACATCTCACGAAGTGGGCGATGTTTAACATCATTCCAGATTTCTAAAATGATTTCGGCGAGTTCATCATTGGGAAGAGTAATAATTTGTCCAAGCTGTTTTAAGATGGCTTGGGCAAGCTGTTGTTCAAGTTTTAATTCAATCTGTTGTTGTTGATCTTGTATAAAGTTTAAAACTTTTGCCCCAAAACGATTGTTACTGGTTTTGAGTTTTCTTAGCTGATTGAGCCAAGGGGTATAGTTTTCTAAGATTTGATTGGCGAGTTGTAAGCTCACATGCATTGCTTGCGGATTATGATGCAAATTATCTTTGATGTAGTGACGTAATTGGTCTAGTTCTAGACATTTATACATCCAAAGTTCAAAGCTTTCATCTGAGAAGAATTCATGAACCGTTGCAGATTGACTCAAAATAAATTGATGTACTTTTTGGGCAACAGCACCAATGAATTCTAAGATATCTGGTCCAAGATTGAGTTCAAAAGCATACTTTTGCACGACACCATTCAATGATTCTAATTGGATGACATCTTTTAAAATAATTTGATCGGAATCTGTATAAATTTGCTGGACGATATTTTCTAAATAAGTATTGTTTTTAGCGCTTAATAGTTGTTTTTTGATAAAAGCAATCTGCTCAAGCATAAGCGCTTGAGCAAATTGTTCTGGAGTCTGATTAGACACCTGGTTTCCATCCATTCACGATTGGATAACGACGTTCACGACTAAATGCACGTGAGCTAATACGTGGTCCAATACAACCTTGGCGACGTTTGTATTCATTGCGGTCGACTAATGCAATCACTTTTGCAACCACGTCTTTGTCAAAACCTTTGGCGATAATGTCGTCCTGACTTTGATCTTCTTCAATATATGCATAAAGAATCGCATCAAGCACATCATAAGCAGGTAATGAATCTTGGTCTTTTTGATCAGGACGAAGTTCAGCAGATGGTGGACGCGTAATCACACGTTCTGGAATAACAGGTGTGTCTTCCAATGAGTTGCGGTATTTAGCCAGTTCAAAGACGATGGTTTTATACACGTCTTTCAATACAGCGTAACCACCAACCATGTCGCCGTATAATGTGCAATAACCAACAGAGAGCTCAGATTTGTTACCTGTAGACAGTACGAGGTTACCAAACTTATTGGAAAGACCCATCAATAATGTACCACGTGCACGTGCTTGAAGGTTTTCTTCAGTTGCATCTGCAGGTGAGTTACCAAAGAATGGGAAAAGCGTTTGCATAAAGCTATTTACGATCGGGTGGATTTCGGCAATACCGAAAGTTACACCTAAACGTTTTGCTTGTTCAGCGGCATCTTCCACACTGATTTGGGAAGTATAAGTATAAGGCATCATCACGGCTTGCACTTTATCTGCGCCAATTGCGTCAACCGCAATTGCTAAAGTCAGTGCAGAATCAATTCCACCAGATAAGCCTAAAATTACACCTGGGAAACCTGATTTTTGCACATAATCACGTGTGCCCATGACCAATGCTTGATAAATCTCAGGAATAGTTTCCAAAAATGGAGACGCTGTTGCAGTTTTATAAGCTTTATTTTCAACTTCATAGTCAACGAACAGAAGTTCTTCTTTAAAGCTTGGTGCTTGTAATGCAACTTGACCTGCATTGGTCACCACAAAACTTGTACCATCGAAAATCAAATCATCTTGACCACCAACTTGGTTAGCGTAGACGATGTTAATGTGCAATTGTTTGGCAAGTTCTTGCAAAGTTTGAATACGATGTTGTGGTTTACCTACTTCATAAGGTGATGCATTCAATACCAAAACGCTTTCAACATTGAGCTGAGCAAGTTGTTGTACAGTTTCTAATGACCACACATCTTCACAAATCAGCACGCCAAATTTGTGACCTAGATATTCAAACACAAGATGCTGATGACCTTCACCAAAATAGCGTTTTTCATCAAATACGCTATAGTTTGGTAAATTCTGCTTATTGTAGATCCCCAAAACTTGACCATCTTTCATGACAGCAGCAGAATTATAACGTTGACCATTTTCAGCTTGATTGACGAAACCAAAAACCATCACGATGTCTTTCACTTCAGCAAGCGCTTCAAATGCTTTCGCAGTACGCTTAGTTAGGCTAGGACGTAACAATAAATCTTCAGCAGGGTAGCCGATAGTAGATAATTCAGGAAATACGATAATGTTCGCATTTTGTTGTTTCGCCTCTTGAGCGAGTTCAATCATTCGTTGAACATTAGCTTCGCTATTACCGACAGTTGGAGAGAATTGAGCTAGCGAAATTTTAAAACTATTCATTTAAAACAAGTCCTATTCCTATAGGGTTGAGTATACACAAGTTACTGATTTATATTGATATAATTATTCAGGCATGTGTATTTATTACCAAGTATTGCCAAAAGGCGAAAAATAAAAGCATGAAAAATTAACTGCGTTAAAATCTTATTTCTTGCGCAGTAAAAAATTATGACTCTGCAGTATTCTATCGAAAAAAAATAGATATACTAGCGATTAATTACTATTATGCGCGTGTTGGCAACATAATTACAAAAAAGCCTTAATTTTTAATGGGGTTATTATACTTTATTTTCAATAATATTTAAGTGAATAAGATTGAAAGCCCATGCATTTCATTTCTTATTAACATTCATGTAATAAATACTGGCTGTCAATGTCATTTCGACCAATTCAAACTACTTTTAAACTTATGATTGCGTTTTATCAATAATATTAGGGATTTTCTGTAAAAAAATATCCTTGGCGATATCACCTTGTTGTTCGATGTTGTATTGCCAAAAATCTTTATTTGCATCAAATTGATAGTCATAGGGATCATAACGACAAAAACTTAGATAGTGTGCGATCTGAAGTATTGCGCCTTTCAATAGCACATTAATGCCTTGTTGATGCTGATAGATGTGTGCCATCTCATGAATAAACACCGCTTGATATCCAAGGCTTTCTTGGCTGTAATCTAAACTATAGTTTTCATCACGTGAATGGATATAACCTTCAGGAGCCATAAACATATGTACAGGTTGCCAAGGCAAATAGGGTTGGTTTAAAACTTTGACCTTTTCATAATCAATCAAATCGCCAAAAACACGTTGACACAGCGTAATTTCGCCTAGGGTCAATGTACGATATTTAAAGCGATCGATTTTTAAAATACGAAGTAAAAACAACCAGAAAATGGACATATTTCAAAGCATCATCCTATTTTTATTTTTTTATTCTAAAGCTTTTTTCATTTTAAGGCGGAAATTTTTTGAGATTGACACCACAGCATAGAAGAGGATCGTTACAATATAGACTGACTTAAATGATTTAGATAAAGATGAAAGCGCGGATCAAGACTTTAATTTCAAGCATTAGTGAAAACATGTATGAACGTGAGCAAATTATTGCTTTAAGTCTGTTGGCTGGTATCGCAGGGGCGAATACTTTTCTTTATGGTTCTCCTGGTACTGCGAAAAGCTTAATTTCAAGACGTATTGCATCTGCATTTGAAGTGTCTAACTATTTTGAATATTTGATGAATCGCTTTAGTACACCGGAAGAAATTTTTGGTCCAGTGTCAATCAAAGCCTTAAAACAAGATCAATATATTCGAAAAACGGAACATTATTTACCGCGTGCTGACTTTGCATTTTTAGATGAAATTTGGAAAGCCAGCCCAGCGATTTTGAATACGCTACTGACATTGGTGAATGAGAAAATCTTTAAAAATGGTGAATTGCTACAACAAGTTCCCTTAAAAGTTTTAATCAGCGCATCGAATGAAATTCCAGAGCGCAATCAGGGCTTAGATGCATTATATGATCGTTTTATTTTGCGTTTAAATGTCAATCCGATTCAACAGGCCGAGAATTTCCATCATTTATTACAAGCAAAACCAAGTTCGATTAAAGTCCAAGTCCCTGAAGAAATCGTGATTAAAGAAAGTGAACTATTGACTTGGCGAGAGCAAATCTATGCTGAGTCTTTGCCAGATTCTATTTTAGCGATTTTTGATGAAATCAAACACAGACTCAATCAGCCTTTTGAAGATGAGCAGGTTTATGTTTCTGATCGTCGTTGGCAACGTGTGGCATATTTGGTCAAAGCAGCAGCTTTTTTAAATGATCGTTTAGAAGTATTGTTAAGCGATTTATTTATTTTAAAACATTGTTTGTGGAATCAGCTTGAAGATCAAAGTTTTGTTGCCAATACCATTTCAGATGTGATTGGGGAATTGGGTCTAAGTACTGATCTCGATTTTGAAGCAATCATGAAAACCAAGGATGATTTGGAACAAGCGATATTAAACCAGTTTTTCTATACTGATGATGTCTATGAAAGTTATCTCATCAGTAATAAAGAATACTTACGTGCGGTCACCAATCTAGATCATCATTATAAAGATAAAGTCTTATATCTAGAGCTGAATAAAATGGGCACGAAAAAAGACTTTTTTGCGATTGATGAAAGTGGGCATGAGATTCGTGGCATTGTTTGCAATTTTAATGGTTCAAGACAATGTACCTTAAAAGGTGGCTATTATGGTTTGGAGGAAGTGGTCACACCGTATATCAAATACACCAAAGGTACGCCACGTTCGAATGTTAGTGCTGAGGTGAAATATGATTTACTCAATCAAACACTGAAGTTGAAAGATGCTTTAACGCATGCAAAAAATCTCTTAAAACAAAGATTCCACATTCAGTCACCTCACTTTGACTCAGTTTTTGTTGATACTGCTGATATTGAGAAATTAAAAGCCAATATTCAACTGGAACTTGAGCGCTACGCTGTACAGATTCAAGATACTGAGCGTCTTGAACAGCTGTGTAAGCAATAATGAGTTGAACTGAATGAAAAGCCCAAAGCATTTGAGTTCAGACGCAACGTCTTCAATACTCGAACAAGCAACACAACAGTTATATGATGAACTGGAGCAATCGACATTAAGGCATTGGTTAAAAGATCATAAAGTTGCTAAAAATTTAGATGAAAAGGTTCGGCAATGGGCATTTCAGGCAAAATCAAGTTTAGATCAACAGCATCCGTTTATGACTGCGCAGAAGCAGTTACAAGGATGGCTTGAATTATCCAACATTGACGGAGCTCAATTTAGACACATGCTCTCTGAATATCAGGAGTTTAATCATCTATTGGGTGCGCCTGATTTAACCGAAATGTTAAAACCGCAAGCGAATTTAGATCTGTCATTTTCCAAGATTTCTGCCAATACTTTACAATTTCAACTCTTAAAAGAAAAGTGGCAACGTAAACTGACCCAAGCGGTGGCGCACTGGGAATTTGAGCAATTGGCATTACAACGAGATGCTTTTTTAGATGAAATGAAAGACTTTTTAGCCACTTTGCAAAAAATGTCTAAGCATAAAGATTCTTTGGGCATCGAAACAGGCGTGTTTATTGATTACTCCAGTGGAAAATTAACCCCACAAGATGTGCAGCAATTTGAAGAATGGCTGAGTTATCTGGAACATGATGCCGAGTTATTGAAACTATGCAAAATGATCGGTTCAGCTCAACCAGCTCAGCACCATAGAAAAGCATTGCCAGTGACCAATAAATACAGTGTGGAGGACGTGATAGAACAACAAGCCAAAGAAGAAATTGTCGGTATTCAACTGTCTAAAGAATTAAGTTTGGCTTTACCCAGTGAGCTGGCGCTATTGACTGATCCAGAGTTGCAAATTTTATTTGACCTGAAGTACTTAGAGTCAAATCTGATGAGTTTTAACATGCAGGGGCAGCAATCAGGCCGTGTTATTGAAGATCAACATCAATATAAAAGAAAACTCGGTCAGAAAGGACCAATGGTGATTTGTTTAGATACCAGTGGTTCCATGCATGGTCAACCTGAACTCATTGCCAAAGCGATGACTTTATATTTGGCGATGCAAGCTATGAAGACAAAACGCGCCATGTATATCATCAATTTTTCGACCAATTTAACTGCACTGAATTTAAATGGTAAAACAGCCTTGGATGAATTGATTCACTTCTTAAGTCAATCCTTTCATGGCGGTACAGATATTCTTCCTGCCATCGAACATGCAGTTGATATGCTTGTAGATCCACATTTTCAACATGCAGATGTGGTGGTGATTTCAGATTTTATTATGGGTCAACTTAATGATGAGTTGATGGAAAAAATCATTGAGCAAAAACAGCAGGGCAATGGTTTTTATGCCGTAGCAATTGGTAATTTAAGTCTAGATCATTTGGATGAAGAATTATTTGATCATCAATGGATTTATCAAAGCAATCATGGAAAAGTGGTTAAAGTTCATTAAATCTTATATTTTGAAAATGGCCTTTTATTGTTGATGGATTGCTTGTATGTCAATAAAATGCACATTTCATTTTTTATGATTCGATTTATATGTCTTTTATTTTTTAAATTTATTGTTTAGATAGGTTTATGACAATATCAATCTTAATGGTCATAAGACTAAATCAACTTCGCTTGATAAAGTAAAATCACAAAATTCAGAAACAAAAAATGAGAACCTCAGTTCTCATTTTATTTAAAAGCCTTTCAACGGCTTTTCATTCAACACTTCATCATTAAATATGCCCAATAGAGCGAAATCGTAATGGACAATGAACGACTTCTTCCATTTCTTCAACATCGATAATTTTCCCCGGTACCCATTGCTCAAAACAACGCTGGCGTTGTCTTTCGCTAAAACGAACTGAAATGTAGCATTTCATTTCATGGGTTTCTTGTGCTTGATCTAAATAGGTAATTTTGTATACGAGATCGTGAGGCCATGCCACGATGCTCCAAAGCACCAGTAATAGTGCTGCGATTGACAGAAAGACAGAAGGAAGACCTTCAGCGTAATAGCTGAATACTGAAAGAACGACAGCGCATAAAATGATGACAATGCAAATCGCAGTATTCTGTTCAATGATTTTGATTTTCATACCAATGACTCGTATTAATCTAGAGTGGCTCGACTAACGACTCGAATAAGTGTCTTCTATGACATTAAAATCCATCATGCAGATGTGTTTAGATTGGGATAAGCCAAGAGATTAATCAGAGGGAGAGAAAATTAATCTGACAGTTTGAGCTCATCTAAATGAGAGACGACACATCTTGTTCTAAGAGTTTGTTTTACTCCAAGATCAAATGATGAATGGATCACCCTGAAAATGACTTTATACCCGCATGAAATATGGTGCTAGTGATCTGTAAAAGAAAGTGATTGCATGTTGATTTATTCAACAAAATCAGATGCTTTGCTGTACATTATGTTTCTGAATGTGTCATTTGCTTAAATGATCAGCGCTTAAAAATCGACTTTTAAGGATGAAATTGATCTTAAACAAATGAGATAAAACTAAAAATTACTTCAATAATCAGTGTTCTAATTTAATTGTTAGAGGTCATATTTATATTTAATCGCAATTTATTCGGCATAATTGAGAAAAATCAAATCTGATGAAGTGCGATATTGAGCAACACCATAAAGAAAAAATAAAAAAAGGCTTTTGTCCTGTATTGATAAAATTTGGAATGAAATGAAAAATAAACAAATATTTTGTTAGACAAATTAAATAATAGTCATTATTTGCAAATCTAAAGGACACTTCTGCAAATGGTTCATGCATCTTTTTGGCTTACTTTTTAGTCATTCCAGATTCGTTTGTTGTTTTAAAGACATTCGATCAAATGATAAAGACAAAAAGAGAATTCGCCATGTTACTCACACAGCCGATTAAAAAGACCGTATCGAGATTATTATCTGCACCATTTTTTGATCCAGAAAAACAGTCAAAAAGTATTCCCATTCGTCATATGAAATTTGATTTTGATCCAAAACAGATCGATCCAAAATTTTATTTAAATGCCGAATTGGCCAGTGCATATTTTGCATCACTTTCAATTTTCTTGACCTATGGTGAAGATTTAGTGATTGATACAGCACGCTATCATCGAGATTTTATTGATGATCCATTACTTAAACAACGCGTCACGTCTTTAATTGGGCAAGAGGCGTTACATTCTAAATTACATGAAGAGTTAAATGATGCATTTTTACAAGCAGATTTGCCTGTGAAATTATTCCGCTTTCTGGCGCATCATGTCTTTGAATATGGTTTTAACCGCTTACCACAGCCAATGAAATTATCACTCATGGCTGGGATTGAACATTTCACTGCAGTGCTCGCTGAATACATGATGAATCACGAAGAGATTTTCTTTAAATCTCAAGATGAAAAACAACGTGCAATTTGGATGTGGCACATGCTTGAAGAATCTGAGCATAAAGATATCGCCTATGATGTGTTCCAAAGCTTATCCAATAATTACGCACTTAGAATCGCAGGTTTCTTCCCAGCATTGATTACGATTTTAGGATTAATTTCAGCTGCTTCGTTGATCGTACCTTTTTATCGTAAACCATCAAATTTGATTAGTCTGACTTATTATAAAGATATGGTACGCAGTGTTGGACTGATTTTTGGTTTGAAAAATGGCGTTTACGGTAGCTCAATTGGTCATATTTTTGATTACTTGCGTCCAAGTTTTCACCCCAATGATCATGACACTTCAATCTTCCTTGAATATTACAAAGAACGTCTACTCAATCCAGTCGATGGAATTTTGACACCTTACTTCACCAAAGAGTTTACACCTGCTTTAAAAGCATAAAATTTTTGCATGGTTTTGATGATAACGATAAAAATTTTAATGGAAAGAACACATGGGATTATTTAAAAAGAAAATCCAGCCTAGCCAAAAAGCCTATGCTGTTGTAACAGGCGCGGGTAGTGGGATTGGACGCAGCTTCGCAATGCAATTGGCTGAACGTGGTGGATCGGTAATCTGTGCTGATATCAACTTAAATGCAGCACAAGAAACAGTTGATTTGATCCAAAAACAATTTGGACCAGTTGCATTTGCGATTCAATGTGATGTTGGAAACAAAGAAGATGTGCAAGCATTGGCTGAAAAATCAGCTGAACTTTTGAAGCATCCTGTCACGCTGCTCATTAATAATGCAGGGGTTGGACTGGGAGGTAAATTTGATGAAGTCAGTTTAGAGGATTGGCAATGGTGTATGCATGTCAATTTATGGGGCGTGATTCATGGTTGCCATTACTTCGTGCCTAAATTTAAGCAACAAGGTTATGGTGCAATTATTAATGTGGCTTCGGCTGCAGGCTATACCGCCGCACCCGAAATGACAGCATATAACGTCACTAAATCAAGCGTTTTAGCATTGTCAGAAACATTATCCGCTGAACTGTATAGCGCTAATATCCGAGTTAATGTGCTTTGTCCAACGTTAGTTCCAACCAACATTATGAAAAATGGTCGTTTGCCTAAGCAATATTCTGGTTTGGCGGACGATTTGCTGATGAACCATGCCTTTGTGACAAGCGATGATGTAGCCATTAAAACTTTAAATAATTTGGATGCAGGAAAGCTATATACCATTCCGCAACCCGATGCGAAATTATTCTGGCTCATGAAGCGTATATCACCTGTTTTATACGCAAAAATGTTAGGTGTGGGTTATCCATTATTCAATAAATATATAAAACAAAAAGGAGCTTAAACGTGAATAGCAAAGCAAAATTACAAGATGATATTCAGTTGAGTTCTAAAGCGAAGCAAAAAATCAAATTGTATGACACGATAGTGGTAGGCGCAGGAATTTCGGGTATTGCGGCAGCAGTTAAACTCAATGAAATTCACTATGACAATTATATTGTGATTGAAAAGGCCAATGAGGTGGGTGGAACTTGGCGTGACAACACCTATCCAGGCTGTGGGTGTGATGTGCCTTCTGCATTATATTCATTTTCATTTTCTCCAAGTTCAAAGTGGAGTCATTTGTTCGCGCGCCAACCTGAAATTTTAGATTACTTAAAAGACGTTGCTCAAAAATTCGATTTGTATAAAAAAATCCAATTTGACACTTCAATGGATGAGGCAGTTTGGAATGAAAAGGAAAATCTTTGGGAGCTTGAAACATCGAAAGGGCACATGCGTGCAAAGACCGTAATTTTTACCACGGGGCCAATTACTGAACCTCAAATGCCAAAAGTTAAAGGGATTGAAAGCTTTAAAGGTGAAATGTTTCACTCCGCTCGTTGGAATCATGATTATGATTTACGTGGCAAACGTATCGCTGTGATTGGAACAGGCGCTTCTGCAATCCAATTTGTTCCTCAAATTCAGCCTTTGGCAAAAGAACTCTACGTTTTTCAACGCACAGCGCCTTGGGTGTTACCAAAACCAGATATGGATCTAGGGAATTCATTACAATCCTTCATTGAGCGTTTTCCAAAGATTCAGCAAACGTGGCGTGGTGCGGTTTCACAATCACTTAATTTGATTAATTTAGGTCTACGTAATCCAGGTTTTTTAGAACCCGTTAATTTTCTAGGTAAAAAACTACTCAATTTACAAATCAAAGATGAACAATTGCGTAAAGATGTCACGCCGAATTTTTCTATTGGTTGTAAGCGATTATTGTTTGCCAATAATTATTATCCTGCTTTACAAGCGGAGAATACGCATTTGATTCCACACGGTTTGGTTGAGCTCGATGGAAATACGGTGATCTCAGCCAATGGTGATCGACATGAAGTTGACGTCATTATTTGGGGAACAGGATTTGAAGTTGCACACCCTCCAATTGGTAAAAAAATTAAAAATACCAAAGGGCAAGTATTAGCAGAACTATGGAAAGATAGCTCACCAGAAGCCTACTTGGGTGCGAGTATCAAAGACATTCCAAATGCATTTTTAGTCTTAGGACCGAACATTCTGGTGTATGACTCATTTATTGGTATTGCTGAAGCGCAGATCAATTATATTGTGGATGGTTTGAGAAAGCTGAAGGAGCAGGGCATTAAACGAATTGAAATTCGACCTGAAGTGTTGAAATTTCATAATGTGCGAGTACAACAGCATCTTCAAACTACTGTCTTTAATGCAGGCGGATGCAAAAGTTATTATCTAGATCAAAATGGACGAAACTTCGCAGCATGGCCTTGGTCATTAAAAGAGTTAAAGCGCCGTTTGAAAGCGTTTAGCCTTGATGATTATGAATATGTTTAATTGCTAATTGAAATAAGCCTTGTGGATACAAGGCTTATTTATTTCATTCGTTTTTTAGCTTGTGATGGTGGTAAATATGGAAGAGGAAACCAATGTCCTAACTTAGCTAGCAATTTTAAAAAGAATCGTTGTTTAAAGCTTAGTCTTAGGTGTTTAAGAGAAGGCATGGTTTTTACGTATTCTGGCGCAATTTCAATTGCCGCTTTGACCATCAGGATTTGTAGCCATTTCAAAGGGCGCGGTAAAATATCTGCTGTTTGCA
Source organism: Acinetobacter shaoyimingii (assembly GCF_011578045.1). NCBI lineage: Bacteria > Pseudomonadati > Pseudomonadota > Gammaproteobacteria > Moraxellales > Moraxellaceae > Acinetobacter > Acinetobacter shaoyimingii. The sequence continues at coordinate 1,102,621 of NZ_CP049801.1, forward strand.
TAATATGCACAAATTCTGCCAAGATTTTACTATCCGTGAGTCTGGGTTGGGTTTGCGCATAGAGTTCCTCCCATTCTTTCCACGAATAGGGTAAGTCTTTGGCGCCATAAAGTTGAGCAGCGGTTTGCCCCTCAATAAAAGCCAAATCTTTTTCAATTTTTCTTAAGGGTTCGACGAACGCTGAATAAGCTTCTGTAAACCCAAATAGCGCTGTAGCTTGAACCCAAGTGAGTAGTTCAGGATCATTAGCACGATAGGCTTGCCCTAAAAAATTAATCCCTTGAACTTGATCATGCATTTTGACGACACGTGCAATCATTTGCTCAGCAATTTCTTTAGGCGCATAAACCGTGACCATGGCTGCATAACCAGTACGATGTAAGCGACCAAAAGTATCTGTCTTAAAATTACTATGATTCCAAACACCAGAAGCAACTGAAGGTTCAGTAAGTTCTAATAAAACTGCTGTAATGCCACCAATATATAAAGATACTGGGTTGGAAAAAATTCTCCATGAGATTCCATGATGTGGAGTAAGTGCAGGGCTACCTTTGGGTTCGCTAAAGTTGTAATTCATGCCTCTGGGAGGAGTCACAAATTTTTTTACAGTCAAAAACATATTGGATTAAATTATTTTTAATTAATACTTATCATAAATTCTATTGTTCAGCTGGTCTGTAATTTTTGTTAGACGGAATAAAAAAACCACCCAGAAGGGTGGCTTTTTTTGGTTTTTAATTCGAAATGAATTAACGACCTTGGATATCGCGTTGAGTTTCGCCAGTGTAAAGCTGACGAGGACGACCGATTTTGTAAGGAGCGCTGTGCATTTCGATCCAGTGGCTGATCCAACCAACAGTACGAGCAAGAGCGAAGATTACAGTGAACATTTCTGTTGGGATACCAATCGCTTTAAGGATGATACCTGAGTAGAAGTCAACGTTCGGGTAAAGGTTACGTTTAACGAAGTATTCGTCAGACAACGCAATGCGTTCAAGTTCCATTGCAAGTGCAAGTTGAGGATCATTGATACCAAGTGCACTTAACACTTCGTCGCAAGTCTCTTTCATTACTTTCGCACGTGGATCGAAGTTTTTGTAAACACGGTGACCGAAGCCCATGAGTTTAACTTCTTTAGTTTTCACTTTTTCCATGAAGCCAGCAACGTTTTCTACAGTGCCGATTTCGTCAAGCATTTTAAGAACAGCTTCGTTTGCGCCACCGTGAGCAGGTCCCCAAAGTGCAGCAATACCCGCAGCGATACATGCATATGGGTTCGCGCCAGTAGAGCCAGCTAAACGTACTGTAGATGTAGAAGCGTTTTGTTCGTGGTCAGCATGAAGCGTAAAGATACGGTCCATTGCTTTAGCAAGAATTGGGTCAACTTTGTAGTCACGGTCAGCTGGAGTAGCAAACATCATGTACAAGAAGTTTTCTGCATAGCTTAAGTCATTACGTGGGTAAACAAACGGTTGACCGATTGTGTACTTATACGTCCAAGCAGCTAAAGTTGGTACTTTAGCGATTAAGCGAATTGCAGTGATTTCACGGTGGTCAACATTTTCAGCATCAAAACCGTTGTGATAGAACGCAGAAAGCGCACCAACAACACCACACATCACTGCCATAGGATGTGCATCACGACGGAAACCGTTGAAGAAGCGGCTTACTTGGTCGTGAACCATAGTGTGGTTACGTACTTTCGCATCAAATTCTTTCTTTTGCTCAGCAGTTGGAAGGTCGCCATTTAATAATAAATAGCAAGTTTCTAAGTAGTCTGCTTTCGTTGCAAGTTGGTCAATTGGGTAACCACGGTGTAAAAGAACACCTTTACCGCCATCAATGAAAGTGATTTTTGACTCGCACGCTGCAGTCGAGACAAAACCAGGATCAAAAGTGAAGTGACCAGCGGCCAACACATCTTTAACGTCAATTACATCTGGGCCCAATGTACCACTGTAGATTGGTAATTCAATTTCTTTGCCATCAAGTTGTAAAACGGCTTTTTTGCCAGTTGCTTCAGACATTCAATAGATCTCCTGTCCTGGTGAATGTTTTATCTAACGTCGATATAGATCTGTGTAGTGATCGAGTTAGACGGATCAAAATTTGCATTAAGCTTAGTGAGTAACAAAAAATTGTCAATTATACTTATGGATACAAATAACAAATTCACTTGCCAAAAAGAGTGAGAGAACTCAACTAAGGGCGAAGTATGTTTCACTGTTGCCGCAGTATCATAAGGTAATTTTATGCAAAGTTGCAGTATAAAAAATAGTCGCTGTATGTCATTTATGCATTTTATTTCGTTCAATTTGAAGATATTGATATCGTTTTAGATTTTATTCCGACCAATTTGGATGGAAAATTCCTTGGTTTTACAATTATTAGAGCGTTAAAATAGGTTGTTTTTTAAGCAAAAATGATCTTGAAATATTTCTTTGCATTTTGCTGATTGATTGGTTAAAAAATAACTTATTTTTAAGTTTGTTTGTGCTAAAAATGATCATTTTGTGTGAAAAAATAAAATCAATAGATCAAAAAACAGACATTTAAAATAAAAAATATAATTAAAACATCAATTATTCACAAACTAAGTTGTTATTTCTCTTAAATATGTATTAAGTCAAATCATTTTTGGCAATGTCAATATTTTGAAAATAAATAAAAGGGGGTGTTGTTGATTGATAAAGCACCGTTATTACTGGCTTTGCGGTGAACTTCCAAATTATCCAAGCGCTGTTTAAATTCATGACTGCTAAGTTGTGCTTTAGTCTATGAAGATTAAAAAAACAAACAAACATTTTTTCTATGTCTGAATGAATGAAATTATTATTGAAAAATATAGGTTTAGTTTAAGAAAATGGGTTTTATTTAGAGGTTAAAATATCACTTTAAATGTAAATGATTCTTATTTAAGTGCTTTTTACGCTTTTGTAAAAATCCACCTGTTTGTAATTTCATAGTTGACGTTTTATAATTTCGATGTCATTTATAGGTTCAGGCGATTGCTTGCCTGACAATGCCAGCTTTCCTTCGAATTAATTCCAACAAACTCCGGATGGAGTTTTTACTTACAGGATGCCCGCTGTGAAAAGCAACAGACCTGTCAATTTGTCCATGGGTCAAGTTTTAGATGTAAACTTAAAATCCCCTGTGGCAATTGCATCAATTCTACACCGTCTTTCTGGTGTCATCGTATTTTTACTCGTACCGGTTCTATTGTGGCTCTTAGACAAATCATTGTCTTCGCCAGAGGGATTTGCTGAGGTTCAGGCAATCTTTGGTGGCTTCATTGTACGTTTTATCGTATGGGTATTTGTAGCCGGCCTCATCTTCCACTTCATCGCTGGTGTTAAGCATTTACTTGCTGATATGGGCTTTGCTGAAGAGTTAGAGAGTGGTCGTCTTGCAGCTACAATTTCATTAATCTTGTCTGCGATTGGTATCATTGCAGCATTTGTATGGATTGTTCTCTAATGAAAAGTGCTACAGGTTTAACGGGTTCAGGTTCTCGCGATTGGTTTATCCAACGTGTAAGCGCTGTCGTATTAGCAGTTTATACAGTTGTTGTCTTCGGTTGGATTCTTTGCAATGGCGGATTCAACTATGAACAGTGGTTCGGCTTTATGATGACATTACCAATGAAGATTTTATCTTTGTTGGCGGTCTTATCACTTGTTGCACACGCTTGGATCGGTATGTGGCAAGTATTCACTGACTATGTGACTACTCGTCAGATGGGTCCTTCAGCTTCAGGTCTACGCCTTGTGCTGACTTCAGCAGTCATTATTGCTGTATTTGCATACGCAATCTGGGCAATCCAGATTTTTTGGGCAAATTGATAGGAAAATATCATGGGCGCTATAACCCCTAAAGAAGATTACACTAATATTCCACATGAAACTTTCGATGCTGTTATCGTTGGTGGTGGTGGTTCTGGTATGCGTGCGTCTTACCAACTTGCTCAAGCTGGTTTGAAAGTAGCTGTTTTGACTAAAGTATTCCCAACACGTTCACACACTGTGGCAGCACAGGGTGGTATTGGTGCGTCGTTAGGTAATATGCAAGAAGATAACTGGCACTACCATTTCTACGACACAGTGAAAGGTTCTGACTGGTTAGGTGACCAAGACGCAATTGAATTTATGACGCGTGAAGCGCCACAAGTTGTGTATGAGCTTGAACACTTAGGTATGCCATTTGACCGTAACGCTGATGGTACAATTTACCAACGTCCGTTTGGTGGTCACTCTGCGAACTATGGTGAAAAAGCAGTTCCACGTGCATGTGCTGCAGCTGACCGTACTGGTCACGCGCTTCTTCATACGCTTTATCAAAGCAACGTGAAAATGGGTACTCAATTCTTCGTAGAATGGATTGCACTTGACTTAATCCGTAATGAAGCAGGCGATGTACTTGGTGTTACAGCAATTGACCAAGAAACAGGTAAAATTGCAGTGTTCCAAGCGAAAGCAACATTGTTCGCAACTGGTGGTGCAGGTCGTGTGTATCGTGCATCAACTAACGCATATATCAACACTGGTGACGGTCTTGGTATGGCAGCTCGTGCGGGTATTCCATTACAAGATATGGAATTCTGGCAGTTCCACCCTACAGGTGTTGCGGGCGCAGGCGTATTGTTGACAGAAGGTTGTCGTGGTGAGGGTGCAATCCTTCGTAACGATGCTGGTGAGCCATTCATGGAACGCTATGCACCAACTTTAAAAGATTTGGCTCCTCGTGACTTCGTATCACGTTCTATGGACCAAGAAATTAAAGAAGGTCGTGGTTGTGGTCCTAAGAAAGATTACATCTTGCTTGATATGACGCACTTGGGTGCAGATACGATCATGAAACGTCTTCCATCTGTATTTGAGATTGGTAAGAAATTCGCGAACGTTGATATCACAAAAGAGCCAATTCCTGTTGTACCAACAATCCATTATCAAATGGGTGGTATTCCAACGAATATTCATGGTCAAGTTGTTGTTCCTGAAAGTCGCGAAACTGAAGCGCTTGAAGCAAATTACAATAAAGACACTGATGTGTATTCAATAAACCAAGAAGGTCGTAATTTCACTAAACCAGTGAAAGGTTTCTATGCGATTGGTGAATGTTCGTGTGTATCTGTACATGGTGCAAACCGTTTAGGTACAAACTCATTGCTTGACTTGGTTGTATTTGGTAAAGCTGCTGGTGAACACATCATCGATTACGTGACTAAACATCACGGTGATGAATATTCTCCATTGCCTACAACTGTGCTTGAAAAAACATTTGCGCGTATTCGTAAATTGGACGAATCGACTTCTGGTGAAAATGCACAAGAAGTTGCTGATGCAATTCGTGATATCGTTCAAGATCATGCTGGTGTATTCCGTACATCAGAGTTGCTTGAAAAGGGCGTAAAAGAAATTCTTGCGCTTGAACCACGTATTCGTAATATCCATTTGAAAGATAAATCTAAAGTATTTAACACTGCGCGTATTGAAGCTTTAGAAGTGGAAAACTTATACGAGGTTGCTAAAGCAACGTTGATTTCTGCTGCTGCACGTAAAGAATGTCGTGGTGCACATACGGTTGTAGACTTTGAGTTGCCGCCAGATCACCCATCTTACCCTTACGGTCGTCGTGATGATGAGTGGATGAAGCATACTTTGTGGTTCTCTACAGATAACCATCTTGAGTACAAGCCTGTGCGTTACAAACCATTGTCTGTAGACGCTATTCCACCTAAACCACGTACATTCTAATTGGGAGAAGTAAGATGAGTAGAGGTACTCGTACATTTAATATCTACCGCTACGATCCTGATAAGGATAAAGCACCGTACATGCAGACTTTTAAGCTTGAGTTGACTGATAAGCACCGTATGTTGCTTGATGCACTTTTGGCATTAAAAGTTCAAGACGAATCTTTAACGTTCCGTCGTTCTTGTCGTGAAGGTATTTGTGGTTCTGATGGTGTCAACATCAATGGTAAAAATGGTTTAGCGTGTCTTTGGAACCTAAACGATCTACCAGAAACAATCACAATTCGTCCTTTACCTGGCTTGCCAGTGATTAAAGATTTAGTTGTGGATATGAATCAGTTCTACGATCAGTATGACAAAATTCATCCATTCCTAATCAACAATCAACCAGCGCCACCAAAAGAGCGTTTGCAATCTCCTGAAGAGCGTGAACACTTAAACGGTTTGTATGAATGTATTCTTTGTGCATGTTGTTCAACTTCATGCCCATCATTCTGGTGGAACCCAGACAAGTTCTTGGGTCCTTCAGCATTGTTGAATGCATACCGTTTCATTATTGATTCGCGTGATACAGCAACTCAAGAGCGTTTGGCTCGTCTTGACGATCCATTCTCACTTTTCCGTTGTAAAGGGATCATGAACTGTGTATCGGTTTGTCCTAAAGGTTTGAATCCTACAAAAGCGATCGGTCATATCCGTAGCATGATGTTTGATCAAGCAGGTTAATTTCGATTAACTCAAAAAAACACACCTTCGGGTGTGTTTTTTTTGCTCTCTACATTCTGAGTGTGTGGCATGAGGCATGGTGAAAAATTAGGTTGTTCATCTTAATTTTAGATAAATGTTTATTTTTTTGGTCAACAATCTAACTTTTATTAAGGGTTAGTGGTGTTATTATATAACATTAGAGATCTTAGATTAGATTTCTAAACTCGCATGAACTGCTGGTTTTTCTGATATCAATTTTAATCGCCTTAGACTTTGGTCGTAAAACGGTTTAAATTAAGTTTTAGGAACAGATATTAAGTTAAAATTGAGTAGGTGTATTTAGCTAATTTATGTGAGGTATGTGTCAATAAAATCAATTCGTAAATCTGTTCATGTTAGCATTTACAAGAACATTATTTAGGAAAAAATAATGAGATTATGTACATTTTTTCAACACTTTGGCGCTGTGTTAAGGTCTAAAATTGTACAGTATGATTTTGCATCAAGTTGTTTTAGAAAAGGTAAATTTTACTTTGGTTTTTCTAAGTCAATTTGCAAAAAAATTGCTCGATTTCGGTCGAGTATAAGAATGAGTGATGATGCCAGAGAAGGCGTTATGATTCGTTGTTGGTATTAGAGAAAAGCTAATGCTATAAACGCCCCATGGCCATTCGTGGTGGATGGGTGTATGTCAATTTACCGATTTGGCATTATCAATCATGGGCGAGCTTAACAAGCTCCCTGTAATGTTTTGCAATAGGAAATGGGTCCACAAATGCAAGAAGTTGCTGACGCTTCGCGTCTTGACACTGAACTTTCCGCTGACAGTGCAGCGTATATTGAAGAACTGTATGAGCAGTATTTAACGTCTCCAGAGTCTGTTGGCTCCGACTGGCAAGAATACTTCAACAAATTCCCGAAAGGTGATCAACCACACAGTAATGTACGTGAGCAATTCCTTTTATTAGGTCGTAATTCAAATCGTATTCAGCCTGTCGTTCAAAGTTCAGTTAGCCCTGAACATGAACAACGTCAAATTGGCGTTTTACAACTGATTGCAGCTTACCGTAACCGTGGTCATCAAAAAGCAAAATTAGATCCATTAGGTTTGGCAAAACGCGAAGATGTGCCTGATCTTGATCTAGCTGCTCATGGTTTAACTAAATCTGATCTTGATACTGTATTCAATGCAGGTAACTTGGCGATTGGTAAGACACAAGCAACTTTAGGTGAAATGGTTAATGCCATGGAAGCAACATATTGTTCTTCTATTGGTGTTGAATACATGCACATCGTCGATACCAAAGAAAAGCGTTGGATTCAACAACGTTTGGAAGGTACACACGGTCAGTTTGGATTTACTGCTGAACAAAAGAAACATGTTTTAGAGCGTTTAACTGCTGCTGAAGGTCTTGAAAAATTCCTTGGTAACAAATACGTAGGTGCTAAACGTTTCGGTGTGGAAGGTGGTGAATCATTCATTCCAATGGTGAATGAACTTATTCAACGTGCAGGTTCTGTTGGCTGTAAAGAAGTGGTTATTGGTATGCCACACCGTGGCCGTCTAAACCTTCTTGTAAACATCATGGGTAAAAACCCAGCTGACCTTTTCGGTGAGTTTGAAGGTAAGGCACTGAACAAAAAAGGTTCAGGTGATGTTAAATACCATCAAGGTTACTCTTCAAATGTGATGACTCCAGGTGGTGAAGTACACTTGGCATTGGCATTTAACCCATCGCATTTAGAAATTGTAGGGCCTGTTGTTGAAGGTTCTGTACGTGCACGTCAAGTGCGTCGTAAAGACATTGGTGGTGATGACGTATTACCAATCATTGTACACGGTGATGCAGCATTTGCAGGTCAAGGTGTGAACCAAGAAACCTTCCAAATGTCACAAACTCGTGGTTATACAGTAGGTGGTACGGTTCATATTGTTGTGAACAACCAAGTCGGCTTCACAACTTCTGATCCACGTGATGCGCGTTCTACAGAATACTGTACTGACATCGCAAAAATGATCCAAGCACCGATCTTCCATGTAAACGGTGATGATCCTGAAGCTGTATTGTTCGTTTCTCAATTGGCACACGATTTCCGTCACACATTCCGTAAAGATGTTGTGATTGATATGTTCTGCTACCGTCGTCGTGGTCACAACGAAGCGGATGAGCCAGCAGCAACTCAACCATTGATGTATCAAGTGATTAGCAAAAAAGCGACAACACGTACGCTTTACGCAGACCAATTGGTTCAACAAGGTGTGTTAGATCGTGCCTCTGCTGATGCAATGGTTGAACAATACCGTGCAGATTTAGAAGCAGGCAACCACGTTGCAAATGCATTGGTATTAGAGCCAAACAAAAAAATGTTTGTGGATTGGACACCATACTTGGGTCATGAATACACAGACAAATGGGATACTTCTTTCCCAATCGAGCGTTTAAAAGAACTTGGTCGTAAAATGCGTGAGCTTCCTGAAGGCTTCGTAATGCAACGTCAAGTATCGAAAGTGATCGATGACCGTTTGAAAATGCAAACAGGTGAAATGCCACTCAACTGGGGTGCTGCAGAAACTTTAGCGTATGCAACAATCCTTGATGAAGGCTTCCTTGTTCGTTTAACAGGTGAAGACGTAGGTCGTGGTACATTCTCACATCGTCATGCGAAACTTCATAACCAAGTTGATGGTTCTACATACATCCCACTTTGCCATATCAAAGAAAACCAACCACGTACTGCAATTTATGACTCATTGTTGTCAGAAATGGCGGTTCTTGCGTTCGAATATGGTTATGCAACAACGCTTCCTAAGAGCCTTGTGATTTGGGAAGCTCAGTTCGGTGACTTCGCTAACTGTGCACAAGTCGTGATTGACCAATTCATCGCTTCTGGTGAAACCAAATGGGAACGTGTGTGTGGTTTGACTATGCTTCTACCACATGGTTTTGAAGGTCAAGGTCCAGAGCATTCATCTGCACGTTTAGAACGTTTCTTACAGCTATGTGCTGAAGACAACATGCAAGTGATTACACCGACGACACCTGCGCAGATTTTCCATGCATTACGTCGTCAAGCACTTCGTCCTATTCGTAAGCCGTTGATCGTGACTTCACCGAAGTCATTGCTTCGTCACAAACTTGCAACGTCTACGCTTGAAGAACTTGCAAATGGTCAATTCCAAACTGTGATCGATGAAATCGACAACATCAACAAAGCTGACGTAACACGTCTGGTTCTTTGTGGTGGTAAAGTTTATTACGACTTACTTGAAAAACGTCGTGAACAAGAATTGAACAATACTGCAATCGTTCGTATCGAACAATTGTATCCATACCCAGAAGCACGTCTTGCGGAAGTTCTTGCGCAGTATCCAAATGTTACTGAACTTGTTTGGGCTCAAGAAGAACCGAAGAACCAAGGTGCTTGGTTATTCATCGCACCTCGTTTATATGACGATGTGATGAAATCTGGAAAACAAGTTCGTATCAGTTATGCAGGTCGTGAAGCTTCTGCTGCACCGGCTTGTGGTTCACCTTACTTACATGCAAAACAACAAGCTCAGCTCGTTAATGATGCTCTTGCAATCGCAGCTGAACAATCAGGAGATTCACACTAATGGCAACCGAAATTAAAGCACCGGTATTCCCAGAGTCAGTTGCTGATGGAACAATTGCAACTTGGCACAAACAACCAGGTGAAGCTGTATCACGTGACGAAGTAATCTGTGATATCGAGACTGATAAAGTTGTATTAGAAGTTGTTGCTCCTGCTGATGGTACAATTTCTTCAATCATTAAAGCGGAAGGCGATACAGTACTTTCAAATGAAGTGATTGCTCAGTTTGAAGAAGGTGCTGTATCTGGCGCTGCTCAAACTCAAGCAGTTCAATCTGAAGAAAAAGTTGAACAAGCTGCAGCTGCTACTCAAGCAGGTGCTGCACCTGTTGTTGAACGTGCTCAAGCTGTAACTGATCAAGCTCCTGCTGTACGTAAAGCTCTAACTGAGTCTGGTATTGCTGCGTCTGACGTTGATGGTACTGGCCGTGGTGGTCGTATCACCAAAGAAGATGTTGCAAATCATCAAGCGAAACCAGCTGCACCTGCTGCTGCGCCATTAAGCGTTGCTGTTGGTGAACGTATCGAAAAACGTGTTCCTATGACTCGTCTTCGTAAACGTGTTGCTGAACGTTTACTTGCTGCGACTCAAGAAACTGCAATGTTGACAACATTCAACGAAGTCAACATGAAACCAATCATGGACATGCGTGCTCAATACAAAGATGCATTTGAAAAACGCCATGGTGCACGTTTAGGCTTCATGTCATTCTTCGTTAAAGCTGCAACTGAAGCACTTAAACGCTACCCAGCTGTAAATGCATCAATCGATGGTGATGATATCGTTTATCACGGTTACTATGACATCGGTGTTGCTGTATCTAGCGACCGTGGTCTAGTTGTACCAGTTCTACGTGATACTGATCGCATGAACTACGCTGAAGTTGAAAACGGTATCCGTGCATATGCTGGTAAAGCACGTGACGGTAAATTGGGTATCGAAGACATGACTGGTGGTACATTCACGATTACTAATGGTGGTACTTTCGGTTCGTTGCTTTCTACTCCAATTTTGAATACACCACAAACTGCAATCTTGGGTATGCACAAAATCCAAGAGCGTCCTATGGCAGTAAATGGTCAAGTTGAAATTTTACCAATGATGTATTTAGCGCTTTCTTATGACCACCGTTTAATCGATGGTAAAGAAGCTGTAGGTTTCCTTGTAACAATCAAAGAATTGTTAGAAGAACCTGCTAAATTGATTCTTGATCTTTAATTCTTCGTTTACACATATAACAAAGTAGGTTTAGAGTGATCCTTTAAACCTACACTTGGAGATAGACATGTCTCAACAGTTTGATCTTGTTGTGATTGGTGGTGGACCAGGTGGTTATGAAGCTGCGATTCGTGCGGCTCAACTTGGTTTCAAAGTTGCTTGTATCGAAAAACGTATTCACAAAGGCAAACCATCTTTAGGTGGTACTTGCTTAAACGTGGGTTGTATTCCGTCTAAAGCATTACTTGACTCTTCTCACCGTTATGAAGATACAGTTCATCACTTAGAAGATCATGGTATTACTACTGGTGAAGTAAAATTCGATCTTTCTAAACTTCTTGCTCGTAAAGACAAAGTTGTAGATCAATTGACTGGTGGTATTGCTCAATTACTGAAAGGTAATGGCATCGAATGGTTGCAAGGTACAGGTAAATTACTTGCAGGTAAAAAAGTTGAGTTCGTACCACATGAGGGTGAAACTCAAGTTTTAGAACCTAAGTATGTGATTCTTGCATCTGGTTCTGTTCCTGTAAATATTCCTGTTGCGCCTGTAGATCAAGATCTTATCGTTGATTCAACAGGTGCGCTTGAATTCCAAGAAGTGCCTAAACGTCTAGGTGTGATTGGTGCAGGTGTAATCGGTTTAGAGCTTGGTTCAGTTTGGCGTCGTTTGGGTGCAGAAGTTGTTGTATTTGAAGCAATGGATGCATTCTTACCAATGGCTGATAAAGCTTTGGCAAAAGAATACCAAAAATTGTTGACTAAACAAGGTCTTGATATCCGTATTGGTGCTAAAGTTGCTGGTACTGAAATCAACGGTCGTGAAGTAACAGTTAAGTACACTGAAGCTGGCGAAGAAAAATCTCAAACTTTCGATAAATTGATCGTTTGCGTAGGTCGTCGTGCTTATGCTGAAGGTTTATTGGCTGATGACTCAGGCATTAAATTGACAGAACGTGGTTTAGTTGAAGTAAACGATTGGTGTGCAACTTCTGTTGAAGGTGTATATGCAATTGGTGACTTAGTACGTGGTCCAATGCTTGCACATAAAGCAATGGAAGAAGGCGTAATGGCAGTTGAGCGTATTCACGGTCATGCTGCACAAGTGAACTACGACACGATCATTTCTGTGATTTACACACACCCAGAAGCGGCGTGGGTAGGTTTGACAGAAGAACAAGCAAAAGAGAAAGGTCACGAAGTTAAAACGGGTCAATTCGGTTTTGCTGTAAATGGTCGTGCTTTGGCTGCGGGTGAAGGTGCTGGTTTTGTGAAGTTTGTTGCTGATGCAAAAACAGATCGTCTTTTAGGTATGCACGTGATTGGTCCAAACGCATCTGACATCGTACACCAAGGTATGATTGCTCTTGAGTTTGTATCTTCAGTTGAAGATCTTCAATTGATGACTTTCGGTCACCCAACATTCTCTGAAGTCGTCCATGAAGCTGCTTTAGCAGTGGATGGTCGAGCGATTCACGCGATCCAACGTAAACGTAAATAAAAAAAGAGCGGCTTAGGCCGCTCTTTTTGCCTTAGATGGTTGTTTTTATATGAATAATCATCTAAAACTATAAGTACAAATTTTAATAATTGCTAATACTTATCGTGATGGAAGTTTAAGTATTGGTCTGTCATAAAAACGTGAAAAGTAGTAAAAGGTTAAAAAAATGAATCTACACGAATATCAAGCAAAAGCGCTGTTAAAAAAATATGGAATGCCTGTTCAAGAAGGGATTCTTGCAACCAATGCAGATGAAGCTGTCGCTGCATTTGAGCAATTAGGCGGCAAATTCGCTGTCATGAAAGCGCAAGTACATGCAGGTGGTCGTGGTAAGGCTGGCGGTGTAAAAGTTGCAAAATCTAAAGAGGAAGTTGCGGCTTACGCAAACCAAATTATTGGTACACGTTTAGTGACCTATCAAACAGATGCAAATGGTCAACCTGTGAATAGCATCCTCATCTGTGAAGATGTTTATCCAGTTGAGCGTGAACTCTATTTAGGTGCTGTTGTTGACCGTTCAAGTCGTCGCGTTACATTTATGGCATCGACCGAAGGCGGTGTTGAAATTGAAAAAGTGGCAGAAGAAACGCCAGAAAAAATTATTAAAATTGAAGTTGATCCTTTGGTCGGCTTACTTCCATTCCAAGCACGTGAAGTTGCATTTGCTTTGGGACTAAAAGACAAACAAATTAATCAGTTCGTGACCATCATGACGGGTGCTTATAAAGCATTTGTTGAAAATGATTTCGCACTGTTTGAAATTAACCCACTTTCAGTTCGTGAAAATGGTGAAATTCTTTGCGTAGACGCTAAAGTGGGGATCGACTCAAATGCGCTTTATCGTCTGCCAGAAATTGCAGCAATGCGTGATAAATCGCAAGAAAATGAGCGTGAGCTGAAAGCCTCTGAGTTTGATCTGAACTATGTTGCTCTAGAAGGTAACATTGGTTGTATGGTCAATGGTGCAGGTTTAGCAATGGCGACTATGGACATCATTAAACTTTACGGTGGTCAACCAGCTAACTTCCTTGATGTTGGTGGTGGCGCAACCAAAGACCGAGTGATTGAAGCATTCAAAATCATTTTGTCAGATAGTTCTGTTCAAGGTGTTCTAATCAATATCTTTGGTGGAATTGTACGTTGTGACATGATCGCTGAAGCGATTATTGCGGCGGTTCAAGAAGTGAATGTGACTGTACCTGTGGTTGTTCGTTTGGAAGGGAATAACGCAGAATTAGGTGCAAAATTACTCGATGAATCAGGTCTTAAATTAATTTCTGCGACTGGTCTTGCTGACGCAGCAGAAAAAGTCGTTGCTGCAGTAAAAGCATAAGGGGAGTATCAATCATGAGCGTATTAGTAAATAAAGACACAACTGTATTGGTACAAGGTTTTACGGGTAAAAACGGTACTTTCCATTCTGAACAATCGATTGCTTATGGCACGAAAGTGGTTGGTGGTGTAACACCAGGTAAAGGTGGTCAAACACATCTTAATTTACCTGTGTTTAACACTATGGCTGAAGCTGTTAAAGAAACAGGTGCAACTGCAACTTCAATTTATGTTCCAGCGCCATATGTATTAGATTCGATTATTGAATCTATTGATTCGGGTATTGAGCTGATTGTGGTGATTACTGAAGGTGTACCGACTTTAGATATGCTAAAGGCGAAACGCTACCTTGAAACCTATGGCAATAATGCACGATTAATCGGTCCAAACTGTCCGGGGATTATCACACCAGGTGAATGTAAGATTGGCATTATGCCAGGACATATTCATCAACCAGGTAAAATCGGGATTATCTCGCGTTCTGGTACATTGACTTATGAAGCGGTTGCGCAAACCACTAAACTTGGTTTAGGTCAGTCGACTTGTATCGGTATTGGTGGTGACCCAATTCCAGGGATGAACCAAATTGATTGCTTAAAATTATTCCAAGAAGATCCACAAACTGAAGCTATCATTATGATTGGTGAAATTGGTGGTACTGCGGAAGAAGAAGCAGCAGAATATATTAAGTCAAACGTGACTAAGCCTGTTGTGGGTTATATCGCAGGTGTGACTGCACCTAAAGGTAAGCGTATGGGTCACGCTGGCGCAATCATCTCTGGTGGTAAAGGTACAGCAGATGAGAAGTTTGCGGCATTCGAGAAAGCTGGAATGGCGTATACACGTAGCCCAGCAGAACTTGGCTCAACTATGCTTCAAGTGTTAAAAGAGAAAGGTTTGGCTTAAGCTAAATTTTCTATCATGACATCAACAGCGTATTGTTATTGATTGCATGGAATTTAAAAAAAGCCTCATTGATGAGGCTTTTTTTATGCTGAATAAAACATCTTAAAATGAAATACAGTAAGAAAAAGTGTGAATGCTATTGGAATTGTTAGAAATACAAGATAGTTTAATTTTAGAACACAAAAAGCATTATTTTTGAACAATATTATTTAATATAGAGATCTGTTTTTAAAGAATATTTAAATATACTTAATAAAATAGAGTGAATTGTGAATATAAAATTTGCATAAATTTACAATAGCTACAAAACCTATTCATACCAATCGAGCATAATCTGTACAAGGAAAGAATTCGATTAGGTGAAACAAATGAAAAATTTACTCATCGTTGCTTTGTTAGGTGTATCACTTACAGGCTGTGTCATGGCACCATATGATGATTATAATAATGGCACATATAATAATAGTGGTTATGATTATGGTCGTTACGATCATCGTTATGATAATAAACGCTATGACCATCGTTTCGATAAAAAACGCTATGACAGTAAGCACTACGACAAAAAACACATCGACAGAAAATTAATCGAAAAGAAAAAGCAAGAAAAAGCGCGTTTTGATAAAAAGCGCTATGAGCAAAAATACAAAAAATATGACAACAAACACAAGCCAGAATTCCGTAAAGATCATCCTGGTAACTGGCATAAATCTAAATAATCTGGCGAATCACGGCAGATGTTTGGGATAATATATCGGTTTGCGCATGTGTATATTTTCCAATAAAAAAAGGGCTTTATGCCCTTTTTTTTATGGTTTATCTATCGGGGTTTATGAAAAATTATCCCCGGTAGCTTTAAGTTTTATGACGGATTTAAACATTTTTTTGATATAAGCCTGCACGTACTGCACCCGCTTTAGTCTCTTTACTGAGACGCCATGAAGTGGGGAGAACCAGTTGGTCTAATGGGCAATCCGCTTCAACATAAATAAATCCTTCATTTTTAATCAACGGATCAACCAGACCAGCTAATTCTTGCCATAAACTGAGGCTATAAGGTGGATCGAGAAAAACTAAATCGAAGTTATTTTCGGGTAAATGACGGACGGCTGCTTGAGCAGTAGAAACGATCAGTTTGCTGTTTTGGATTTTCAATAATTGTAGATTGTCTTTGAGATATTGCGCTTGCTTTGTACTGGGTTCAATCATGGTGACATGCCCAGCACCACGAGATAAAGCCTCGAAACTAAGCGCACCAGAACCTGCACATAAGTCCAGCACTTGTGCATTCTGTACATTCCACATGAGCCAATTAAATAAAGTTTCACGAACACGATCAGGTGTTGGTCTTAGACCGTCAACATCTGCAAAAGGTAAAACTCGACGTTTAAAATCGCCACCAATAATACGTAATTGATTCTTCACTTACTCAATCTCATCTGTAGAATGTGTTGCCTCTGGTGTGTTTGCTGGCTGTACAGCAGGTGGTGCTTGTTCAGCACTTGGTACTGGCTGATTGTTTGTTGGTTTTGGTTTTACATTGGGTTGATTGGGTTTCTTAGCTTTAGGAACCGCATTAGGATTTGCTGAGAGGGAGATATCACCACTAGGTAATTCTCCAGGTTTAATACCCGCAGTCATTAAACCGCCACTAATATGATGATTAACAGGTTTAACGGGTTGACGTTTGCGATTGACTAACCAGTAATCAAATACAGGTTTAGCCAGTTGAGCTGCTGAGCCACCGTGTCGACCATTTTCCCAAATCACAGCAACCGCAATTTGTGGGTCTTCAGCAGGGGCGAACCCAACAAATAAACCATGATCCAGTTGACGTTCAGTCAGTAAAGCTTCGTTGTATTTTTTACCCTGCGCAATACTCTTAACTTGCGCTGTACCTGTTTTACCTGCAATCGAATATAGATGACTACGAATACCGCGTCCTGTACCAGATACGACAACATCGACCATGGCATCGCGCATTTTGACCCAATCTTCATCTTTACCATTGAAGTTGATTTTGCCGTCTGGGGCATTGAGCACTGTATGTGGTTTTGCACCTTTGGATTCACGTAAAACGTGCGGGATCACATGTGCACCGTGATTTGCTGTAATTGCCGTTGCCATAGCAAGTTGTAAAGGCGTTGCGGTAAATGCGCCCTGACCAATACTTACAGAAATGGTTTCACCTTTAAGCCATTTGGTTTTTCGGGTGCGCATTTTCCATTCAGGAGAAGGGTAAAGACCTGTACTTTCACTTGGTAAATCGACGCCAGTTTTTTCACCAAAGCCAAATTGGCGCATCCAAGCATTCATTTTTTCAATCCCCATCTGGTATGCAAGTACATAGAAGAAGGTGTCGCATGAAACGACGATGGATTTATGCATGTTGACTACGCCATGACCTGTTTTACGCCAGTCACGGAATTTGTGGGAATCACCTGGTAAATGGAAATACCCTGGGTCATTGATGGCAGTCCCCCAATCGGCAATACCATAATGGATACCGCCTAAAGCAGACATTGGCTTAATGGTTGAACCTGGTGGATAGGTCCCTTGAACAGCACGGTTATAAAGCGGTTGGTCTAGATTGTCACGTAAAGCGCTATAGTTAGTGTTGCTAATACCTGTCACAAATAGATTGGGATTGAAACTTGGACTCGAAACTAAGGCTAAGATTTCACCTGTACGCGGATCCATAGCCACAATTGCACCACGACGGTCAACCAATTGTTCTGCTGCAATGGTTTGCAAACCATAATCCAACGACAAATACAGATCATTACCACGAACTGAATCTTTACGACCTAAGTGTTTAAGTACATTACCAAAGGCATCCGTTTCAATCGATTCGAATCCAGGTTGACCATGCAGTAAATCTTCGTAATGATTTTCAACCCCAATTTTACCAATCAAGTTTGTACCCGCGTAGGCATCTTTATCAATTGTTTTTAATTCTTTGTCATTGATTCGACCCACATAACCAATCACATGAGCAAATAATTCTCCATGTGGATAGTAACGGGTCATTTGGGTTTCAATGGCTACACCCGGAAATTGATATTTGACTTCGCTAAAACGTGCAATATCTGTTTCGGTCAAATTTAATTTTAAGGTCACACGTTCAGTTTTTTTGGCTGTTTTTACACGACTATTAAAACGATCAATATCTTCTTCAGACAGCTCAATAACTGACTTGAGGCGGTTCACCGTATCGTCAATATCTTCTACGTCAGCTTTACTTAATGTCGCAGTAAATACAGGATAATTGTCTGCCAATAAGATGCCGTTGCGATCATAGATATAACCACGAGCAGGGCTAATCGGCTGTAAGCGTATCCGATTTTTGTCAGAAGCATCTTTGAATTGTTCATAGTGTACGATTTGCAAATAGGCATAACGCGACAACAGTAACATCAAGAAAAAAATCACGAATCCAATGGCGAAATACACTCGACTACGGAAAATACGTTTTTCTTGTTGAACATTTTTTAAAGGAAACTGATGTTTCATACGTAGTCGACTTGGCGCACATTCAATGGGTAATTAGTTCATCATTTTACATTAGATTTGACCGAGTGTTGGTAAAAAAATATGTGAAACAATACTAGAAATTTTCAGAAGTTTGACCTTAGCGACATTAATTTAAAAGAGTTTTGTATATAAGATCGAAATTTAATCTGTTAAAGTCAACATTTAAAGGACGAATAAAATAAATGACCTAGTTTTAGGAGCAATGGAGAAAATAATGAGAAGAAACCTTCCTTTGTTTTTACTCATATTTAGCGCAACTCTGGCGCATGCAGATTTAAAAAATTATTTACCGGATGCAAAAATAAAAGTAGAAAATATATCCACTTGGAATTTTGGTATTGGAATGACACAAAAACTTGCACATTTGAATGCCGAATGGGTCAACCCTTATGGCATCGGGTATGCTAAATTAGGTGCTTTCATCAATGATGGACACGAAGCTGGTGGTCAAATCGGCTATCGTTATCCAGCTTTTTTAAATGGAAAAGATTATAACGGATTTTATGTTGGTGCTTTTGGTGGTCAATTAAAAAGCAAAGAAGTAGGGACAAAAACTGAAAGCCAGTTCGGTGGCGGTATTGATCTATCTTATGTGTTATTGAACAAAGACAGAATCAGTACAATAAGTGTCGGACTCGCGGCGGGTCAAGAGGTAAAACAAGGAGATTATGTTGTGTATGAAAGCAAACCTGAACTACAATTTTCCTACACCTTAAGTTTTGGTTTTTAAAAATTTACATGTTTGTATGCGCTTTATTAGACCGCAAATAGAAATAAATATGAGAGTCTTACATGTTTGAATACGTAAGTGATTTGTGGCAAGCCTTTTTAAATCGACCTGATTTTTATGCAATCTTAAGTATTATCCCTGTGACTGCGTTTGTCACTTGGGCGCACGTTTGGATGGCACTTAAAATGGTATTCTACCCAATCAAATTTTGGGGATTCCATATCGGGCCATTGCCAGTCGGTTGGCAGGGTATTGTTCCACGAAAAGCTGGACGTATTTCAGGTATTATTACCGATAATACCTTATCGAAACTCGGTTCATTGCGTGAATTTTTAGATGCCATGGACCCTGAAGATATGGCGCGTATTATTGGTGAGCAAGTTGGATTTGAACTTGAGCACTTAATTGACGAAGTCATGTTGGATCGCAATGCCGTGCTTTGGGAAAACTTACCTTATTCAATTAAACGCCGTATTTATGCGCAAGCGCATAAACAACTCCCTGCGATATTGAGGCAGTTAGTGACTGAGCTGACCATGAACGTAGAGTCACTTGTTGATATGCGTGAGATGGTGGTGAGTCAAATGGAAGGTGATCGCCAACTTATGGTGAACATGTTCTTGAAGGTTGGGCAAAAAGAAATTAATTTTATTTGGCATATTAGTGCTTTGATTGGTATGTTCTTTGGTATATTCCAAATGATTGTTTGGTTTGTTGTGCCATGGCATTGGACTGTACCGTTTTGGGCTGCAATTTGGGGATTCTTAACCAACTGGATCGCGATTTGGATGGTATTTAATCCGATTGAACCCCACTATATACGTTATCCGCAATTCTTTACGCGTACTGAAAATCGCAAATTTCCTTGGATTAAGCCTGTGATTCCGCGCATTGGCACTTATAATATCCAAGGGGCATTTATGAAACGCCAAGAAGAAGTTTCTGATGTCTTTGCAAGTGTTGTCACAGAAGATTTAATTACATTAAAATCCATTATGACTGAAATGATGTATGGCGGGAAAAAAGACAAAACTCGTCGCATTGTTAAACGTCATATTAATGAAATTATGGAAACTCCTTTGGTTCGGACCTCATTACAGTTATCTTTAGGGCCAAAAGAGTACGCAAGATTGAAGACGGACTTGATCGATCGCTCAATTGAAATTACGATGGTGCCTGTATGCGACCCTGCCTTTAACGCAAGCCGTGCACAGAAAATCTATCAGATGTTTAGAGACCGTATTAGTGAATTAACCCCACGCGAGTTTCAAAATCTATTACGTCCTGCGTTTCAGGAAGACGAATGGATTTTGATTGTGCTTGGTGGCGTAACAGGATTCTTTGCAGGCCTTATTCATTTGTTTGTGGCTTTCTTATAATTAGATGTTGGATTTCATGCAATATGATGTTGCATGATTTTGAACGTCATACATATTGTTTAAATGAGGATGTTTATTTATGCGCATTATATTACTCGGACCACCTGGAGCAGGTAAAGGCACACAAGCTCAGTTGATCTGTAAGCGCTACAATGTCCCACAAATTTCAACCGGTGATATGCTCCGTGCTGCAATTCGTGAAGGAACTGAATTAGGTCTTAAAGCTAAAAGCGTTATGGACAACGGTGGTCTAGTATCTGATGAACTGATCATTGGTCTAGTGAAAGAACGTATTTCACAACCTGATTGTGTAAATGGCTGTATCTTTGATGGTTTCCCTCGTACTATTCCGCAAGCTGAAGCTTTAGAAAATGAAGGCATCAACATCGATCACGTGATTGAAATTGATGTTCCAGATGAAGAAATTGTTCAACGCCTATCTGGTCGTCGTCAACATCCAGCGTCTGGACGTGTATATCATATCGTTTACAACCCACCAAAAGTGGAAGGTAAAGATGATGAAACAGGTGAAGACCTTGTTCAACGTCCTGATGACCAAGAAGCAACCATTCGTAAACGTTTAGGTTCATACCACACTGAAACTGAGCAATTGGTAGGTTTCTATCAAGGCCGTGCAGCTTCAGGTGAAAATGCACCAACTTATGATAAATTGAATGGTCTTCGTCCAATTGAAGAAGTTCAAACTGATTTATTTGCAATTTTGGACAAATCTAAATAATTCGTAATCGAATCGCTTAGAATAAAAGAGCCCAAGTTTAGATGAGGGCTCTTTTTTTATACTGGTTATTTGTTAGCGATTTTAATTGCAAATTTTATTAATCGTTGTTTGATCCATAATTTTTATGAATGAGTGGGAGAAAAGCACATGCTTAAAATGGCATTGATCATTATGGTGGTCATGGCAATCGCTTTGATTGTTGGGTTATTCATTTACAGTTTTAAATTGTTACGTAAAGCTGAAAAAGAGCAAGCTTTAGCAGCGCCTAAACAACATGAGCAAGATAAACAATATCAACTGCATCCAAAGTTTAAACAACACTCCAATAAAGATCAGTCATCAAAAAAGTGATGTGAATGATTTAAATGGTTTGTCTTAAAATTTTGATTTTAAAATTCGAATTTTATGCTTCAGAATCAGCAGCGGTCATATGAATTTTTGCTGAACTTGGACGTGCTGCACCGAATTCAAAACGATCTGGCCAATTGCAGACATCCGAAACGACACATTCATGACACTTCGGTTTGCGTGCGATACAGCAATAGCGTCCATGCAAAATCAGCCAATGATGCGAATCGACGATAAATTCCTTTGGAATCACTTTCACTAAACGGTGTTCAACTTCTAGAACATTTTTCCCAACCGCTAAACCTGTTCGATTGCCTAAACGAAAAATATGCGTATCAACGGCCATGGTCGGTTGACCAAAGGCGGTATTGAGTACCACATTTGCTGTTTTACGACCCACACCAGGTAAAGCTTCTAAATCTGCACGATTGTTCGGGACCACGCTGTTATGCTTCTCTATGAGCATTTTACAGGCTTTAATCACGTTTTCAGCTTTGGCATTGTATAGGCCAATGGTTTTAATGTATTGCTTTAAACCATCAACACCTAATGCATAAATAGCTTCAGGTGTGTTGGCAACAGGAAAGAGCTTGTCGGTGGCTTTGTTGACACTGACATCTGTTGCTTGAGCCGAAAGTGTGACTGCAACTAAAAGTTCAAAAGGGGATGAATAATTGAGTTCAGTTTCAGGATGGGGACGCTGCGCTCTTAAACGTTCAAAAAAAATTTGAATCTGTTTTTTGGTCATATTTTTGACAGGTTTGGTTGCAACAGTCATCCTTTTAAACTCCCTGTAATTCCGCTAGTTTGATTTGCAGATCATTTAACTGTAGACGTTTATTAGCATCGTCACGGACACTGAGTTGTTTTTCTAATTTTTTAATTTGAGTACGGATTTTAGCAAGCTCAATGGTGGTTTTTGCATCCAATGTAATAACAGGTTGTTCAGGTTTTTCAATCATCTGAATTTCAGGAATATTGTTTAGCTGAGCTGTAAATTGGGCAAAAAGTTCAGTATTGATTTCTGCACGAACCACAGGGCCTTTACGATGAAGACGACTTTTTTCTTCACGTTGGATATGTGCGTAATAACGGAGTCTTAAATCATTTTGCTCTTGAAGACGTAATGCTTCAGTAGGGAGTGGGTTAATGTCTTCTACGAGATCAATACAATCCACAGGACATGGTGGAATACACAGTTCACAACCTGTACATAAGTCAGTTAATACGGTATGCATAAGCTTACCAGAGCCAATAATTGCATCGACAGGGCAAGCGCTAATACACTTGGTACAGCCAATGCACTCATCTTCACGAATGATCGCTTTCATACGCTGTGGACGACCATCAGCTTGAATGGGCCAGACACTCTCTTCAGCTTTAAGGTAGGTTCGATCAAGCAACTGAGCAATTGCATCAGCAACAGGTTGACCACCTGGGACACACTTATTTGCTTCTTCGCCCTCTACAATAGATTTTGCATATGGCAGGCAGCCGTCACGATGACCACACAGACCACATTGTGTCTGAGGTAAAAAAGCATCAATTTGCTGAATTAGGGAAATTTGCGAGTTCATGAAAGTATAAAACTTTAAATCGTGGATAATGCTAATAAAAATCAGCTAGAGAAGGCTATTTTAACATAAAAATCGTTTTCTATGGTTGCGCTATTTTAGCGCAAATATTGGTCTTTTTTAGTACGTTTTTAAAGCAAAAATTGATAACTATAAAGACGGAAAATAATAAAAAAAAATTATAGATACTATATTTAAATCATTGATTAGAAAATTAATTTAAAAAAAATAACAAAAAGTATTGTAGATATGCTTTAAAAGATATTTAATACTTTGCGCCAAAACTTATCAATCTTTTGAGATTTTGACCAATTTTGATCCACCTTTCTGCTGAGGATTAAGCGTTGAAATATAACAGCCTTAACGAATTCCTAGACTACGTAAAAACACGTGATGCGAATCAACCCGAATTTCTACAAGCTGTAGAAGAGGTAATGATGAGCTTGTGGCCTTTTATTGAAAAGAATCCACAGTATGCTGCTCACGGTTTGCTTGAGCGTTTAGTCGAACCAGAACGCGCGATTCAATTCCGTGTTGCTTGGGTAGATGACCAAGGTCAAACACAAGTTAACCGTGCTTTCCGTGTTCAATACAACTCTGCGATTGGTCCATTTAAAGGGGGGATGCGTTTCCACCCTTCAGTTAACCTTTCAATTTTAAAATTCTTAGGTTTTGAACAAACGTTTAAAAATGCGTTGACTACACTTCCTATGGGTGGTGGTAAAGGCGGTTCAGATTTCGACCCTAAAGGTAAATCTGAAGGCGAAATCATGCGTTTCTGCCAAGCACTGATCATCGAATTATACCGTCACTTAGGTTCAAACACAGATATCCCTGCGGGTGATATCGGTGTAGGTGGCCGTGAAGTCGGTTACATGGCGGGTATGATGAAGAAGCTCAGCAATGACACTTCATGCGTATTCACTGGTAAAGGGATTACTTTCGGCGGTTCATTGGCTCGTCCAGAAGCTACAGGTTACGGTACTGTGTATTTCGCTGAGGAAATGCTCAAGACACGTGGCGATAACTTCAAAGATAAAGTGGTGACGATTTCAGGTTCAGGTAACGTTGCACAATATGCTGCTGAAAAGGCAATGTACCTTGGTGCTAAAGTTGTGTCACTTTCTGACTCAGCAGGTACAGTACACGTGAAAGACGGCTTTACAACCGAGTTACTTGCTGAAGTAATGGAGCTTAAAAACGTTAAACGTGGTCGTATTTCAGAATTTGCATCTAAGCACGGTTTCGAATACTTCGAAGGTAAACGTCCTTGGGCAATCAAATGTGACATCGCACTTCCATGCGCAACACAAAATGAATTAGATGCTGACGACGCTGCTACTCTTATTGCAAATGGTGTAATTTGTGTGGCTGAAGGCGCGAACATGCCTTCAACCCTAGGTGCTGTTGAGAAATTTATTGAAGCGAAAATCCTGTATGCACCAGGTAAAGCATCGAATGCAGGTGGTGTTGCAACTTCTGGTCTTGAAATGTCTCAAAACGCAATTCGTTTGGGTTGGACATTTGAAGAAGTTGACGAACGTCTTCATTCAATTATGAAAGAAATTCACCGTAACTGTGTGAAATACGGTACGCAAGAAGACGGTACTGTGAACTATGTTGACGGTGCAAACATCGCAGGTTTCGTAAAAGTTGCTGATGCGATGTTAGCGCAAGGCGTATTCTAAGTTTAATTTGAAAAAATAAACTTCGTTTAAGCTTTTAAAAAAAACCGAGGCCATAGCCTCGGTTTTTTAGTTCAAAGATTTTGTTTAAATTTTACATTGAGAATGTAGGCATCTGTTTAGCTGTTTTTATTTAATCGCTTCACGTTCAATGGTCATATCATGAACATATGCGTACTTAGACTGATCTGCAGCTGGATTTTTTAATTCATAACGTTTTACGCGAATCACTTGGCGTTCATCTGACTGATGCTGAAAACCTTCAATTTGGTCATAAAAAAGAGTCCAGTCTTTGTCGACTTGTGATTTTACACCACTTTCTGAATATTTAATTTCACGCACTTGTAGACAGGTTTGTTTCGCCACGCCCGTACATTCTTTGGTTTCAGGAGAAACTTCTAAGAAAATTGTTTCTGCTTGTGTTTGATAGCGTGTTTCAGGTGTCATTTTACCAGTGAACGTATATTTTTGACCATTTGCAGCAGTGATGGTCAAAGTTGGATTTTGCGTATCTTTACTATCAAGCGTAAATGCAGCTTTTCGATTTGAGAATAAGCTAGAAGCAATGCTTTCTTGTTTCATCGCAGCTTCGCCACATGCCATCATGGTTGACATAGCATTGCCTGTGACAATTTCATTGCCTACAACTTTCCAACTGCTACCCACAGTATTACAACTGGTAGCAACACTTAAACGACCTTGATCATCAAAATTTAACACCAACGGTTTCGGCGCACCATCAGTATTGGTGCTCCACTGATAGGCTGTTAGGGTTTTATTTACATTGGATTGTTGCAGTACAGACACAGCGGCATCCCCCAATTTTTGAACATCATTCGATTGACATGCAGAGAAAATAAGTGGACAGAATGCGAGAGCTAAATATCTGATTTTCATTTTAAAGTTAATCCAAAAAAAACTTTATTTAGATTAAACCATCAGCTTATAAAAGAAACGGATACATTTAACGTTTTAAGTTTCATTATGTATCTATATTGATATCAAAATGTAATTTTTATTTTAAATAGTTGATAAATCGTTTGAGCATTCACTGAATGACCTGACCGATGGGGCAAGTCATTCAGTAAAAGTTATGATTTATTCAATCAATAGACCCTAATCAAAACGATAGATATCCATACCTAAAGCACCCATGCTAAAGCTGCTATGTACTACACTAAAACGAGTACCTGTCCCCATGGCAAAAAATAAGGGAGCAAAATGTTCGAGTGTCGGGTGGTTTCGATTGACATAAGGAATCGTTGGCCAATCTAAAACTGCATCATAATCACTATGCGTCAGTTTACTCACCACATAGTTACGGAAAGTAGACGCCCATTCAGGAACTTCATCAGATTCACCATGCCATGAAAGTTCACGTAAATTATGCGTGATACTACCTGAACCAATAAGCAAAACTTGCTGCTCACGTAAGGGGGCAAGCACCTGACCAATTCGATAGATTTCATCTGCAGGCATATTCATAGGCAATGAAATTTCAATGACTGGAATATCCGCTTCTGGATACATATGCAATAGGGGCATCCACACGCCATGATCGCGTGGTCGTGTGCTATTTGCATGAGCAGGCAAGTGTGCATCAGCGAAACGTTTTAAAATCTCTTCAGCAAACTCAGGGTCGCCAGCAGCAGGATAGCGAATTTCATAGAGTTCTTCAGGAAAGCCTCTAAAATCATGCCATGTAGTAGGACGAATGGCAGTACTGACTTCCAGAGCATTACTTTCCCAATGCGCTGACATAATAATGATGGCTTTGGGTTTAGGTAGATTTAAACTCAAACGATCAAGCGCTGGACCTACTTGTTCAGGGTTAATCGCCAACATGGGAGAGCCATGTGAAATAAATAAACCGGGAAGCGTTTGTAAGTTCATGACCATGCGCCTATTTTAGTAAAGGAAAGTATTCGTAGATGGATATATCAGTTGATGAAACAATAATGTGATAAATCACAATTCAGATAAACCGTATTTACATCAACATATTGTTCTATAAATAAAACGATAAACAACAATTATCCAGCACGGTGATAAGGATGATTATGATTTATAGTCATTGCTCGGTAGAGTTGCTCAATGAGCATGACACGTACCATAGGATGAGGCAAAGTTAGTTTAGATAAAGACCAATGCCAAGCTGCGGCTTTACGTACGGCTTCAGAATGTCCATCTGGTCCACCAATGGCCAAGACTACATCATTGCCTTCAAGCATCCACGCTTTCATGGTTTCAGCCAGTTTTTCAGTACTAAATTCTCGTCCACCCACTTCCAAAGCGATCAAAACTTCATTTTGCTTCATGGCATTTAAAATGCTGTCACCTTCAATTTGACGATATTTCAAAATATCCGCTTCTGAATCATTTTTACCGCGTTTTGCCATTGGTAGCTCGACAATTTGCGTCTGTACAAAGGGCTGAATACGTTTGAAATAGTCCTCAAATCCAGTCAGTACCCAAGCAGGCATTTTTTGTCCAATGGTCAAAATTCGAATTTTCATGATGAGATCAACATAATAGCGTAACACTATTATAACGTTGATTTGCTGGTCTTGTATGGATGAAAATGCTATGAGTACAGAGTAAATACTAACTACAAAATCATCTAACAATTTTACATAGATATAAAATACTCGGTTTTTATTATGCGAACAAAAATATTTCAACTGCTGATCTTCAGTTTAGCTTTTATAGCATGTCAATTTTCAACGGCTGCTTCACAAAATTCAAAAGTACAACTGGCAGATCGGAGTAATTTATCCTTTTATTTGAGCCAAATCGTGCGTCCTAAACATTATCGAAATTATCAGAACATTGATGAACTCAATCGTGTGTCTTTTTGGTTAAAAGGGCAAATGGAAAAATTTGGTATACCTTGTGAGTTTCAAAATTATTTGGTGAATGATGCCCAATATCGAAATGTCATTTGTAAACTGAATGTGGGCGCTGCAAATACACTGATTGTAGGTGCGCATTATGACGTTCATGATGAAACAGATGGCGCAGATGACAATGCATCAGGTGTTGCAGGAGTCATAGAAACAGCACAAATTTTGGCGAAGGAGCGTAATCAACTCAATCATAACGTTGAATTCGTCTTCTATACTTTAGAAGAACCGCCATTCTTTAGAACAGATAATATGGGCAGTGCTGTACATGTCAAATCTATTTTGAACCGTAAAGACCAAATCAAAGGTGTTTATATTTTGGAGATGATTGGGTACTTTGACCGCCGAAATATTCAAGAATATCCTGTTGGATTAAAATGGTTTTATCCAGATCATGGTAACTTTATTGGTGCGGTAAGTAATATGAGTTCAAGTTTTTTAGGAACTTCATATTGTGATGCCATGAAAAAGATTAATCGTTTGGACTGTCAACGTTTGGTTGCACCTTCTTTTATCACGGGCGTCGATTTTTCAGACCACTTAAATTATTGGAATCATGGTATTCCAGCCACCATGATTACAGATACCGCCTTTTTTAGAAATAAAAACTATCACACTCATGGCGATACGATCGATACGCTGAATATTGATAAGATGAAAGATGTGGTCGATGGTGTGGTTTTAAGCATTTTGAGTATGCAAAAGTAATGACATCTTTTATGCTCAATTTCGCATTAAATATGAAATAAAATGTTCAAAAAAAACGCAGTCTAAATAGGCAGGCTGCGTATAAAGGATCATCCGTCTGGAGACACAGATGATCTTAAAGAAAGCGATTTCCAATGAGCTTTATATGTTTATGGGGTATGGGTTGGTTATTTTCAATACAGTTTAAAAGTAAATTTATCGATGTGATCTTTATTGTGTTAAACAATGATAAAAAAAGAGCGCCGAAGCGCTCTTTTTTGTTTAAAGCTGTTGATTAATGACGTGCAGCTTTGCCATCTTCAACTGGTTTTACAATCGGCGTTTTTGGAAGTGGTTTTGGTTTCTCAATCAAAGCCAAAGTAAGGATTTCATCAATACTCTTCACCGCTTTAATTTCCAAACCTTCTTTAACATTGTCTGGAATCTCAACAAGATCACGTACGTTTTCTTGTGGGATAAACACCAGTTTAATGCCACCACGGTGCGCAGCAAGAAGTTTCTCTTTTAAGCCACCAATACGCATTGCACGGCCACCTAAGCTGGTTTCACCAGTCATAGCAATATCAGGACGAATCGCAATACCTGTGAATGCAGACACAAGGGCAGTGGTCAGTGCCAAACCAGCAGATGGTCCATCTTTTGGTGTTGCACCTTCTGGTAAATGCACGTGTACATCGGTTTCTTCAAAACGAGAAGCTTCAATACCGAGTTCATCTGCACGTGTACGTACTACCGTCATCGCAGCAGTAATGGATTCCTTCATCACATCACCGAGTGAACCCGTGGTAATGAATTTACCTTTACCTTTCACGGCTGCAACTTCAATGGTTAACAACTCACCACCAACAGATGTCCAAGCTAGACCATTGACACGACCCACTTGTGCTTCTTCTTCAGCCATACCGAAGTCGAACTTGTGTGGGCCTAAGTAGTCTGGAAGATTCGCAGAAGTCACATCTACTTGTAAGTTTTTCGCTTTCTTGCTGACTGCTTCTTTCACGACTTTACGCGCAATTTTAGACACTTCTCGTTCTAAGCTACGAACACCCGCTTCACGTGTATAACGTTGTACGATGTCACGAATCGCTTCTTCATGAACGGTCAATTCTTTTGCACGTAAACCATTGTTCTTAATTGCTTTAGGAACAAGGTAGCGTTCAGCAATATTCACTTTTTCATCTTCGGTATAACCCGGTAGACGAATCACTTCCATACGATCTAGCAAGGCTTCAGGAATATTCATACTGTTCGCAGTACAGATGAACATCACTTCAGACAAATCAAGATCAAGGTCTAAATAGTGATCGTTAAATTTACTGTTTTGCGATGGATCAAGCACTTCAAGCAATGCAGAAGCTGGATCACCACGGTAATCTTGCGCCATCTTGTCAATTTCGTCGAGTAAGAACAATGGGTTCTTGACGCCGACTTTGGTTAAAGACTGCACAATTTTACCTGGCATCGCACCAATATACGTACGACGGTGACCACGGATTTCTGCTTCATCACGTACGCCACCAAGTGCCATACGAACAAATTCACGTCCAGTCGCTTTTGCTACAGATTCACCAAGCGAAGTTTTACCCACCCCTGGAGGACCAACTAAGCACAGAATCGGACCACGAAGTTTTTTCACGCGAGATTGAACTGCTAAGTATTCAACAATACGTTGTTTCACTTCGTCTAAACCATAATGGTCGGCATCTAAAATTTCTTGTGCTTTAGACAAGTTAATGCTGACTTTGCTGGCTTTGTTCCAAGGTGTATCTAAAATCGCTTCGATATAGTTACGTACTACAGCTGCTTCACTTGAAGCAGGTTGCATTGCTTTTAATTTACGGAATTCAGATTCCGCTTTTTTACGCACATGTTCAGGCAAATCAGCTTCAGCAAGACGACGCTCGATTTCGCCAATTTCATCCTCAGCGCCACCATTCATGTCTGAAAGTTCACGTTGAATGACTTTCATCTTTTCATTGAGGAAGTATTCGCGCTGATTCTTTTCCATCTGACGTTTTACGTTGTCATGTAAAGACTGTTCAATTTGTTGCTCTTCAGATTGTTGCAACAAATAGGTCATCAATTCTTGTAAATGTGCTTCAAATTCATCATGTTCCAAGAATTTTTGTTTTACATCGATGTTCAATGGCACACGTGTTGAGACAAAGAATAAAAGTTGAAGTAAGTCTTCAATTTTATTTGCCGCAGTAATTAACTCACGTGCATTACGTAATTTCGCTTCTGCATATTGAGCAAAAAGGGCACGTAATTCTTGAACGCGTGTCTCTTGAGTATCTTTATCAACAGATACAGTCATTGGGCTAAGTGCATGCTCAGCAGACAAGTATTCATCATTTTCAATGATGTTGACCAATTTAGAACGTTGTAAACCTTCGATTAAAACTTTGATGCAGTTTTCATCGTTTTCATGATTTACAACTTGCACAATCTTCGCGACAGTACCGTATTGATATAAATTATCGTGATCAATTTCTTCTGTTAACGAATCTTGTTGTGCAACTACAAATACTAAATTGTCACTGTTACGAGCGACTTCAACTGCATTAATCGATTTTTCACGACCAACGAATAACGCAATTTGCATGTGCGGATAAACCACAACATCGCGCAAAGCCAAAAGTGGTAACACGTTTGGGATCTGAAGTTCTAAGTTTTCTTCATTCATAATAATATCAGTCATGAGCACTCCTAATGAGTGACAACGGTGTTGCCATATTTTTTATAGTGATTGCTATTTTAAAAATTACAAGGGCTTTTTTTGATAAAAATGAAAAAAGATCACAGTTCAGGTGTTTATGATGAAAAAATAGGAATCAAAGCTCAATATTAATGTCGTTTGAATTGAATCAAGTGCTTAGGGGTTAATAAATAATCTAAAGCCTGATCCCATTTTTGTTTATATAAAGTCATAGGTACAAATTGAAAGTCATGTGCCAATCCTATGCGTAATGGTCCATGCGGGGCAGATGCTAAAGTTCGATCGTAATAACCTCCACCCATACCAATACGTGTACCAAAAACATCACAAGCAAGTAAAGGCATGATCAGCAAATCCAAATGAGATACGTGTACGCCACGACTTTGCATCGGTTCTTTCATACCCAGAGGATGATGTGAAAACTTACGATTAACATACTGATGTTGTGATACCTTGACCCAAACCAGACGCTGATCCATATTACAAATCATGGGCAGGTAAACCTTTTTACTCAATTTAAAACAAAGTTGAATGATTAAATGGGTACGGATTTCACCAAAGGAATGTAAATAAAGTCCAATTTTTTCGGCAGTGTGAAATGCAGGTAAATATCGTAATTGTTGTAGCACTTTTTTTTCTGACTGAATCTGTTGAAAATGATTGAGTTCACGACGTGCTCGACGCAGATGTTTACGCAACACTTTTAAATCGCCATTTGCAGCAAATTCTGCATCATTTAGATGGGTGTTGGAATCTTTGAGTGGTGAAGGGTTTTGAATCATTTCAGTGGATTATCCAGCCAATATTTGAAGACATCTTCAAGCGTATTGCATTTCAGTGTTCATGAACTTGAGTTATTATTCAAGTAAGGTTTGTTCAATAAGAGCTTGTTAAAACATTCTTTTTTAACATTTTCAAGCATTGCCTGAATTTTATTTACTCATTTGCACAGACCCTATTTCTTATTGTTTAAGCGCTTGCAAAATCGGGCAACTGTTTTCATTTGTTGTTTTACATTCATCCACCCAAGAAGCAAGGCGAATTTTGAGTGCTTCAAGTTCTCGAATGCGTTCATCAATCTTCAGTAATCGTTGTTCAATCACTGCACGAACTTTTTCTCGGTCATATAAAGACAAATGTAATAATTCTTGAATTTCATTGAGTTGAAGTCCTGCATCTTTGCCTTTTTGAATAAATTGTAGGGTTTCAATATCCTGATCATCATAATAACGATAATTCGAATTAGTAGTTGGCACTCGCATCAAACCAATACGCTGATAATAACGGATGGTTTCAACATTGACATGGCAATGTTTAGCAAGTTTACCAATCGTCATTTGTAACATGGGAAAAATCTCACTAAGCTTGATGCAATTTTAAAATTGAAAAGACTTGACTCTGTACTTAGGTACGGACTTTAAGCTCATTATACATCATCATTTGGGTCATGTTTATGTCAACTGAAAATCACGTATCGTGCTGTTCTGGAAAAAAAACACCATTAGAAATAATCAATATCGATCCAGTATGTGGTATGACGGTGTCTGAAGATTCAGCACATTTTTATGATTTAGATCAGAAAAGATATTTATTTTGCTGTAGTGGCTGTCAACAAAAATTTCAACAACATCCCGAAGTTTATCTTTCAAATATAAAAGCTAATGTTGAATCAACTGATTCATGTTGTGACGGAAAAAATGAGCAAAAGCATCCGAATGCACATGTTCATGGTGAGGCTGTTGCGCATGATGCATCAGGCAGTAAAGATTCAAATGTAGTCACTTTAACGAAAAAAAGTAGCTTTGGTTCAAATCAAACTGAAAAGCCAGATGAACTCGAAAAAGCGTTTCATGCCATTGATCCTGTCTGCGGCATGACTGTAAGTGATCCAAATAAACCACATTTTGCATATGCAGATCAGAGCTATTATTTTTGTGGTCAAAGTTGTCTAAATAAATTCGCTCAAGATCCAGAACATTATCTCGGTGCATCACAAGCTTCGCAGGTTCATCACCATCATATAGATGCAAATCAGACAGCATCTGCATGTTGTGGTGGACATACTGAGACAGCATCATCAGCGGATACAGAAATTGATCCTGTATGTGGTATGTCTGTCGATACTGCTACGGATTTAAAAACAGACTATCAAGGTAAAACCTATTATTTTTGCAATCCTTCATGTTTAAGCAAATTTGAACAAGATCCTGAAAGTTATATGATTCCTTTTGCTGAACGAAAACAGCCTGAGGGTATGGATGATGTTTTGTTTACTTGTCCAATGGATCCTGAAATTGTGCAAAAAGGACCGGGAACTTGTCCAATTTGTGGTATGGCCTTAGAGCCGATGCAACCCAGCTTAGATGATGGTCCGAATCCTGAATTGGTGGATTTTAGTCGCCGTTTCTGGACAACATTACCTCTGACACTTTTAGTGTTTGTCTTGGCGATGGGGTCACATCTACATACCTTTATTTCACCTCATATACAGCCGTGGATTGAATTGGTGTTGTCTCTGCCTGTAGTGCTTTGGGCAGGTAAACCCTTTTTAGAACGTTGCTGGTTCTCTTATAAAACTCGCAATTTAAATATGTGGAGTTTAATTGGCGTCGGGATTTTGGCGGCATTTGTTTATAGTGTGATTGCGACCGTTTTTCCAAGTTTAATTCCAGATGCTGCCAAAACGGGGCATGGCGTTGCGGTCTATTTTGAAGCGGCGTGTATGATTGTCTCTTTGAGTTTGCTTGGACAAATCATGGAGCTGAAAGCTCGTGCCAAAACAGCGGATTCATTAAAAGCTTTGCTCAAACTACAACCCAATACTGCAAAACGTGTAGAGCAGGATCAGATTGTCGAAGTTGAGATCAGCCAAATTCATCAAGGTGATATTTTACAAATTTCATCAGGTGAACACATTCCGCTTGATGGTGTGGTGGTTGATGGTCAAACCTATGTCGATGAATCGATGATGACGGGTGAGCCATTGCCAGTGAAAAAGCAATTGGATGATATCGTCATTGGTGGAACGATCAATCAGCAGGGCAGTATTCGCATACAAACCACTGCCGTGGGTCAAAACACGACATTGGCAAAAATGATTCGTGTGGTTGCTGACGCACAACGTTCTAAAGCGCCACTGCAAAAAATGGCCGATGTTGTGGCTAAATACTTTGTGATGATTGTCCTGAGCATTAGTGTGCTGACATTTATTACATGGATGATCTTTGGACATGCCCAATTTGATTTGGCACTGATGTGCGCCGTTGCGGTTCTGATTATTGCATGTCCTTGTGCTTTAGGTTTAGCAACGCCAATGTCGGTGATGGCGACCACTGGACGGGCAGCACAAAAAGGAGTGCTGTTTAAAAATGCAGAAGCCATTGAGTCATTGAATGCTGTTAACACCATCATTGTAGATAAAACAGGAACACTGACTGAAGGGCAGCCGAGTGTACAAAACATTCACGTGGTAGAACCTGATATTGATCAAGACCAAATTGAAACGTGGATAGCGTCTTTAGAACAATATTCTTCACATCCGATTGCACAGACTTTAGCGAAAATTGTTCCGTCAGAAGATTATGTTGAAGTGACCGATTTTCATGAATTTTCAGGTTTTGGTGTTGGTGGGCAAATTGATGGTTTTAGTATGTTTGTTGGCAGTCAAAAACTCATTGAACAACTGGGCATAGACATAGAGCCAGAGCTTGAAGCTTTGCTTGATCATGAGCGTGAATCTGGTCAGGTCATTTCCTTCTTAGCCACAGAACAGCAAATTTTAGCAATTATCACTGTCCAAGATGCGATTAAAGCGCATGCGAAACAGGTCATTCAACAACTGTTAAATAGTGGTGTTGATGTGGTTATGGCAACAGGTGATCATGAAAAAAATGCACGTCATGTTGCAGATAAACTTGGTATTCAACATGTCTATGGTAACTGCACACCTGAAGAAAAATTAGAGATTGTGAAGAAGTACCAAGCCGAAGGGAAAGTCGTGGCTATGGCTGGGGATGGGATAAATGATGCACCTGCTTTGGCTCAAGCCAATGTCGGTATTGCAATGGGTACAGGAACAGATATTGCGAAGCAAACAGCCCAAATTACCTTGGTGAAAGGTGATATACGTGGGATTTGTGACGCCATTCAAATGGCGCAGCAAGGTGTGAAAAACATGAAACAAAATTTAGCGTTTTCTTTCTTGTATAACGGCTTGGGTGTCCCTGTTGCAGCAGGCATATTCTATCCATTCACAGGGTGGTTACTGACCCCGATGATTGCTGCTATTGCAATGTCGCTTAGTTCATTGTCAGTAGTTTTAAATGCCTTACGACTGAATAAGTCTTAATACGCATTTTTATTGATCGGTTTTATTTTAAATATATCCATTCAAAAGGGCAGTTTAGACTGTCTTTTTGCTGTTCAAAATCCACTTTCAGATAAATAGTATCTAATAAAAAATATATAAAAATAAATGCTTACCCAATAATTTTTGTTTTTTTACTCAATTGACTCGCTTAGAAAAAATAGGGTCAATTCGTTTTGACTAACTTTGATCTAATTTGAATCTTAATGCTTAGTCTTTGTAGGGCAGATTTATAGTGCAGTTAGATATCAGTACAAAGTACAAGTTGAAGAAAAAACGGAATATTCAATTTCAAAAAATCATTATAAAAAACCAATGAAAAACATGTGAACAAGTCAGGAAGACCTTATGAAACAAGTAAATCAAACTCAGAAAAAGAATACTTTAAATATTCAAAAATTCTTTTTTAGCCTAAGCGTAGGATTATTTGCGATCCCTTTTTTGACTGAATGGCGTGTTGCTCATGCTGCGCCAGCAAAACTCGATTTGACCTTGTCAGAACATTCCACTGCAAAAATCAAAAAAATGCTGAATGATCCAAAGACATGGAAGCAAATCCCGCAAAAAGTATTACTTTGTGTCTATTCACCCAATGGTGCAAATGGCGAAGCATTTGAACAGGCCACCAGTTATATCAGTGAACTTCCTCGAATTGCACAAGTGGCTAAAGGCTTTGGGGTGAATATGCATATTACCCGACCGTCGAAACTGCAAATGCAAATTGAAGTGGATTATCCAAAACTTAAACAAAAAACTTCGACCACAGTAAATTTGAAAGTGTATACAGATGAACGAGTGCTCACTGAAGATTTCCGCAGTAAAAAATGTGATGGTGCTGGTATTAGCAATTTACGTGCACGTCAATTCAACCCCTTTGTGGGTAGTATTGATGCAATTGGTGCGGTACAAAGCTATAAACAATTAACCCAAGTCATTCAGCTTTTGGCGCGTCCAGAGTTTGATTCGAAAATGATCAATAAAGATTATGAAGTGGTCGGGGTGGTGCCATTGGGTGCGGCTTATATCATGGTGAATGATCGACGAATTGATACTTTGCCCAAAGCAGCAGGTAAGAAAGTTGCAGTCATGAATTTTGATGCGACACAAAAAAAATTAGTTCAAAACGTCGGGGCACAACCAGTCACGGTCGATCTAACTTCTGTTGGAGGGAAATTTAATAATAAAGAAGTCGATATTATGGCAGCACCTGCCATTTTGTTTGATCCCCTAGAACTGCATAAAGGTTTGGAGGATAAATCAGGAAAAGTCGTAGGTGCAATTATTAAATTTCCACTGATACAAGTGACAGGCACGCTCATTATGCATCGCAATAAATTTCCTGATGGTATGGGGGCAATTGCGCGTGAAATCATTGCCAAACAGCTTGATCCTGCTTTTGAATTTGTCGATAAAACTGAACGTGCTATTCCTGCCAAATACTGGATGGATATACGTGATGCAGAAAGAGCAGGCTATCTAAAAATTATGCGTGAAGCTCGTATTCAAATGACCAAAGAAGGTTATTACGATAAAGACATGATGCGAATTTTGAAAAAAGTTCGATGTTCTCAAGATCCGAAAAATTTTGAATGCAGTCTAAATGATGAATAGTCATGCTATCTAAGCACTAAGCACTAAGCACTAAGCACAATTTTTCTCGATAGCATTTAGCCTAAGCAACATTGGATCAATTTTAGGAATTCACGAAGTTAAACATTTTCATTTAACAGCAGCTAATTCATCTGTAAGAAATGCAGTCGATAGGGATGATCTTCAGGTAAAACATCGATTAAACGTTGTATTGCATCCACGCGTTCAGGCACACGACTCAGCAAAGCCAATAATTGAGGCACATCGTGCATTTGATAAATCAGATGACTCAAACGAGCATCAAAACAATGTCGCCAATTGCTTAAGAAAGGGCTTTCAGATTTTGCTAGAAAGCTACCTTGATAGAGTGCAAATGTGCTGGCAATAAACCCACCATTTAAAGCTTGTTCAGCTTTAAAAAAATCGCATTCAACTTCACAGGTCAATTTATAGGTCCGTGTTTCAATACAGTTGGGGAGGAGTTGTCGAAGCTGTGAAAGTTCGG
Organism: Acinetobacter shaoyimingii; assembly: GCF_011578045.1. Classification (NCBI taxonomy): domain Bacteria; kingdom Pseudomonadati; phylum Pseudomonadota; class Gammaproteobacteria; order Moraxellales; family Moraxellaceae; genus Acinetobacter; species Acinetobacter shaoyimingii. The sequence goes on from NZ_CP049801.1 coordinate 1,140,433, forward strand.
ACTTTAAGGTTTTTATACTGACCTCTCGGTCGCCGTACAGCGCATAATGCAACTCATCTAAAGTCAATCCATGTCGATGTAATGCTAAAATACATAAAATCTCAATTTGGCGTTGAGTTAAGTTCAACAGTTGACCATTAAACTGTACATAGGGAGAGCCTAAGGCTTTAATAATAAGCACATTTTTTTGTTCATACTGAATGGCTTTTTTAATCAGCTCAGCACAATGTTCAACAGCCAGCAGACCTAGACTGCTGTGTTTTTTATATTTGGTCGATAAATTGACGATCCCTTGGAGTTGCCCTGTCATCGGATCATGAATCGGGGCTGCATAACACACCCAGTCTCTGACGCTATTCATTTGATTTTCATGCGAATATACACAGCTCGCGGTATGACTATTGAGTGCTAAACCAATTGCATTGGTGCCGACGGCTTGGGTTGACCAATGACCACCTTCAACAAAATGAACTTGTTCTGCCGAAGTGAGCATGGAATGACTACTCCACGTCCACAATAAAGTACCGTGTAAGTCTGTTAAACCAATAGCCATATCTGCATCACGCGCAATTTGATGCAAATTTTGATATTGATGTTGAATGGATCGACAAAAGACTGAACTCGCTTTTTCTTCAGGTAAAACAATTAAAGGTGCAGCACTTACGTCCATGGTATTCACTAGATGTGTGGTTTGTAGTGCTGTTTTTTTCATTTTGATCAAGTTCATATCATTGTCCTTAATGATCGTTAGCGCCTTGCTTTCAAATATGTCAGTTGTTTATCGTCAAATTTCAAATATATCCATATTCTGAGTTGTATATTGATCAATGTTTTGTATCGATCAGTGCTTAATGTTTAATTCAACAATGGTTAATTTAACCTGAGTGATCATGCTTAGAAATGACCTTTTATATCTAAAGTGTTAATAATCGTAAATTAAGAGAATAAACTCACTCATTTGGGTTTATTTGTTTATATTTTTTATATTTTTTATATTTTTTATATTTTTTATATTTTTTATTAAATAAATATATTGATTATAAAATAGAAAGGTTGGTTAAAGGTTTGTTTTGCTAAGTTTTTGAAAATTAATATTTTATTACATTATTTCACTTGTTTTTAAGTGTTTGGATTATTTTATTTATTTTTATATTTTAATTAAAAAAATATTTAGTCTAATGTTTATTTTGATTATTTGGTTTTATATATTTGGTTGTGGTTAAAATAAAATGAATGGAAAATTAAAATCGCAATGAATTCGGTTTTAAAATAAAAAGGACATGGTATATGCAATTAACGGAACAGCAACTGCTGGCAGCATATGAACGTATGCGTGATATTCGTGAGTTCGAAGATCGACTGCATGATGAAAATAATTCAGGGGATATCCCTGGTTTTATCCATCTTTACAGTGGTGAAGAAGCTGTAGGTGTGGGCATTTGTGAAAACTTAACCGACAAAGACTTTATTACCTCTACCCATCGTGGTCATGGGCATTGTATTGCCAAAGGTTGTGATATTCACAAAATGATGCTGGAAATTTTCGGCAAAGATGAAGGTTTGTGTCGTGGTAAAGGTGGCTCGATGCACATTGCCGATTTGGACAAAGGCATGCTCGGTGCAAACGGTATTGTGGGTGGTGGGCCTCCTTTGGCGATTGGTGCAGCACTCACCGCAAAAACCTTAAAGACAGGCGGAATTGGCTTGTCCTTTACTGGTGATGGTGGATCGAACCAAGGCTTGACTTTTGAAGCTATCAATATGGCAGTGGTGTTAAAACTTCCCGTGGTCTTTGTATTTGAAAACAATGGTTTTGGTGAAGGAACTGCACACGATTACGCAGTGGGCAGTAAGGATATTGCAGGACGTGCAGCTGGCTTTGGTTTACCTGCTGAAAAAGTCGATGGAACTGATTTTTTTGCCGTGTATGAAGTGGCGCAACGTGCAATTCAACGTGCCCGAAATGGTGAAGGGCCAAGTGTGATTGAAACCGTGACCAATCGTTTCTATGGACATTTTGAAGGAGACCCTGGGCTAATTCGTTCCAAAGAAGAAATCGATTATGTCAAAGAACATAAAGACCCACTGAAAATTTTCCGAGAGAAAGTTAAAGGCAAAATTGATGAAGCCAAACTGGATGCGATTGATGCAGCGTCCAAAGCCAAAGTGGATGATGCCGTCGCCAAAGCTCGTGCGGCCAAGTATCCAGAAGTTTCTCAACTGACCACAGATGTATACGTCTCTTACTAAAGGAATAGTCTAGACATGCCAAATAAAAGTTATCGAAACGCGATTAAAGAAGCGATTGAATCGGAAATGCGCCGCGACCCAAGTGTGATTGTGGTCGGTGAAGATGTCCGTGGTGGTCATGGTGGTAAAAATACCGATGACAATAAATTGGAAGGTTTTGGTGGTGTACTAGGTGTGACCAAAGGGCTTTGGACCGAATTTGGTTCGGAGCGCGTGATTGATACACCTATTACCGAATCGGCAATTATTGGGATGGCAGCAGGGGCAGCGGCAACAGGTTTAAGACCCGTTGCAGATCTGATGTTTATGGATTTTTATGGCGTCTGTTATGACATGCTGTATAACCAAGCTGCCAAGTTCCGCTATATGTTTGGTGGTAAGGCCAAAGCACCGATGGTGGTTCGTGGCATGATTGGCGCAGGCTTTTCAGCAGCAGCGCAACACTCGCAATCGCCTTATAACGTATTTGCATCTGTGCCCGGTTTAAAGGTGGTTGTGCCATCCAGTGCTTATGATGTCAAAGGCTTATTGATTCAAGCCATCCGTGATGATGATCCAGTCGTATTCTGTGAACATAAATTGCTATATGACATCAAGGATGAAGTGCCTGATGAGTCTTATACCATTCCGTTTGGCGTGGTGAACTACACCCGTGAAGGTACAGACATCACCATTATTGCGCTGAGTTTGATGGTACATCGTGCCAATGAAGTCGCGGATAAATTGGCCAAAGAAGGCATTTCGGTAGAAGTGGTCGATCCTCGAACTATTTCACCATTAGATGAAGAAGGCATATTAGAGTCTGTGGCATCGACAGGCAGAGTCGTGATTGTCGATGAATCTGCTGCACGCTGTGGTTTTGCCCATGATGTCGCAGCACTGATTGCACAAAAAGGCTTTCATTATTTAAAAGCGCCAATTGAATTGGTGACACCTCCGCATTCTCCTGTGCCATTTTCTCCAGTCTTGGAAAAAGAATGGTTGCCAAGTGTAGAACGCATTGAACAGGCTGTTCGTAAAGTTTTGGAGGCTTAGCATGAGCGATATTAAAACTTTAGAGATCCCCAAATGGGGTCTGTCCATGGAAGAAGGGACGATTGCGCAATGGTTAATTCAAGAAGGGGATCATTTTAGTAAAGGGCAAGACATTTGCGAGATTGAAACCACCAAAATTGTCAATGTCTTAGAAGCACCATTTGAAGGGACGTTGCGTAAGATTATTGCGCATGAAGGTGATACCTTGGTGGTGGGTGGATTTATTGCAGTCTGTGCAGAAGCAGATGTTTCAGATAATGATATTCAGGCTTTTATACAATCATTAAATGGCGTTACATCTTCAACATCAAGCACAGAAGAACAAGTTCAGCATCAATCGACTACCGAACAAACTGAACAGCAGAATTCATCTCATCAAAATTCGTCACAGCAAAATTTGGCCGAAGAACAAATTTCGACAGCTTCTTCGACACCAACTTCTACACCGAATGTACCTAAGTCTGAGCAAGGCGCTCAAACTTATGTCATTCCTGAAGCACTACGAGGTTTTAATGTATCGGCGGATATTTTTGCCACACCACATGCTTTAAAACTGGCAGAACAGCATCAGGTTAATTTAAGCAAAGTCACAGGCTCTGGACGTGAAGGTCGCATCAGTGTTGCCGATTTAAAACAGGCGGTCATTGCGGCAGGAGGGCAATGGCCAGATCAGCCGAAAGCATCGGCACAGCAAGCGAGTACACAGCAGCACAAATCGACTCAAGATGATTCACAGGTGCCTGCAACACCAGTCGCACGACGCTTGGCAAAACAGTGGGGTATCAATTTACATGATTGTCGTCAATCAGGTAGTCGAGGGCGGATTTGTAAGGAAGATGTCGAAGCGGTGTATTTCCGTCAACAGGCAGGAAATCAAGCGACACAAAGCCATCAATCAGAACAAACGGTTCAAACCGCTCCACAAAAAACTGTCGTTGAAATGAATGGCATGCGCCGTGCAATTGCCTCTCGGTTACAGGTAGCGAAACGTAATGCACCGCATTTCAGATTAGTGATTGACTTAAATGTCGAAGCGATTCAGGCCTTGCGTCAGCAAATTAACAACACCGTGCCTGAAGTAAAATTGTCGATCAATGACATGCTGATCAAGTCTGCGGCGGCAGCTTTAGTGAAAGTTCCACAAGTAAATGTACAGTTTGATGAAGACAAACAGCAGATTATTCAATTTGATCAAGCGGATATTTCTGTGGCAGTAGCCATCGATAATGGATTGATTACCCCGATTGTGAAATCTGCCAATCAAAAATCGCTGTCGGATATTTCCAATGAAATGCGTGATCTAGCAACACGTGCCAAAACTGGAAAATTAAAACCTGACGAATTCCAAGGCGGCAGCTTTAGTATTTCCAATTTAGGGATGCTGGGCATTAAACATTTTGATGCGATTATTAACCCACCTCAAGGCGCAATTTTAGCCTTAGGCGCATCGGAAAAACGCACCGTGGTTAAAAAAGATACGGTGGTGATTCGTGAAATAGTGACGGCAACCTTGTCTTGCGATCATCGAGTGATTGATGGTGCTTTAGGGGCAAAATTTTTATCAGTTTTTAAGCAGTATGTTGAAAATCCTGCATTAATTTTAGTGTAGGAGCGGCTTATGTCAGATATTCAATTTGATCTCATCGTGATTGGTGCTGGACCGGGTGGTTATGTCGCTGCCATTCGTGCTGCACAATTGGGACTGAAAACTGCCATTATTGAGGCTGAACATTTGGGCGGAATTTGTCTGAATTGGGGCTGTATTCCGACCAAAGCTTTATTGCAAGGGGCTGAGGTTAAACATCAGCTTAAAAGTGCAAAAACCTTTGGTTTTCATGTGCAGGATGTGCAATTTGATTTAGACACGTTAGTGGCACATAGCCGACGTGTTTCAGGACAACTGGTACAGGGCATTGAGCAGCTGCTTAAGAAAAATCAGATTCAAGTCTTTAACGCCAAAGCCAAATTTATTGCTAAAGAGCGCCTTGAACTGACCACGATTGAGGGAAAAACACAATATTTGTCAGCACCGCATATTATCGTGGCGACTGGTGCACATGCAGCAAGTCTGCCACAAGTCCCTGTCGATGGTGAACGGGTCTGGAACTACAAACATGCTTTGGTTCCGAAAGCGTTGCCTAAATCACTGTTGGTGATTGGTTCAGGCGCAATTGGCAGTGAGTTTGCCAGTCTTTATGCTGACTTAGGAACAGAAGTGACATTGATTGATATTGCAGATCATATTTTGCCAACTGAAGATGCTGAAGTGGCTGCATTTATGCACAAACAGTTTCAACAACGTGGCATACAAGTGTTGACGCAAGCGTCTATCGAGTCAATTTATATGCATGATCAAGGGGTGAGATGCCATATCAAAACCACGCAAGGCGTTCAAACCTATACTTTTGATCGAGTGCTTTCAGCAATTGGTGTCAAACCGAATATTGATGATTTAGGACTTGATGTCTTAGGTATTAAACTGGATCGTGGATTCATTGCCACAGATGCGTGGTGCAAAACCAATGTGGTGGGTGTCTATGCCATTGGCGATGTCGCAGGTGCACCTTGTCTTGCACATAAAGCCAGTCATGAAGCCATTGTTTGTGTCGAGAAAATCGCAGGAGTGGAAGGTGTACATCCTTTGCAACGTGATCGTATCCCAGGTTGTATTTATACCCATCCACAAGTGGCCAGCATTGGTTTAACAGAACAACAAGCCAAAGCCACTGGTAAACAGATTCGAGTAGGACGTTTTCCCTATCAGTCCAATGGTAAGGCTTTAGCGATTGGGGCTACGCAAGGTTTTGTGAAAACCATCTTTGATGATAAGAGTGGTGAGTTATTGGGCGCACATATGGTGGGTCACGATGTGACTGAACATATTCAAGGTTTTGCGATTGCGCAGCATTTGGAAGCCACCGATGAAAGCTTAAGTCAGGTGATATTCCCACATCCGACCTTATCGGAAGCGATGCATGAATCAATTTTGGCGGCGCTCAATCGAGCGATTCATATTTGAAATAAAATAATTCGATCGGGCTGTGAAGACAGCCACATCAATGACAGCAAAGTCTTATAAATACAATTTAAATCAGATACTCATTTTCTCAAAGTGATGTTCATTGGAGGAACGATAAAATGTCTAAAGGATTAAATAACAAGATTGCCATAGTCACTGGCGCTGGAAAAGGGATTGGGCGTGGTATTGCTTTGCGTTTGGCTGAAGAAGGTGTACATATCGCACTTGTCGATTTAAATGAAAATGATTTAAAACAAGTACAACAAGAAGTGGAACAGATCGGTGTCAAGGCGAGTGCGTTTGTTGCTGATGTCAGTCAATTAGAGCAAATCACTCAAGCCATAGAGCATGCTGAGCAAAGCTTAGGTGGTTTTGATGTGATGATTAATAATGCAGGCATTGCCCAAGTTCAGCCAATCAGTCAAGTGACACCAGAGGAATTTCATAAAATTAACGACATCAATGTCGGTGGCGTTTTATGGGGCATTCAGGCAGCGGCAAAGAAATTCATACAACGCAAGCAAAAAGGCAAAATTATTAATGCGGCTTCCATTGCGGCACATGATGTTTTTGCTATGTTGGGCGTTTATTCGGCAACCAAGTTCGCCGTCAGAGCTTTAACTCAAGCCGCAGCCAAAGAATATGCGAGCAACGGTATAACTGTAAATGCCTATTGTCCAGGGGGTGTCGGCACCGATATGTGGGTAGAGATTGATAAACGCTTTTCAGAAGTGACTGGCGCGCCAGTCGGAGAGACCTATCAAAAATTTGTTGAAGGAATTGCTCTAGGGCGTGCGCAAACCCCTGAAGATGTGGCTGCCTTGGTGGCGTTCCTTGCCAGTGATGACTCAGACTATATTACAGGACAATCCATTATGACCGATGGCGGGATTGTCTATCGTTAGGCTGAACAATAGCGAAGAAATAAATCCATTCCAAAAATGAATAACGCTAAAAAGGAAGTGATCGTACTTCCTTTTTATGTGTTTAAATTCTAAACTACATGATGATTAAATTTTTAGATTTTAGATGAATAACAATGAACAATCAGAAATCACTTTTAGAACAAAATTTTCAACATAAAAATCAGCAACAAAAAAACCAGCAACAAGAAGATCTACAAACAGAACATCCTCAGCCATCTATTGAATCTATTCAAGCAGAGGACGATCCACAACAACAAGAAAATTCCAGTACTTCTGATTGGACCAGTGGTATAGACCCTGTTGCCTTAGTCGATTTAGCTGTGGAATTAGGCCAAGGTGCTTTGGATATGGTCAGTTCGGTTGTAGAAAATATTGATCTTGATTTTTAATCTCTGATTTTACAAGTCACTGTTTGATGTGGTTATGGTATCTAAAATGCCACTTTGAGATAAAAACAATTTATCACTCTATGCTAATCAAAATCGCCTAAAGTTAGTATTGCTTGATTTTTTTAGTCCTCATGCTGAGAACTACAATACAGTGCATCTAGAGTCTGCATCAGTTTCAAGACATTTTGATCTTGAATCTGATAATAAATCTGTTTACCTTCACGACGTGTGACAACAATATTTGTTTGTCTCAGTACGGTTAATTGCTGAGACAAAGTCGGTTGTCGAATTTGAGTGAAATTTTCTATCTGTTGTACATGTAGTTCCTGATTCACCAAGACACATAAAATTTTTAAACGATCAGGATTCGATAAAACCTTCAGCCTAGCAGTAACGGTATCGAGTTTATCTCCTTGAAATTTTTCTAAATAAGGATTGTCTAAAAGAATTTGAGTTTCCATAAGATAGATTTCATATACCTACAGTGAATAAACATTGCGCTTGAACAATTTATAAAATTATATAATATAAAGTTAAATATTGTAAATGGCGTGAATTCAAATGCACGATTATGTCTTGGCCTTATTGGGCGGCAGCTTACTGGGCGTTTCTGTGGTGGGATATTTATATCTACACGGGCGTATAGCAGGCGTCAGTGGTCTTATTGCTCAAGTGCTGAATCCAAAAACAGTCATGAAAACACCTGCGCTGTGGTTTATGTTGGGACTTGTCATCACACCATTTCTATATAGTACTTTTACTGCACCGACTATTGAATTGGATGCATCACCCATGTGGATGATTGTCGCAGGCTTATTGGTAGGCTATGGAACTCGTTTAGGTTCAGGCTGTACCAGTGGACATGGTATTTGTGGCATGAGTCGTTTATCTATGCGTTCAATTGTCGCTACGCTGACATTTATGTTGGCAGGGTTTATCACGGTTTATGTGATTCGTCATGTGATAGGGGCAGGGCGATGAAAAATATTTTAGCATTTGTTTTAGGTGGATTATTTTCTGTTGGATTGATTGTATCTGGCATGTCGAACCCTCAAAAAGTGCTCGATTTTTTAGATGTGTTTGGTCATTGGGATGCGAGTTTAGCTTTTGTGATGATCGGGGCGATTTTAGTGGCATTTATTCCATTTCAAAAAGCAGTGCGAAGTCAACAACCTAAAACCCTATTTAAGGAAAACATTCAGTTACCGACAAATAAAAAAATCGATGCTAAATTGGTCTTTGGTAGTCTGATATTTGGAATTGGTTGGGGGATCGCAGGAATTTGTCCTGCGCCAAGTTTTACCTTATTAGGACTAGGGCATTATGAAGCGCTCTATTTTATTGTGGCAATGTTAGTGGGTGTTTATGTGTTCCGTAAAACTTCAGGAGAAAGCTGATGTCTAAAACACCACAAATACAGCATTTTTTTGATGAAAATACCCATACTTTTAGTTATGTGGTGGCCGATCCCTTCAGCAAGCACTGCGCCATTATTGACAGTGTTTTGGATTATGATGCTGCTTCAGCGACAACCTCTACTCAGCATGCAGATGAAATAGTCCAATTTATTCAACAGCATGATTTGAACGTTGAATGGATTTTGGAAACCCATGTTCATGCAGATCATCTGACTGCATCTCAATATTTAAAGTCTAAACTGGGTGGAAAAATTGCCACTAGTCAAAAAATAGAACAAGTACAGAAGACTTTTAGTTTTATCTATCATCTTGATTTTAAAATTTTCAATACACAGCAACCTTTCGATTATTTATTTGCAGATCATGAAACCTTCAATATCGGCGAACTTAAGGCCTACAACATACCAACGCCGGGACATACGCCTGCCTGTTTAAGCTATGTGATTGGTGATGCTGTATTTATCGGAGATACGTTATTCATGCCAGACTACGGTACTGCGCGCTGTGATTTTCCTAATGGTAGTGCAGCCGATTTATTCGATTCTGTGCAAAAACTGTATGAATTACCCGATGAGACGCGAGTCTTTTTATGTCATGACTATTTGCCTGAAGGGCGTAGCAAATTTCAACATGAAACAGATATTGCAACGCAAAAAAACAAAAATATTCACATTCAAGCCACAACTCAAAAACATGATTTTATCCAGATGCGGCAACAGCGTGATGCGACTTTAGATATGCCGAAACTGATTTTGCCATCAATTCAAATCAATATGAATGCAGGTCAATTTCCCAAACCTGAAGAAAATGGCATTGCTTATTTAAAGTTGCCATTCAATTATTTTAAATAGATCGGAAGACGATGCAGAATAATAAAAATTAGCTGATAAAAATACAGGGCATTAAAAATTAATTTTTGATTTTTATAGCAGATTTACTATATATAAACGCAGTTTTTATTTCTTAACTTAAGTTGGCTTTACTCGAATGAATTTTTATTATTTTGCTTGACATAATTCTTATAAAAATAAATATGTGGGTCAGAATCATGAAGCGTTCAAATTTTCATTTCATAGTTAAAATGAAAGTTGAATAATATAAAATATAAAGTGCTATTTAATTATAAATTAAAAATATCTGTAGAATCTTACTTTGAAATTATGTTTAAAAAATAATGAATCAACATGATGAATGGAAATCTTTATTCATAAATTACTAAAAAAAACACAAAAAATAATATTATTTGTATAATGATTACATACTGAAAATAACCAATCATAATTTTATTGTCTATAATTTGATCGTTTGGTCAACTTTTTAAAAAATATTAAATTATCATATGGTGACAATAGTTAGGCTAATTTTTGGCTTTATACCTATAATTATTAACAAAATTTTTATGATTAAATTTCTTAGTTAAATTGCTGATTAGCTTATAAAATCTATAAATATAATAAAAGTCATTCAATTTATCCATGACCATTCTTTACACAAATTAACTATACTTGCCCTCGCCAACAAATGCTCCCCATGAGTTATTGTCGACATGATGTGATTTTATCTATTATTTATTAGGATACATGCAATGTATAAATCTCTCGTTTTTGCTGCAGTTGCTCTATTACTCAGTGCTTGTGCTTATAATCCAACTGATTATGAAGAGTTACATGCTTATGAAAGTATTCAGCATGCAAAAACTATGAATTGATATTGTATTCTTCGGAGTGTTTATTAAAGAAGTGGTATGATGTTGAATAAATACTCCGAAGAAAAATATTGAAAGAAGTTACTGAACTAAAATAATAAAAATGAAAGTTTTATAAAAATATTTCAATCCAGAAAAATAAATTTTTAGATTTTTTAAAGCATCATTTCATGTTTCTTTTAAAAATTTTTGAGCTTTGATAAGTGTTGATCTAATCCATCTAATTCTATTTTCTATAAGTATTGATTTGATCGAGAAAGGTAACTGCTATAGAAAAATTTTAAGGATGTGCAATGTAGTGACGAGGTTGAAATGATGCTAGAAAAACTCTCTTCAAGTTCAAGTCAGGAACAGACCTTGAGACATCACCTCATCACAGAGGATATGCCTAACTTTATTTGGTTTTAAATTATTGATATATATGAATTATAAGTAATAAATTCTATTCATTATCTATTTTGAAAATGTATGAAATATGAAATCAATTTAATTGAATTTTTCAGATGATATATATTGTTGTGTATTTTTCTTATTCTAATGCTACTCATAAATTAATATTTGATATTCTTAATTTTTTTAAAATTTTATGAAAAAATAATCAATTTTTATTGGTGGGCTTTATAGTTCAAATATTTAACTTTTTGATCATTGCATTTTATATAAAGTTTTGGTAATGTTCAAAAGCAACGTGTTTTAATCTAGAATAGACGTGAAAATCCCTGAGTAAAAGATCTTTAACATGATCATAGAAACGATAACTTATGTCTGCACCCGTTGCCAATCACCCAATATCCATAAGAATGGTCACAACAAAAGTGGGAATGCACAGTTCAGATGTAAAGATTGTGGGCGCTCTAGTGTACTCAACCCCAAAGTTAAATATACCGAAGAACAGAAAGAACTCATTATCAGTACCTATCTTGAACGAGGCAGTTTGAGAGGCATGCAGCGTCTATTCGGTGTTGCACCTGAAACACTGATGGGCTGGATAAAAAAAAGTAAAGAACAGAAAACTGAGTGACGAATTACTTGATGCTCGTCCAACAGATCTCCTTGAACTTGATGAACTGTGGAGTTTCGTAAAAGCCCGTTGTCATAAGGTTTGGACTTGGATTGCGCTCTGCCGTCGTACACGCCAAGTAGTGGCTTATGTGTGTGGTCAGCGTAATGATAAAACGTGTACAGATTTACGTTGCCGTATTCCCACAGCCTACTTTAATTTAGCAACATATAGTGATTATTGGTCAAGTTATGCTGAGGTATTTGATCCTACTACCCATCGCTCTGTAGGTAAACATACAGGTTTAACGAACCATGTTGAGCGGTTCAATGCCACATTAAGAAATCGCTTAGGGCATTTTACACGGAAAACTTTAAGCTTTTCGAAGAAGAAAGAAAATCATGAAGCTGTCTTGCATATGTTTTTATTAAAATACAATCAAGACATGAGGATTAAGTGGGTAACACGTTAGATTTAAGCACTACCCAATTTTTATTGGTGGGCTTTATAGTTCAAATATTTAACTTTTTGATCATTGCATTTTATATAAAGTTTTAAATGTGTTTTTTTTGTTCATGTTATTTTATTTGTGAGGATTGCTGAATTATATAAAAAAATAAATATTATGTTATATGTCAAACTTGATGAAATAGTATCTATAGCAATTGTGAGCTTTAGCAATTTTTTTTATACATTCGTGAACAAGATGTAGTTGTGAAAACTGTGATAAAAAACACAAAAACTAAAGAAAATGTTACATATAATTCGCTTATTTTGAGCTTTTGAATTGATATTATTATCTTAAATAAAAGTTATAATGCCTTGAATAAATTTATTTATTTTAAATTTCATTAGCATTTTTTCTTTCAATAAAATAGTTGATTTTTAATTTTAAAAATAATCATTGTTTGTTTGTAACTCATTGTTTTTGAATTATTAATATGTGTTTTTCTATTTTGTTGTAAAGTTTACTTTTATAGAAAATAATCAAGTTAATTTAATATTTAATATGCTGGTATTATTTTTCTTCTAAAATATTTATTTTGTATTTAGTAGTTTTAAATCGTTTGTTATGTGTAGTAAAATAAACTATAAAAGTAGTTATAATAATTTTTAAAAATATAGATGAAATTGGTTTTTATATAAGATTTTTAAATTAAAAAAATAATACGCCAAAAATAAAGGATAAGAATATGCAAATTATTTCAAAATCTACACATAACGTACTCTTAAAAACTGGGGCGAATAGCGTAAAGCTGTCTGAAAACTCGGTAGTTGTCTTAGATATATCGATTAGTGATATTGAATCCATTTTGCATGAGGGTACATCTGCCGTAGTTGTATTAAAAAATGGTGAAAGAATCATCATCGAAGATTTTTTTAAAGAAAATACTGATCATGATTTGGTTTTTAAAGACGGTGTTCGTCTTTACCGTGCAGAATTCTCGGCTGATGAAGTTTTTATTCGCTATGATTTGATCAATGACATTGAACCTTTACTTTATCATCATCCAATTGATGCAGCCTTGCCTTGGGCAGGTGGTTTTACGGCCGCGGGTATTCTTGCTGCACTCATTGGCAGAGGCGGTGGTGGTGGGAAATCTTCAGATCCAGTGCCGACAGCAAAAATTAAAATAACAAACATTTCAGATGATTCTGGTTTAGCAAGTAATGACTTTGTTACTAATATTCAAAACTTATCCATTAGCGGTACTATTTCTGAACCATTGACTGCGGATGATCGCGCTCAAATTAGTGTCGATGACGGAATTACATGGATAGACCTGACGGTGAATTCAAACGGTCAATGGACTTATTTCGATACTCGTACATTGTCTGAGGGAACTTATACGTATCAAGTTCGTGTTATAGACGCAGCAGGTCAAGTGGGTTCTACCGATAGTCGTAATGTCACCATTGATATAACAGCGCCAGATTCAGACGATTATGAAATTCAAATCACAGCCATTAGTGATGATCTTGGTTTAGATACGACTGACTTTATTACTTCCGATACCAGCTTGACCATTCACGGAACTCTTTCTCAAACTTTACCTGCCAATGAATATGCACAAATCAGTACAGACAATGGCGTCACTTGGACAACGCTCAGCGTTAATCTTTTAGGACAGTGGTCTTATACAGATGGACGAACATTGACTGATGGACAATATACCTATCAAGTCCGTGTTGTTGATGCTGCAGGAAATGTTGGTTCAACTGCAAGTCAAATTGTAACCATCGATACGCATGGACCTGATACAAGCAACATCATTGAAATTTTATCGATTACGGACGACAGCGGTTTAAGTTCAACAGACTTTATCACCAGTGATAAAACACTTTTTGTTCAAGGTCAAATCTCTCAATCTTTGTTGGCTGATGAGTCTGTACAAATCAGTATTGATAACGGATTAAATTGGCAAAATCTCAATGTGAGTGGTTCTGGACAATGGACTTATTTTGATGCACGTACATTAAACGACGGTCAATATATTTATCGCGTTCGAATTGTTGATGATGCTGGAAATATAGGCTCTACAGATTTAAAAACGGTCACTGTTGATACGCAAGCACCTGATGCACTAACAAAAAGGATAGAAATCACGGGAATAGTTGAGGACACAGGGGTCAGTAATAATGACTTTATTTCTCAAAGTACAAATATTGCAGTTAAAGGGACTTTAACAGGTCAATTACAAGCCAATGAAGTTGCCCAAATCAGTATTGATGGTGGTAACACTTGGGAAGACCTTATAGTTACAAGTGGCGCTTGGACGTATATAGATGGGCGAACATTGACTGATGGTGAATATACCTATCGAGTTCGTGTTGTAGATTTAGCGGGTAATGTGGGATCAACAGATTCTCAAGTGGTTGAAGTAGATACACTTCCGCCAGACACTGCGCTGAACACCATTAGTATTACTTCCATTAGTGAAGACTCAGGCTTATCAGCTACGGACTTTATAACCAATGATAAAAGTTTAACGATTCGAGGTGATTTAACTGGAACTTTAGGTGCAGGTGAAAATGCACAAATTAGTATAGACAATCAAAACTGGGTCAATCTAGGTATTGCATCCAATGGTCACTGGACTTTTGTCGATAACCGTACGCTTTCAGACGGTCATCATACTTATTATGTGCGTGTTATAGATACCGCTGGTAATGTGGGCTCAAACAGTCAAAGAGTGGTTACCATTGATTCTTCAGCACCTGATAATCAAACCAAAGTGATCCAAATTACCAGTATTAGCGATGATACTGGCTTAAGCAGTACCGATTTTATCACGCAGGATGATCAAATCACCATTCATGGAACCTTAACAGGAAATTTAGATACGGATGAAGTTGCCCAAATCAGCCGTGATGGTGGAGCAAGTTGGGAAGGTTTAGTTGTTATTTCAAATCAATGGAGTTATGCGGTACCAGGTACTTTAACCGATGGTGAATATAACTTCTTAGTCAGAGTCGTAGATCAAGCGGGTAATGTGGGCTCAACTGACAGTCAATTGGTCAAAATTGATGGCACTGAACCCGATACAAATACCAAGCAAATTGCTATTACAGCGATCAGTGATGACACGGGTTTAAGCAACACCGACTTTATCACCAGCGATAAAAGTCTCACCATTAGAGGGACTTTAACAGGAACCTTGGCATCCGATGAATTCGCACAAATCAGTATTGATGGTGGGTTGAATTGGATCAATATCTCTGCAAATTCATTAGGCCATTGGTCTTATGTGGATACACGGACACTCTCAGATGGTGATCATGAATATCGTGTACGTATCATCGATCAAGCGGGAAATGAAGGAGATACAGATCAACGCATTGTTAAAATTGATTCTGATGCTCCAGATCCACTCAATAAAATCATTAAAATTACAGCAATTACTGAAGATACAGGCTTAAGCACCTCAGATTTTATTACCAGTGATACTGTTTTAAGTGTCAGCGGGACTTTATCAAATCCATTGGCCAGTAGTGAGTTTGCTCAAATCAGTATAAATGGCACGTCATGGACAAATTTAGACGTTAATTCGTTGGGGAACTGGTCGTTTAGTGATGGACGAATATTAACCAATGGTCAATATACCTATTATGTGCGTGTTGTCGATACCGCTGGAAATGTGGGCTCAACACATTCACAAGTTGTGACGGTTGATACTGAAAAAGCAGATACAGACAAAATTGAAATTTTGATTACTGCAATCACTGAAGACACGGGTTTGAGCAATTCAGACTTTATTACCAAGGATAAGAGTTTAGAGGTCAAGGGCACCATTTCGGCACAACTTGCTTCTAATGAATATGCCCAAATCAGTATTGATAATGGTTCAACATGGGGGAACCTTTCTGTCAATTCAGCCAGACAGTGGTCTTATACAGATCAGCGCAATTTAACGGATGGTGACTATACCTATTATGTTCGAGTGGTTGATCAAGCGGGAAATATTGATTCAGAACATAATCAACTGGTCAAGATTGACTCTCAAGCACCTGATGCACTCTCTAAAACAATTGCGATTACCTCAATCAGTGATGATACAGGCTTAGATAGCACAGATTTTATCACCCATGATGATAGCTTAACCATTCATGGTTCTTTGAATGGAACGCTTGCAGCAGATGAGTTTGCGCAAATTAGTTTAAATGGCTCGACTTGGGAAGATTTAACGATCGTCGCTGGTGAGTGGAGCTATGTCGATACACGTACATTAAATAATGGCAATTATACCTATCAAGTTCGTGTGGTTGACAGTGCTGGAAATGTTGGATCAATAGATTCACAAGTCGTTAAAATTGATAAAAATTCGCCTGATACAAGTACAAAAGTCATCTCTATCACGTCCATTACCCAAGATACTGGTTTAAATGGTGAGGATTTTATTACCAATGACAATGATTTTACCGTCAATGGTCATTTAACAGGAACGCTCAGTTCAGATGAGTTCGCGCAAATCAGTGTAGATGGTGTGAATTGGTTTAACTTAGTAGTTGATGCACAAGGTGATTGGTCATATGACAACCCATCAACACTTTCAGATGGTGAATATACTTATTCCGTACGTGTTATAGATCGTGCGGGTAATCTAGGGTCAACTGATAGCCAAGTGGTTGTCGTCGACTCTGCAGCGCCAGATACAGCAGTCAATGAAATTAGAATTACATCCATTAGTGATGACACTGGTTTAAATACGACAGACTTTATTACTTCCGATAATTCATTGACCATTCATGGGACCTTGACTGGAACGCTTGAAAATGATGAGTTTGCTCAAATCAGTATAAATGGCACGACTTGGGTCAATCTAAATATTAATTCATTCGGTCAATGGTCATATAACGATTCAAGAACACTTGGTGATGGAAACTATACCTATCGCGTGAGAGTGGTAGATACTGCAGGAAATGTCGGTTCAAATCATAGTCAAGTCGTGAAGGTTGATACAGCAGAACCAAATACCACATCACACCAAATTAAAATTACAGGCATCACAGAAGATACAGGTCTTTATACCAATGACTACATCACCAGTGATAAAAATATCACGATATTTGGAACACTGAGCGGCACACTTGCGTCTGATGAATATGCGCAAATGAGTCTTAATGGAACGACTTGGATTAATTTGTCTGTCAATTCAAGTGGAAATTGGACCTATGTAGATAGCCGAACTTTGGATGATGGACAGTATACCTATCAGGTACGTGTGATCGATCAAGCGGGGAACCTAGGTTCAATCGATTCTAAAGTCGTGACCATTGATACAGCACCTCCGAATCCACTGGATAAAATCATTCAAATCACGTCTATATCAGAAGATACAGGTCTAGAAACAAATGACTTTATCACCAGTGATAATAGCTTGACCATTCTTGGGACATTAAGTAGTGCGTTAGATACAGGTGAATTGGCTCAAATCAGCATTGATAATGGGCTCAATTGGATCGAACTTTCAGTTAACTCACTAGGTGAATGGAGCTATATTGATGGACGGAATTTAGTAAGTGATGATTATACCTATCGAGTCCGTGTTATTGATACGGCAGGGAATCTTGGCTCATCAGATACAAAAACAGTCACAGTAGATTTACTCGAACCAAATCCAAATACCAAAGTGATCAAAATCGAATCGATTACAGATGATACAGGTTTGTTAAATAACGATTATGTGACCCAAGATCGTAGCTTGACGATTCACGGGTCATTTACTGGTGCATTAGGTTCAGGTGAATATGCTCAAATTAGTGTAGATGGAACCACTTGGAATAATCTCCTCATTTCCAACAATACATGGAGTTATGAAGATCATCGAATTTTAAGTGATGGTCAATACACCTATAGCGTCCGTGTTATCGATACTGCAGGTAATGTCGGATCCAGTGATAGCAAAGTTGTAACCGTCGATAATGCTGTGCCTGATGTCAATGAAAAAATCATCGAAATACTTTCTATTACCAATGATACTGGTTTGGAAAACAATGATTTCATTACCAGTCATCGTCAATTTACTCTGAATGGTCAATTGACTGGAACGCTGGATGCGGATGAAGTTGCTCAAATTCGCGTCAATGCTGGAAATTGGCAAGACTTAACCGTGGGCGCCAATGGTCTTTGGCAATATCCAAATAGCACTAATTTAAATGCGGGTGAATATATTTATGAAGTTCGTATTATTGACACAGCAGGCAATGTTGGCTCAACCGCAAATCAAACCGTTAAACTTGATTATACCAGTCCTGACACCACAGAAAATAGCATAAAAATAACATCAATTAGTGACGATACAGGCTTAAGTTCTATAGATTTCATTACTCAAGATCGAAGTCTCACTATCTATGGTCAAATTGATGGTACTGGAACACTGGCGCCAGACGAATTTGCGCAAATCAGTTTAGATGAAGGTGTCACCTGGCATAATTTACAGGTAGATGCTACACGTCATTGGAGTTATGACGACCATAGATTACTCAACAATGATACATATATTTATATGGTTCGTATTGTCGACACTGCGGGGAATATCGGTTCTGAGGATTTTATAGAAGTAGAAGTAGATTATGATGTACAACATATCAATAAAATTATTCGAATCACAGCGATAGAAGAAGACACTGGATTAAGTTCGACGGACTTTGTGACCCATCAAGATACCAATCTCATAATAAAAGGCACATTGTCAGTACCGTTAGTCCCGACTAAAGAGTTTGCGCAGATTAGTTTGGACGGCTCAACGTGGACAACATTGACCGTAACAAATGGTGAATGGAGCTATACAGAGCCTACTATTTTGGCAAATGGCGAACATCGCTATTATGTTCGTGTGGTCGATGTCGCAGGAAATGTAGGTTCTACGCACAATGAATTGATTAAAATCGATACTGCAAAACCAGATGAATTAACTAAACAAATTGAAATTACAGGAATATCTGATGACACCGGTTTAAGTGCGACAGATTATATGACCAGTGATAAAAGCCTGACTATTCATGGCACTTTCACAGGCACACTTGCGACTGATGAATTTGCACAAATTAGTGTGAATGGTACGACATGGTTTAATTTATCTATTGAAAGTGATGGATCATGGAGCTATGTGGATGGGCGTACTCTCGCCGACGGTGAATATACTTATCACGTTCGCGTGGTGGATCAAGCTGGAAATATAGGATCAACGGACAGTCAATTGGTGACCGTTGATGCAACCAAACCACTAAATACGATAGTCATCGATATTGTCGCAATTAATGCAGACACAGGCTTAAATAGTTCAGACTTCATTACCAGTCATAATGAAAATCTAACCGTATCAGGCACACTGACTGGAATTTTAGAGGCAGGTAAAGAATTTGCACAGATCAGTTATGACAATGGTCTCTCTTGGACAGACTTAACAGTCGATGCCAATGGTGACTGGAGTTATATTGATACTCGAACCCTCACTGATGGACAGCACAATTATCAAGTTCGAGTCATCGACCAAGCGGGTAATGTTGGATCAATAGACAGTCAGCTTGTCACCATCGATACGCATGAACCTGATGATACCGTCAATATCATTAGAATCACTGCAATCAGCGAAGATACAGGATTGGATCCTGAGGACTTTATTACCAGTGATAATAGCCTCACCATTAAAGGAACCTTCACAGGCACTTTAGCATTGGGTGAATATGCACAGATCAGTACAGATGGAACAACATGGCATAACTTAACCATTGTTGGCGGTGCATGGAGCTATGTCGATAATCGATTATTGGCTAATGGTACACACGATTACTTTGTTCGTGTTGTCGATACAGCAGGTAACGTCGGATCAGTAGATCAAAAAACTGTGACCGTCGATTCGAATGATCCATTGGTGACGATTCAAATTACAGAAATCAGTGAAGATACGGGTTTAAATACCAATGATTTCGTGACCAGCGATGACATTTTGACCGTGAAGGGGACATTGTCAGACCCATTAAATGCAGATGAAATTGCACAAATCCGAGTAGATAACGGTAGCTGGATGAATGTCGAAGTCAACGTCACAGATCAGACTTGGCACTATGATTTCACGACAGCATGGGCTTCAGGTTCACACAATATTGAAGTGCGTGTCACCAATACCGCAGGTAATGTTGGTTCTACCGATAGCCAAGTGGTTATTATTGATAAACAAGCACCAGACGCATCGAATAAAGTGATTAAAATCACCAGCATTAGTGATGACACAGGCTTAAGCGAAACAGACTTTATTACCAGTGATAAGAGTTTGACTGTTCATGGGACGTTGACAGGAACATTGGGTAATGATGAGTTTGCACAAATACGTGTGAACGGCGGAACTTGGTCAACTTTAAACATCAATAACGGCGCTTGGAGTTTTGTTGACAATCAAGTTTTGATCAGTGGTGATCGTACTTATGAGGTTCGTGTCGTCGATCTAGCAGGTAATCTCGGTTCAGACGATATTAAACTGGTCGTCGTTGATGACACAGCACCAGATTCAAGTGATAAACAAATTCAGATCACTTCGATCAGTGATGATACAGGGCTAAGTAATGCAGACTTTATTACCAATGACCAAACCCTCATCGTACGTGGACATTTAAGTGGCGTGCTGGATAATGATGAATTCGCTCAAATCAGTATCAATGGTATCAGTTGGGAAACACTGAGTGTTGCGACCAATGGTGATTGGAGTTTCAATGATAGTCGGACTCTAACATCAGGAAACCACACCTATTATGTGCGCGTTGTAGATACCGCTGGCAATATTGGTTCAACACACAGCCAAATTGTCAAGGTCGATGTTGAACGTCCAGACATTGTGAATAAAACCATTCAAATTACCAGCATTAGTGATGATACAGGTTTAAGCGCTACCGATTTTAAAACCAATGATCAAACATTAGTAATCCATGGACAAGTGAATGGTACTTTAGCTGCTGATGAATTTGCTCAAATTAGTATTGATGGAACAAACTGGGAAACCTTAACGTTAAACAACGGGCAGTGGAGTTACACGGATTCTCGAACCTTAGTTCATGGAGCTTACACTTATCAAGTGCGTATCGTTGATAGTGCAGGTAATGTCGGTTCAACATCTCAACAAACGGTTCAGGTCGATTTAAATCCGCCAAGTCCTATAGATAAAATAATTCACATTACAGCGATTAGTGACGACACTGGTTTAGCGAATAACGATTTTGTGACCAATGATCGGACTCTGACCGTGAAGGGCAACATTGTTGGTAGTTTAGCGACCGATGAATATGCCCAAATCAGTATAGATAATGGCGCAACGTGGTCAACACTCACTGTAACGGCAAATCAGTGGGAATATCTGGATGGTCGAAACTTGGCTGACGGTACGTACAAATACATGGTTCGTATTGTCGATGCTGCAGGTAACGTTGGATTTACGTCAGAGCAGGATGTCATTGTTGATGGTTTGCCTCCAAACACAACAAATCATGTGATTAAGATTACCTCTATTTCAGAAGATACCGGTTTATCCAGCACTGATTTTATCACTTCAGATAATCAACTTACCGTAAATGGTACATTGACAGGCACATTGGCCAGCAATGAGTTTGCCCAAATCTTAATTGATGGTGACTGGGTCGATGTAACTGTGACAGGAAACAATTGGAGTTATGTCGATAGTCGTGCTCTTCCACCGGGTGATTATATCTATGAAGTACGTGTGGTGGACCGTGCAGGCAATGTTGGATCGACACACAGCCA
This sequence comes from Acinetobacter shaoyimingii, assembly GCF_011578045.1. Lineage (NCBI taxonomy): Bacteria > Pseudomonadati > Pseudomonadota > Gammaproteobacteria > Moraxellales > Moraxellaceae > Acinetobacter > Acinetobacter shaoyimingii. The sequence goes on from NZ_CP049801.1 coordinate 1,162,427, forward strand.
AGCGGTGAAAATTGATCAAACTGGACCAAATGTAGCAACAAATGAAATAAAAATTACAGAAATTAGTGACGACACAGGACTGTTAGATGATGATTTTGTAACTCAAGATAAAACACTGACCATTCATGGAACTTTGACTGGTACCTTAGCAGCAGATGAGTTTGCGCAAATTAGTATTGATGGAACGACTTGGACAACGCTCACTGTTAGCGCGGGAACATGGAGTTATGTGGATGGTCGTACCTTGGCGGATAATACATATACTTACTATGTACGAGTGGTCGATCAAGCGGGTAATGTGGGCTCAACCCATGAAGAAGTCGTTACAGTGGATAACGAGGCGCCTAGTGATTCAGATAAAGTCATTCAAATTACTGGAATCACTGATGATACAGGCATATTGAATAATGACTTTGTCACACAAGATCGAAGTTTGATTATCAACGGAACATTAACAGGGGCATTGGCTATAGATGAATTTGCTCAGATCAGTCTAGACGGCATAACATGGTCAGATGTTTTACTCTCTGGTGCAAATTGGACCTTTAATACAGACACATTAAATGACAACAGTACCTATACAATTGAAGTTCGTATTGTTGATCTTGCGGGTAATGTAGGATCGACAGATAGTCAAATTGTCGTGATAGATAACACTGCGCCTAGCTTAAGTAAAGTGATTAAAATTACAGCAATTACGGATGATACAGGTTTAAATTCAACTGATTTTTATACACAGGATGACCAATTGACTGTCAGTGGAACCCTGACAGGAACATTGCTTGCAGGTGAATATGCCCAAATCAGTGTTGATGGAACAGACTGGGAAATCTTAAGCATCAGCAATAATACATGGAGCTATGTCGATAGTCGTGTACTTGCTGATGGCAGCTATACATATTATGTCCGCGTCGTGGATAAAGCAGGAAATGTTGGTTCAACGCATAGCCAAGTTGTGGTCATTGATAATGATGCACCAAGTACCACAGATAAAGTCATTGCGATAACAGCTATAGATGACGATGATGGTATTGATACCAGTGACTTTTTGACCACCGATAATACCCTGATTGTACGAGGTACTTTATCTAATCCACTTGAGGTCGATGAAGTCGCCCAAATTCGATTGAATAATGGGTTATGGCAAAATCTAACTGTGACCAATGGCCAATGGACTCATGATGATCAAGCCAATGTTTTAAGTAATGGTACACATACTTATTATGTGCGTGTCATTGATCTTGCAGGCAATGTGGGTTCAACTCATCAAAAAGACATTGTGGTCAATGCAAGCATTCCAGACTACACAATTCACATCAATTCAATTACAGAAGATACTGGTTTGAGTTCGAGTGATTTCATTACCAATAATGATACCATCACTGTGAATGGTCACGTGCTTGGCACCTTAACGGGTGATGAGCAGGTTCAAATTAGTTTAGATGGAACACTCTGGATAAATTTAACCTTAAATTCAAATCAAGAATGGACTTACACCATCCCAGATGCATTGGCAGATGGTCAACATAATGTATTTGTTAGAATTTTAAACAATGTCGGAGCTGAGATATCTACCGACAGTCAAACCATTACAGTCGATACAGAAGTCCCTGATATAAGTTCCAAAGTCATTCACATTACATCAATCAGTGAGGACACCGGTTTAGATGATCAAGACTTTATTACCAGTGATACTTCACTCACCATTAGTGGAACGTTCACGGGTACTTTAGCAAGCGGTGAACATGCGCAAATTTCAGTTGACGGTACAACTTGGATCAATTTAACGCTGGATGCGAGTGGCAATTGGCATTTTGTTGATAACAGAACACTTGGTCATGCCAATTATACCTATCAAGTGCGTGTAGTCGATGATGCAGGTAATGTCGGCTCAACAGATAGCAAAGTGGTGACTGTCGATTTAGATGCTCCTGACGAAGATAATATTGCAATTTTAATCACAGCAATTGATGAAGACACAGGCATTTCCTCAACCGATTTTATCACTTCAGATCCTGAGTTTAGTATTTCGGGTACAGTCAATGATGTCACTTTATTGGCTACAGGTGAAATTGCTCAAATCCGTGTGAATGGTGGAAATTGGATCAATTTAACACTCGATGCCTCTGGAAACTGGACCTATCAAAACCCACAAGCGCTGACTCATGGTACTTACTCATATGATGTTCGTATCGTGGATCAAGCAGGGAACGTTGGATCAACCGCTAGCCAAAACGTAACGCTTGATTTGAATGCTCCTGATCCAATTACCAAAGAAATTATTATTCTTGGTATTACGGATGATACAGGTTCAAGTGCTCAAGATTATATTACCAATGACACGCAAATCGAAATATATGGAACCTTGTCTGGCATTTTAACAGCCAACGAATTTGCTCAAATAAGTATCGATAATGGTTCAAGTTGGGTAGATTTAATTGTCACGAATGGCGAATGGACTTACGATGATCAACGTACTTTAACGCAAGGGGATCATACTTATTTGGTACGCGTGGTTGATCGTGCAGGCAATGTCGGTTCTACAGACAGTCAGATTGTCAAAGTTGATTTGGATGCGCCAGATCCAGCAACAAAGATTATTGCAATCACGTCCATTTCTGATGATACGGGTCTATTCAATAATGACTTTAATACCAGCGATACCTCGTTAACGGTTCATGGAACGATTACAGGGACTTTAGCCAGTGATGAATATGCACAAATCAGCATTAATGGCACGGATTGGGTAACGCTGAGCATTAACAATGGTGAATGGTCGTACATCGATAATCGCAATTTAACGCATGGTTCATATACGTATGAAGTACGTATAGTCGATGCTGCGGGTAATGAGGGTTCGACTGACAGTCAAGTGGTTGTGGTGGATACCATTGAACCTGATAACACCAATAAGACCATTCATATTACTGCCATAGATGCGGATACTGGAACAGCAAACGACTTTGTGACCAATGACCAGAATTTAATCATTCATGGTGAAGTCGCTGGAGTCTTGGCTTCAGATGAGCGTGCTCAAATCAGTATTGATGGTGGCAACAGTTGGATTACCCTTGTTGTCGCTCCAAATGGAGAATGGAGTTATGACGATACAGATCGAACATTAGTAGACGGTGACCATACTTATCATGTTCGTATTGTGGATTTGGCCGGAAATGTAGGGCATAGCAGTTCGCAAGTCGTCAAAGTTGATACTGCGATTCCTGACTTAAATATTCAAATTACCAGCATTAGTGATGATACGGGGCTATACAACAATGACTTTATTACCTCTGATCGGAGCTTAACTGTTCACGGTACTGTATCGGGTACGCTGACTAGCCTTGGCGTTGCACAAATCAGTCTAGATGATGGTGCAAATTGGATTAATCTCACAATCACTTCAGGTACATGGTCATATACCGATACCAGATCACTTGCAGACGGAACACATAACTATATTGTTCGTGTATTCAATACTGCGGGTACAGTGGCATCAACAGATGATCAGACGGTAACGATTGATAATGCTGCACCAGATGTTCTGACCAACGTGATTCGAATTACAGCCATAACAGACGATACAGGCTTATTCAATAATGACTTTAATACGTTAGATCGAGAACTGATAGTTTCTGGTACTTTAACGGGAACACTTGGTAGTAATGAGTTTGCGCAAATTAGTGTGGATGGAACCAACTGGACAACGTTAATCGTTACAGCAAATACGTGGAGTTTTGATGACTCACGTGAATTATTGGATGGTCAACATACTTATTATGTACGTGTTGTTGATGCTGCTGGCAATGTGGGTTCAACACATAGCCAAGTGGTGACTGTAGACAATGTTTCACCAGATGCAACAGATAAAGCCATTACGATTACAGGTATCACTCAAGATACAGGTCTATTCAATAATGACTTTATCACTAGTGATAAAAATATCACGGTCAGAGGTGCATTATCAGGTCCACTAGGTTCAAATGAATATGCACAAATCAGTATTGATGGGGGGGCCACATGGACCAATTTAGCCGTCAGTAATGGACTTTGGAATTATTTAGATGGTCGTACACTCGCAAATGGAGCTCATGTTTACCAAGTTCGTGTAGTCGATGCAGCAGGAAATGTAGGTTCTACCGCCACTCAAACGGTGACTGTAGACACGGATGCACCAAGCACAGCCCATGTTATTCGTATCACAGCAATCAGTGATGATACAGGATTGAGTGGCACTGATTTTATCACGTCAGATCGAGAATTAACCGTATTTGGCACATTGACTGGCAGGGCACTCGCAAGTGATGAATTCGCTCAAATTAGCCTCAATGGTTCGACATGGGTGAACTTAACAGTCGATAGTGCAGGTAATTGGAACTATGTCGATACACGAGTATTGAATAATGGCGAATATACCTATTCCGTTCGTGTGGTCGATACAGCAGGAAACGTTGGTTCAACACATAGTCAAATTGTGAAAGTTGATTATGTCAATCCTTCTGTCAGCATTGAAATTTTATCCATGACTGAAGATACAGGTCTGTCATCTACTGATTTCATCACCAGTGACAAAGCTTATGTGCTTTCAGGACAAGTCACGGGTACTTTGGACATGGATGAAGTGGCACAAATCAGTTTTGATGCTGGGGTTACATGGATTGAATTGAGTTTAGACTCCAATGGACGTTGGAATTATCAAGAACAACGAACACTGTTAGATGGAACATATACCTACTTGGTTCGTATTGTTGATGCTGCAGGAAATGTCGGTTCAACAGATAACCAAAATGTAGTTTTAGATACTGTAGCGCCCGATGTATTGACCAAAGTCATCGCGATTACGGCTATTTCGGATGATACTGGTCTAAGTTCAAATGACTTTGTCACCAGTGACACGACATTAACACTCTCTGGAACCTTAACAGGAACTCTTGCTGCCAATGAATTTGCACAGATTAGTCTAAATGATGGCGTTACTTGGACAAATTTAGTCATCAGCAGCGGAACATGGACTTTTGTTGATGGTCGTGACCTTGATGATGGTGAACATGAATATTTAGTACGCATTGTTGACAGTGCAGGCAATGTGGGTTCTACCGACAGTCAAATTGTAAAAGTTGATACTACACAGCCAGATGTAAGTACTCAAGTTATTCAAATTACGGCAATTTCTGATGACACTGGCTTAAGTGATTCAGACTTTATTACCAGTGATAAAAATCTAACCGTGAAAGGGACACTTACAGGCACGTTGGCTCTGGATGAAGTTGCCCAAATCAGTGTAAACAATGGCAATGATTGGATCAATTTGACTATAGGTTCAGGAGGTACTTGGACCTATGTGGATGGTCGGACATTGACAGATGGTAACCATACTTATTTAGTTCGTGTAGTCGATACGGCGGGTAATGTCGGATCAACCGATAATCAAGTCGTAACTGTCGATACTGCTGCGCCAAATGTGATGAGCAAAGTCATTCAGATCACATCAATTACTGATGATACGGGTTTAAGTAGCACAGACTTTATCACCAATGATGATCAAATTAGTATTCATGGAACATTTACAGGAACTTTAGCATCAGGTGAATATGCTCAAATCAGTATAGACAATGGCGCGACTTGGGAAGACTTAACGATTTCGGGAACCACATGGACCTATCAAGATAACCGAACTTTAGATGATGGCTCATATACCTATTTAGTCCGTGTGGTCGACGATGCAGGAAATGTCGGTTCTAACGACAGTCAAGTGGTTCGTATAGATAGTGATGTACCCAATGTTCTAACCAAAACGATTAGCATAAGCGCTATATCTGAAGATACTGGACTGAGCGATACTGATTTTATCACCAGTGATAAAAACTTAAGCATTTATGGCCAAGTCACTGGAATTTTGACTACAGATGAATTTGCTCAAATTAGTCTAGATGGCGGTACATCTTGGATCAATCTTGGTGTCAATTCACTCGGTCAATGGAGCTATATTGATACTCGAACATTAGCTGATGGTTCACATGAATATCAAGTGCGCATCGTTGATACAGCGGGCAATGTCGGTTCCACAGCAAATCAAACTGTTCTTGTAGATTCAACACAACCAGATATTTTGACCAAAGTGATTCAAATCACAGCAATCACAGAAGATACGGGTCTGAGCAATTCTGACTTTGTGACAAATGATCAGCTATTAACAATATCAGGAACATTGAGTGGCACTTTAGCAACGGATGAGTTCGCTCAAATCAGTGTTGATGGTGTGGATTGGATTGACTTAACTGTCAATTCGATTGGGCAGTGGTCTTATGCAGATGGCCGTACATTAGCAGACGGTTCATATACCTATTTAGTTCGAATCATTGATACTGCGGGTAATGTGGGCTCAACGGATACGCAAGTTGTAAGGGTTGATCTCAATGCACCTGCAGCCACCATTAATATCACTGCTATTAGTGATGATACAGGTGCAAGCAATAATGACTTTATTACCAGTGATAATACTTTAACCATTCGAGGTACCGTCAGCGGTAGCTTAGCTGCTTTTGAATACGCACAAATTAGTATTGATAATCAAAATTGGGTCAATTTAGTCATTGCCAGTGATGGTTCATGGTTCTATGAAGATGAGCGTGTATTGATCAATGACAGTCACTACTATTATGTCCGTATTATTGATCAGGCTGGAAATATTACTTCTCTGGATTCCCAAGAGGTGGTGGTCAATGCAATTGCGCCGTCATCTACCATTCAGATCACTGGAATTTCAGATGATACCGGTCTGAGCAATAGCGATTACATTACCAGTGACAACGAAAATCTTGTTATTCATGGGACTTTGGTTGGCGTATTGGAAGCAGATGAACGAGCAGAAATTACCTTAAATAATGGTGCAAGTTGGGAAACAATAACCATTCAGCCAGATGGAACGTGGAGTTTTTTAGATACACGTACATTATTAGATGGTCAATATACCTATCGGGTGCGTGTTATTAATCTGGTTGGAACGAGTGGTTCGACAGCAACGCGCGTTGTCACGATTGACACCGATGCACCAGATGCAAGTCAAGTCTCAATTGATATCACCAGTATTAGTGAAGACACAGGCTTATCTGCGACAGATTTCATTACCAGTGACCAAAACTTAGTCATCAAAGGTACATTAACAGGCACTTTGGCTGTTGGTGAGGTTGCTCAAATCAGTCTAGATCAGGGAGTGAATTGGATCAATCTCGCTGTAAGCAATGGAACATGGGAATATATTGATGCACGAACACTGACAAATGGCGATCACATTTATCAAGTGCGTGTTGTGGATGCCGCAGGAAATTTTGATCCGAATGATGTAGTGTCAAAAACAGTGACGATTGACGTTCAAGCACCAGATCCAATCACTAAGGTGATTGAAATTACTGCAATCAGTGATGATACAGGTTTGAGTGACCATGATTTCATCACGCGTGATACAAGTATTACCGTGCATGGTACAGTCAGTAATCCACTGGCTCCGAATGAGTTTGCGCAAATCAGTATCAATGGTGGTAGTACATGGATCACTTTGTCACTAAACAGCGCTGGCGCTTGGGATTATGTCGATGCTCGTCCACTGAGTAGTGGTAACTATACGTATCTCGTTCGTGTCGTTGATACCGCCGGTAATGTCGGCTCAACAGATAGCCAAGTCGTCGTCATTGATAGCCAAGAACCCGATATGCTGACTAAAGTCATTACCATTACCAGCATTAATGAAGACACAGGTTTAAGTGCTAGTGATTTCATCACCAATGATAGAAATTTGACTATTTACGGCAATGTGACAGGTGCGTTGACCGCAGATGAATTTGCACAGATCAGTTTAGATAATGGTGCAAACTGGACCACATTACAGCTGGGTTCCAATGGTCAGTGGTCATATGTTGATGGTCGTACATTGAACAATGGTACTTACCATTATCAAGTGCGTGTAATAGATACAGCGGGGAATGTCGGCACAGTCGATGACAAAGATGTAGTGATTGACTTTTTGGCACCAGATACCGCGACAAAAGTGATCCAAATTACTGCGATTAGCGATGACACGGGTTCATCGAACAATGACTTTATTACCTATGATACCTCGCTGACCATTCATGGTTCAGTGACTGGTGTATTGGCTACCGATGAATTTGCGCAAATCAGTGTCGATGGTACAACTTGGACAAATCTAACGCTTAATTCGTCAGGTCAATGGAGTTATATCGACCCTCGAATATTGGATGGCAATAACACCGATTATACCTATTATGTTCGTGTGGTTGATACTGCGGGAAATGTCGGTTCTACGCATAATAAAGTGGTCACCATTGACACCCAAGAACCAAGTACAACGGATCATCAAATTCTGATCACAGCGATTAGTCAAGATACAGGATTATCAACCACAGACTTTATCACCAACGACCAAAATCTGACGGTTTTAGGAACCTTAACAGGGACTTTGGCTGCCGATGAATTTGCCCAAATCAGTGTGAATAATCTCACTTGGAGCAATTTATCAGTGAACTCATTGGGTCAATGGAGCTATGTCGATGGACGTACATTGGCTGACGGCGACTACACTTATTATGTTCGAGTGGTCGACACTGCTGGAAATGTAGGATCGACGCATAGTCAATTGGTGAAAGTAGATAACACTGCGCCAACGGGTATCACGATCAGTATTGATTCAATCAGTGATGATACTGGGCTATCTGCAACTGACTTTGTGACCAATGATACCAGTTTAACCGTACATGGCAGTATCACAGGAACATTGCTTGTAGATACACAGGCCCAAATCAGTATAAATGGTACGGATTGGGATAATCTGACGGTGAATTCTTTAGGCGAGTGGAATTATGTCGATACTCGTACATTGTCAGATGGAAGTTATCACTACTATGTTCGAGTGGTCGATACCGCTGGAAATATTGGTGCAACGGACAGTCAAGTGGTCAAAGTCGATCTTGCTAAACTAGAAGATTTGACAAAAATCATTACTATCACAGGAATCACTGAAGACACGGGTGTGAGCTCAACAGACTTCATTACCTCAGATACCAATATAACCCTTCGAGGCACATTGGCAGGAACCTTGGCCAGTGATGAATTTGCGCAAATCAGTGTTAATAATGGTATGGATTGGATCAACCTTGCAGTCAATAGTTTAGGAATCTGGACTTATCTGGATACTCGAACATTGAGCAATGGAGATCATACCTATTTGGTTCGTGTGATTGACCAAGCAGGCAATGTGGCAACCACAGATGATCGAGTGGTTAAAGTCGATACTCAAGCACCCATTGCCACAAAAGAAATTAAAATTACGTCAATCAGTGATGATACAGGTTTAAGCGATTCAGATTTTATTACCAAAGATCAATCTCTGACTGTTCACGGGACACTAAGTGAAGCGTTGATCGAAGGTGAATATGCTCAAATTAGTCTCAATGGTACAGATTGGTTCCAACTAAGCATTTCTTCCATAGGCGAATGGAGTTATGTCGATACACGTCCTCTAAGTGATGGTCATTATACCTACTCTGTCCGTGTCATAGATACCGCAGGCAATGTCGGATCATCTGATACGCGAGTGGTGAAAGTCGATACAGAACAACCCAATACAACCACTAAAACCATCGAGATTACCGGAATCACTGAGGACACTGGTGCGTCAAATTCAGATTTTATCACCAGTGATACTCACTTAACCATTAGAGGTAACGTGCAGGGTGCTCTCGCTGTTGATGAGTTTGCACAAATTAGTATTGATGGTGGCACGACGTGGTTCACACTCGACATCAGTTCAGCAGGCCTATGGAATTATGTCGATACAAGGACACTCACACATGGCGTACACAACTATATGGTGCGTATTGTTGATAGTGCAGGCAACGAAGGATCAACAGCAAATCAGAATGTAACGGTCGATACCCAAGTGTCTAACCCAGATGATGTTGAAATTAAAATCACATCAATCTCTGATGATACTGGACGTTTTGGTCTAGATAATGACTTCATTACTTCAGATCAGACCATTACATTGCATGGCACATTAACAGGCGTTTTAGCTGGTGATGAAAAAGCACAAATTAGTATAAATAATGGGACCAGTTGGATTGATTTAATCATGAGCAATGGTCAATGGAGTTATACCGTAAATCAAAGCTTAGATGACGGCGATTATCCATTCTTGGTACGTGTAGTCGATACTGCAGGTAATGTGGGTTCCAATGACTATCAAGTCGTTACGATTGACACTGAAAGGCCAAATATTGTTTCGAAAGTGATTAGTATAACGTCCATCTCGGATGATAACGGTATATATCCAAATGACTTTATCACCAATGATCAAAATATTACGGTACATGGAACAGTGTCGGTAGCTTTAGCTGCGGATGAATATGCTCAAATCAGTATCGATGGTGGCGTGAATTGGGTAGATCTTGCGGTTAACTCAGCAAATGTTTGGAATTATATCGACGGACGTACATTGATTGATGGCACTTATACTTATCAAGTACGCATTGTAGATACTGCGGGTAATGTTGGTTTTAGTACATCACAACAAGTCACCATTCAAACAGCTGAGACTACGCCGTCTACTGCGATTATTGAAATCGTGAGTATTAGTGATGACACGGGTGTGTCTTCGACTGACTTTATTACCAATGATCAGAGCATCACTGTCAACGGCACATTGACTGGCACTTTAAATCCAACTGAAATTGCTCAAATTAGCTTTAACAATGGCGTATCGTGGCATTTACTAGACATTATCAATGGAAATTGGAGCTATGTCGATGGACGAACATTAGATCATGGTAGCTATACTTATCGAGTCAGATTGATTGATACAGCAGGCAACTTGGGTTCCACAGATCAAATTCAGGTTGAGGTCGATTTAATTGATCCAGACACTGACAATATTATTGAGATCAAAGGCATCACTGAAGATACAGGTATATCAAACAGTGATTATTTGACCCATGATAAAACATTCACCATTTTTGGCACCATCACAACAGTACTAAATGCAGGTGAATATGTTCAAATCAGTCATGACAATGGTGTGACGTGGCATTTGGCTACGGTAAATGGGTTAAATTGGAGTTTTGCTGAAACACATACTTTAATAGATCAAACCTATACGTATATTGCCCGTATTGCAGATGCCGCGGGCAATGAAGGCAGTCGTGATACCCAGAATGTGACCATTGATACGGTAGCACCAAACAAAACCATCAGTATTACAGGGATTAGTGATGACACAGGTGCAACAGATCATGTCAATAATCAAAATACAGGCACCATTAATGCCAATAATGATTTCATTACACGTGATAAAACCCTATTGATTCATGGTTCAGTGTCTACAGTGCTATTGGCAAATGAAATTGCACAAATCAGTTTGGATGAAGGTGATACGTGGATCGATCTAACGGTTAACGGTACATCTTGGACCTATGATGACACCAGTCGTACATTGAGCAATGGTGAACATACCTATCAAATTCGAATTGTTGATCATGCTGGCAACGCAACGCCTGTGTTCAGTAAAGTGGTGATTGTGGATGACGTCGCACCGACCAATACTATTTTAATCACCTCAATTTCTGATGATCTTGGTGTCAGTAATAGTGACTTTATTACCAATGACACCAGCTTAACGGTGCGTGGTTCTGTTTCTGGAACTTTAGCCACAGGTGAACGAGCACAAATTAGTATAGATGGTGGTTTAACTTGGGTTAATTTGACAGTGAACAGTGGTTTATGGAGCTATCCAGATACTCGAACCTTAGTACATGGTTCTTATACCTATCAAGTGCGCATTATTGATACGGCTGGAAACTTAGGTTCAACAGATACGCAAGAAGTCATTATTGATACCGTAGGTCCAACGCAAACCGTGACGATTTCATCTTATTTTGATGACATAGGTTTTAGTCAAGGTATGGTCACAACTAATAATTCACAAACTGATGACCGAAATCCAACATTACATGGTACAGTGAGTACCAATTTGGCTTCTGATGAAACAGTTGCGGTTTATCAAACACTTGCTGGTGAAACAACCTTCGTTGGTTACGCTGATGTGACGGGCACGGCATGGAGCATAGAGGTTAACACTGGGCTTCAAGATGGTAAAACCTACGCTTTTTATGCGCAAGTCGTCGATTATGCGGGTAACGTAGGTGCTGAAAGTTTGCGTTTTAACATCCAGATAGATTTAACGGTTATTGTCAACGCGCAAAGTACTTTAGATACAACACCAATCGTAACGGGTTCAACAGGGTTTAAAATTTTACCTGGAGAATATTTGGAAGTAACCATTGGTGGAACAACCTATTCGTCACAAACAGGTGCTGTGGTCATAGATCCAATCAATAACACTTGGTATGTGCAGGTTGCAAACAACTTAGAGGAAGGTACCTATAATGTAGTTGCTATTCTAAAAAATGCGACAGGAACCATTACCCAAGACGACACCAGCAACGAATTGGTCGTTTCATCAGCACCAGCGGCGCCTTTATTACCTGCATCTTCAGATACTGCGAATAAAGGGGTGTCAATTACAATCGGTGAAAATGGGCAATGGCGAATCTTTGCCAATATGAATGTGCTCGATGGTAATGCAACTTCTAGTACCAATTTAGGAAGTTTCAACGTTAATACTCTTAAAGGTAATAATTCAAGTGGTGTGGTTGGTACAGTGACATTTATCGACTTTGACCGTGATGGTGACATGGATATTTTTGGTAGTGATGATTATTATCAAGATGGTCAACAAGCCTTTGAGAATAAAAGTTCAAGCTATGTACAGCCTAGCGTGACTGGAAATACCAATGTGGCAGGAAATACAGGTTACTATGCTTTCCAAGTAGGTAGTGTCGGGCACAATGATGGAGGGAGTCGTGTTGACTATAGTGGTACTGGTGTTACCAGTGCCAATACATGGTCTTGGCGTGCTGCGATTGTAGCTTATGACAAAATAGGCGATGGTTATGTCGACTTAGTTTATGGGGATAATTCACCCAATGATGCTGAAGCTGGACAAGGAAGAGATAGTAGTTTTGTATTAAACAATGGCACTGGACTTAAGGGGGCTACCAATCCAAACTTCGAAAAAGATCCTGCACTTGTTTATGATGCTGTTTCAGGTGGAATTGAAAGTGGACAGTCATCACCAGGTAAGGAAATATCAGTTGTAGATATTAACAATAATGGAACAGTTGATATCGTATTTCATGCGGATTATCTCTCTAACAGGATTAGTAACACAGTATCCGGGCCGAATGCTACAGGAACTTCAAATAATGGCCGTTTAGTCGTCGTGAGTAATGATGGTACCAATAGCACTGATCCGTTGAAAGGACTACAGGTGACCCAAATTATTGAGAATGTGTTTCTTAATGATAATGCCGATAGATACGATGGCATCTCGATGACTTGGGCAGATTTTAATGGTGATGGCTGGTTAGATTTATTCTTGGCAACAACAGCTGTGCAAAATAATAGTAAAATTTTCTTTAATGATAATGGCAAAATTGCAGCAACAGCACCAGCCAGCTCTGGTATTAGTGGCGGATATGACACCACAAAAATGTATATTTTTAGTGATGGTGTAAAAGGTGGTGGCTCGGCGGCTATTGATTGGAATGCTGATGGACGCATGGATATTATTGAAATTCCATATTATACGGCAGCAAATATAGGAACCAATGTTGCACAAAATGTCTTGTTATTTACCAATACATCATCAGCAACTTCAACAACATTTAGTCAATCAACACTGATTAATATTCCTGGTACTGCAGCTAATGCTGATCAAATTAGTGGCTTTTTGATTTTAGATATCAATTATGATGGCGCACAAGATGTGATTTTCTTTACAGGAAACGCTGGAACAACCTTAGTCAAAAATACCAATGTAGTGCAAGACGGCACCAGTATACATGTTCGAATTTTAGATCAGCAGGGGATTAATGCTTTATTTGGCAACACTGTGAAACTCTACGACAGCACAGGTAAACTGATTAGTACACAAGTGTTAAATGCACAGTCAGGTAACCAAACCAGTGATTCAACAGCTTTGCTAAGTTTCTATGGTTTAGATCCCAATGAAACCTATAGTTTGGTTATGTTGAGAAATATTAATGGTGTGGCACAACATGTGGGTGGTCAAAGTAGCATTGGTGGATTTAGCATTGCCAATGTCAATGAAGCATGGACAGGTCTTAAGGCAACTTCTGCATCGAGTGCCTTTGTTTTGACTGCTGAAGCAGGAACCGCAACCAATAATGCTAATCTTACCCGTAAACTCAATAATGGAACTGCTGGAACTGAATCGGTCGGTATTTTGGGAACGGGCTACAATGATACCTTCTTCGCGACTTTAGGCAATGATGTCTATGACGGAGCAGGTGGTAGTTCGATTGTTTCAGGAACTCGTCTTTGGAGTGATACAGGCGGTTTAGATATTGTGGATTATAAACTGGCTGGTCATACGGCTATTACGGTCAATTTAGGACTCACAACGGCTCAAAACACAGGATTTGGAACGGCGACCTTTAAAAATATAGAAGGGATTGCTGGGACTTCTGGTGATGATGTCTTCACTGGCAACAACAAAAACAACTATTTTGAAGGTCGTGGAGGCGATGATACATTTAATATCGCTACTGGCGGTCAAGACACGCTTATGTATAAACTTTTACTTGCAGGCGATGCAACAGGTGGTAATGGCAGTGACGTGGTCAACGGTTTCAAAGTAGGTACGGTAGAAGCCACACCAGATGCTGATATTATCAATATTAAAGAGTTATTGATTGGTTATGTGGCAGATGCAGATGGTGCTGCACATTATATTAATGGTGTAGCAACTCTGGATGCCAATGAAACCATAACGGAGTATTTATCTGTGACTGTGGTTGGAAATAACACCGTCATTCAGATCGATCGTGATGGTGCGGGTGAAGATTATAACTTTACAACACTCATCACACTCAATAATGTTCAAACAGATATACAAACTTTGTTGGCAAATCACCAAATTGTGATTGGATAATTCAGATTAGGTGTAAAGAAAGAGTGCTTCGGCACTCTTTTTTTATGACTGTTTGATGTCCTAAATGAGATTCAAAATTTATAAATGAATAGATGAATTCACTGAGAATATTAGGAGAATACACAAGACAAGCGCTATCATAATGTGATTGCGATATTGAGATGCATTATGAAAATTATTGCAGATGAAAATCTGGCTTTTACTGATTATTTCTTTGCTGAATTTGGTGAAATTGAACATCAAGCAGGACGTACACTGACCCATGCAGATGTGGAACACGCAGATGCACTTTTAGTTCGTTCAGTGACCAAAGTCAATCAAGCGCTTATTGAAAATACACCACTAAAATTCGTCGGTAGTGCCACCATTGGTACAGACCATCTAGATATTGCTGCTATAGAAAAACAAGGGATCGCATGGTCAAATGCAGCAGGGTGCAATGCTCAAGCGGTGGCAGAATATGTTATTACAGCGTTATTACATTTAAAAGCCGAATTGATTGATGCGAATGAGCAATTCACTTTAGGTATTATTGGATTGGGTAATGTTGGTTCACGTTTAGCGACCATGACACAGCTTTTAGGTTGGAACGTGATTGGCTATGATCCTTTTGTTGAACGTGATCATGTGCAACAGGTGAGTTTTAAAGAATTGTTGAAAAGTTCAGATGCCATTTCAATACATGTGCCATTAACAAAATCGGGTGTTCATCCAACGAATCATTTGATCAATGCTGAAGCTTTGTCAAAAATGAAGCCGACAGCAATTCTGATTAATTCTGCACGAGGTCCAGTGGTTGAAGAAGCGGCACTGATTCAAGATATTCAAAAGACCCAGCGTCCAGTGGTGCTGGATGTATTTGAACATGAGCCAGAAATTTCAGAACAACTGCTCAGTTTAATTACGCTGGTCACTCCACATATCGCTGGCTATAGCTTGGAAGGTAAAGCTCGTGGTACACAAATGATTTATGAGGCTTTTTGTCAAACTTTTGGTAAATCTGCAGATAAACAATTTGAAACCCAGCTTCCAGCATGTGAGCAACTTTTCGAACAACAAGAACTCAAAGCAGTACTCACACAGCATTTAAAAGAGATTTATGATATTGCACGTGATGATGCCAATTTACGTGCTTGTCTAAAAGATGGCAAAGTTGATCAAAAAGCCTTTGATCATTTACGTAAAACTTATCCGCTACGCCGTGAATGGGCTGGACATGGAGGACCTAAAGCATGAGTCAGTCTGAGTTTCACTATCAACCGACTTGTGACATTAAAGCCATGCGTGCACGTGCCAAGATGTATGCACAATTACGTCAATTTTTTGCAGAGCGTGACGTACTGGAAGTGGAAACGCCAATTTTGTCGCAAGCAGGTGTGACCGATGTACATTTAGCCTCGGTTCAGGCATTACGACATTTACAAGGCAAACAGCAAACGCACTATTTACAGACATCACCTGAATTTGCCATGAAGCGTTTATTGGCGAGTGGCAGTGGTCCAATTTATCAGATCTGTAAAGTATTTCGTGATGATGAACATGGTCGTAAACACAACAGCGAATTTACCATGTTGGAATGGTATCGACCGGGTTTGAGTCTCAAAGACCTGATGTTTGAAGTGAGTGATTTACTGAATGTCGTACTGAAACAACGGTTTGGTGAAGTTCGTCCAACAGTACTCAACTATAAACACGCATTTATGGATCGTCTGGACATCAATCCACTTCAAGCAACACTTAAAGAGTTGAAAGATACAGCACGCCGTGTTGGCTTAAATCTGGATTTGGGTGATGATCGTTTGGGATATATCGATTTATTATTTTCACACATGGTTGAACCGAGTCTAGGTTTTGATACGCCAGTATTTTTAACCGATTTTCCACCTGAAATGGCATCTTTGGCTAAAGTCAAAACCGATGAAGATGGTGAACAGGTTGCTGCACGTTTTGAGCTGTATATTGAAGGTTTAGAACTTGCCAATGCTTATGATGAACTGATTGATGCAGATGTGCTTCGTTCACGTTTTCAAGCAGATAATGTGGAACGTGAAAGGCTCGGTTTACGTGTGATGCCAGTTGATGAATATCTTTTAGCGGCGTTACCTCAGATGCCAGAATGTTCTGGGATTGCATTGGGGATCGATCGTTTGCTGATGGTTGCGACTGAAAAAATGCGTTTAGAGCAAGTTGTGACTTTTCCAGCGGATCGATCGTAAATCAATTTTTACAGCTAATATTCCAAGCACAGTCATATAGGTTGCATTTGGATTAAGATACTGATTTGTATAGTTAGATCAGTATCTTAAATATAATAATAAAAGGCATATTATGGATATTCAATTAAAATGCTTAGCTATACATCGTTCACTGTATGACTTTCAAATACCCAAACCTTCCAACCGACTAATCGAATCAGAGTTGGCACAACAAGGAATAAAGGAAACACTAAGTGTTATTGAACATTTAGGCTATGTTCAGATTGATACAATTTCGGTGGTTGAGCGAGCACATCACCATGTACTTTGGAATCGTGTAGATCATTATCAAAAAAATCATTTAAATACCTTGCTCGAAAATAAAAAAATCTTTGAATATTGGTTTCATGCAGCGTCATATATACCACTACGTGATTATCGATATGCACTCAGGCAAATGAACTCGGTTAAACGTGGTGAGACTAAATATTTTAATCGAGGTGATCAGTTTCTCATGAAAGAGATTTTAGCGAGAGCTAAAGCAGAAGGGGAAATTAGGTCACGTGACTTTATACTACAAAATGAAAAGTCAGAAAAATCATGGTGGAAATCAGGAGTTGTAAAAAACACCATTGAGCAACTTTACATGCAAGGGGACTTAATGGTCTGCAATCGTGTAGGTGTAGAAAAAGTTTATGCGCTTACTGAGGATTATTTAAGTTCAAGTATAGATTTGACTGAGCCTTCATTGGAGGAATACGCGTATTATTTATACGATACTGTGAAAAGGTCACAAGGCGTATTCACATGGAAACAATTACTCCATTTAAAAACGGGAACTGCGCTTAAAAAGGCAATGCAAAACATTATTGATGAGCAAATTGATGCAAAAATAATTCAGCAGATTAACCTAGCTTCGGGTAATTCAGTGTTTGTCGATTTAGATGGGCTCAATCAAATAATCACTACTCAAAAGGAGGTAAAAATTCTTTCTCCATTTGATAATTTAGTCATTCATCGTGATCGTTTAGCATCATTATTTAATTTTGATTATCGTTTGGAATGTTATGTTAAGCCAGAAAAACGCAAATACGGGTACTTTTGTTTGCCTATACTTTATGGAACAGACATAGTTGCAAAAATAGACTGTAAAGCCCACCGAGAGAAAGGTATTTTAGAAATTATTCATTTTCACTTACAAGCAGTAATTCATAACAAAGCTGATTTTATTCAGCTGATGATTCTGGAACTTGAGCGATTTGCTGAATTTAATCATTGCCAATTGGATCCTCATTTTTATCACAAGTTAAAACTATAAATTCGGTTTAAATATCTTTATGTCTTTTACTGTATTGATCTCATTTATTATTTATTCTTTCGTCACTTCAATCACACCAGGTCCAAATAATATTATGCTCGCTGCATCGGGCGTTAATTTTGGATTTAAACGAAGCATTCCACATATTTTAGGAATTGGGATTGGTTTCGGATTTATGGTGTCTGTGGTTGGATTTGGTTTTGGCGCTTTGATTAGCTCTAATATCGTACTTTATGAATCATTAAAAATTATTGGAATTACGTATCTGTTGTATTTGGCATATAAGATTTATCATTCAACAAGTGTAGATACAACATCGGGTAAAACTAAGCCATTAACATTTTTACAAGCAGCCATGTTTCAATGGGTAAATCCCAAGGCTTGGATAATGGCAATGGGTGCTGTGACCACTTATTTGTCCTCACAAAGTGAATTGTATTGGTATTTAATAATTGGTGTTATTTACGGTGCAATTGGGATTCCAAGCACAGGCGTTTGGGCATTGGTTGGGGAGAAGCTACAAAAATATATTCATGATCAGAAAAAATTAAAAATGTTTAATGCTGTGATGGCACTATTATTGGTTTTGTCAGTCATTCAACCTTTGATCGATTTCTTGTTTTTCATTGTTGCCTTTGCAAGTGAGATTTGAGTTTAGTGAAGCATCTTTTTAAATCCTAAACTGGTCACTTTAAAACCTTGCTTTTTATAAAACTCATGTGCGTCTAAACGTTCAGGCCGATTGCCACTGTTCAATGTAATACTGGTGATATTTTGACGAAGAGCAATGTTTTCAATTTCCTTTAGGAATAATTTCCCAAAGCCTTTGCCACGGTATTTTTCATCAATCACAAAAGCTTGAATGACTAAAACTTCACCATCGTATTGCCATGTAAATTGTTGAATAAGTCCAACATAACCAATAATTTGATTTTGGTATTCAGCTACCCATGTTGAGTATTTTGGATCTTGTTGTAGGTTTTCTATTCTTTGTTTTAAGTGTTCAGGAGGAGTTGGATAACCTAACTGAGCTGTTAGGTGAGTGATAAAAATAATGTCATTTTCCAAATTTAGAGGTCGAACTTTAAGCGTCATAATTAGATCTCGTATGAGGGGGTTAATGATTCGTTTTAAATACATTCCAATGCAATTTAATACCTAGGACACCAATTAAAATCAAAAGACTTCCAATAATTTGCAGACTCGTAAGTAAATGATCAAAGAATAAGTAATCGATGAATATGGTTGATATAGGGTAAATAAATGACAATATGGAAATGTTATTTAAAGGAATTTTTTTAATTGCTGAATACATGAGGAAATAAAGTAGAGCAGTGTGAAAAACGCCAAGACAAATGATAAATATCCACTGATTTCCACTAGGTGATGTGCCTATTAAGTTTGCAAATGGACAAAGTACAATTGCACCACTAATAGTTTGAATGAGGACAATTAATAACGGTGGTGTATTGTTTAGTTTTTTTGTGATTAGTACCGATATTGAATAGAGTGTTGTTGCAATGAGGACTAACGCTAAACCAGAGAATTGATTATAGTCAAATTTAAAATTTCCTAATCCAATAATAATGATTAAGCCAATAAATGCTAAAACTGTCCAAGTAATATCATTCTTATTGATTTTGTTTTTAAAAAGGATTGCCCCTAAAAATAAGATAATGAAAGGGTTAACATGATAGACAATGGTTGCTAAAGAAATAGAAGTTTTTGGAAAGGCAGCAAATAGCAATGCCCAATTGAAAACGATGAGTAACCCTGAACTGATCATGAGCATAAGCTCTTTGATATTGAAATATTTTTTATTGAATTGACCATAAAAATAACAAAGAGGTGCTAAACATAGTGCTGCAATGAGACAACGGAAAAAAACAATATTGATGGGGGATTGACCTGATTTGATCACAAATAGTCCAATACTCCCTGATAGAAGCATTGCAATAACCATTTCGACTGTGCCAATCTTTTTTGTTAACTCCTTGTCATTCAAAATGATCTCCAGTTTGATATTTTATTTTCTTAACAATCCGCAATTTTCATCTGATAGTGAATTTGATCATTTAATTAGATAAAGAGAGTCTCATACGCTATTTGAATGGCGGTTGATTAGGTCAATTTTTCTGTATATTTAAAGTAGATAGAAGATCAGCTTAATGAATTTTATACTGACTGGTGTATTGAAAAGGTTAAATGAATAGACGATTTTTTACTTTATTTATATAAAATTTTAGAAATAATCTGGGAATCTAAAAGCCCCACTATTATAGTGAGGCTAATAGATTTGATCAGCTATGCGCCATATGCTGTGAAAATTCTTGTTTTAGTTCACCTAAAGCTTCAATCCGCTTTTGAATCAGCATCTCACCAATATCAGGTCCTTTGACTTCAGGTGGAAGATCAGACGCTTTAATATTCCGTACAATCTCCATCGCGCGTGTTAAATAGCGTGCTTGAGGATAATCACGATCTTCTAAACCTAAACGACCTTTGGCATCACATTCACAAGCCTGAATAAAACCTTCTACACGTTCAGGACGACGCAGAACATCTAGACGTTGTAGCAAACGCCATAAGGTACCCGCTTTTAAACTGAAAGCTTGATGGCTTTTCAAATGCTCTTTACATACGGTTAGAGCTAATTGTTTGGTATTGGTTGGTACTTTTAAGCGATCACATACATCTGTTACTGGCTGAACACCACGCTCTTCATGCATGATATGACGCGGTAACTCATCCTTTGGTGTAAGCGCTTTACCTAAATCATGTACCAAAACAGCAAAACGAACATCCAAGGAGTAATTGGCCTTACATGCTTGTTGTAAGGACATCATGGTATGAATACCACAGTCAATTTCTGGATGATATTCAGGGCGTTGTGGCACACCATACAGCGCATCAATTTCTGGGAATAATACTTTTATAGCACCGCAGGCACGTAGCACTTCAAAATACACATCTGCGTTTTGTTCCATTAAGGCACGAGAAGTTTCTTTCCAAACACGCTCAGCAGTCAAAGCTTGTAACTCACCAGAGTCAGAGAGCTGTTGCATTAAAGCTAAGGTTTCTTCAGCAATGGTAAAGCCATATTGCGCATAACGGGCTGCAAAGCGAGCGACACGTAATACACGCAATGGGTCTTCTGCAAAGGCATCGGATACATGGCGCAATATCTTATTTTTTAAATCCTCTTGTCCATGATAAGGATCATAGACAATGCCTTGTTCGTCCATGGCCATGGCATTGATGGTTAAGTCACGACGAATGAGGTCTTCTTCTAAAGTGACAGAAACATCCGTAAAAAATTCAAAGCCATGATAGCCATGTCCAGATTTTCGTTCTGTACGGGCAAGGGCATATTCATCTTTGCTTTCAGGATGTAAAAACACAGGAAAATCTTTACCCACGGGTTGGTACCCTTGAGCGAGAAGTTGTTCAGGCGTTGCACCAACAACCACATAATCTTTTTCGTGATAGGGATGTCCGAGCAATCGATCTCTGACGGCACCACCTACTAAATAAACTTGCATGAAAAAACCTCTATTCTCCAAGCAATCATGCTACAGAATAGAGGTTTTCTCAAGTCACAAGATGTGAGTAAAAATGTAAAATGCTTAAAATATTCAAGTTTTTACATTAAACCACATTAAAGTGCTGCTTTCTCATTCTCTTGAATTTCAGCAACTGTCAGTGCCGTCATGTTGACTAAGCGACGAGTTGTTGCTGTAGGTGTCAAAATATGCACAGGTTTTGCAGCACCCAGTAAAATAGGACCAATGGTCACATTATTACCAGATGTTGACTTCAACAAGTTAAATGAAATGTTCGCTGCATCTAAGTTCGGCATAATGAGTAAGTTTGCAGAACCTTTGAAGCGTGAGTTAGGGAATGCAAATTGACGAATATTTTCATCTAATGCTGCATCGGCATGCATTTCACCTTCAACCTCAAGATTCGGTGCAATCTCGCTTAAAATTTCAAACACTTTACGCATCTTTTGTGCGCTTGGATCAGTTTGATCTGAACCAAAGCTTGAATGCGATAACAATGCAATACGTGGTGTAATACCGAAACGACGTACTTCTTCAGCAGCTAAAATAGTCATTTCAGCCAAATGTTCCGCAGTAGGATTGGTATTTACATAAGTATCTGCAATGAAGATATTACGATCTTCAAGCATCAGCGCATTTAAGGTAAAGAAGTTGGTCATGCCTTCTTTTTGCCCAATAACATTGCGTACGAAGTCTAAGTGAATGTCATAGCTTGAGTACGTACCACACAGCATACCATCAGCTAAACCATGACGAACCAACATTGCAGCGATTAATGTAGAACGACGACGTGATTCACGGTGTGCGTATTCTTGTGTTACGCCTTTACGCTTCATCAAATCGTAATAATCTTCAGCAAATTGCTCATAATTAGGATTGGTTTCTTGATCAACGATGCTGATATTGACACCATTTTCAAGACGTAAACCTAATTTTTTGATATTTGTTTCGATAACAGACGTACGACCCACCAAGATTGGTTTCGCTAAACCTTCATCCACCGCAATTTGCACTGCACGTAATACACGTAAATCTTCACCTTCAGCATAGACAATACGTTTAGGATCAGATTTTGCTTGGGCAAAAATTGGTTTCATGATGAATGCAGAGTTATACACAAACTCAGACAAACGTTGACGGTAAGCAGCAAAGTCAAGAATTGGACGAGTTGCAACACCAGAATCCATCGCCGCTTGTGCAATTGCAGGCGCAATTTCAAGAATCAAACGTTGATCAAGTGGGCGAGGAATAAGGTAATCACGACCAAATGAAGCCGATTTTTCGCCATAAGTCGCTGCATCTGCTTCAACATGTGCCATACGTGCAATCGCATAAACACAGGCAATCTTCATTTCTTCATTAATGGTTGTTGCACCAACGTCCAAAGCACCACGGAAGATATAAGGGAAGCACAGTGCGTTATTGACTTGGTTTGGATAGTCCGAACGACCTGTTGCCATAATCACGTCATCACGAACTTCATGTGCGTGTTCAGGTAAAATTTCAGGATCTGGATTTGCCAAGGCAAAAATGATTGGATCTTTAGCCATCTTCTTCACCATTTCTTTGGTGAGAATCCCTGCAGCAGAAAGACCCAAGAACATGTCTGCGCCTTCAATCACATCCGCAATTTGAGACGCTTCAATATCTTGTACATAACGTTGTTTAGAAGCATCTAAACCTTCACGTTTGGTAGTGAGTAGACCGCGAGAGTCGGCAACCACAATATTTTCTTTCTTCGCGCCTAATGCACAAAGCAAGTCTAAGCAAGAAAGGGCAGCAGCACCTGCGCCTGAAGCCACAATTTTGATTTGATCAATTTTTTTGCCGTTGAGTTGCAAAGCATTTAACAGTGCTGAACCCACAATGATCGATGTACCGTGTTGGTCGTCATGGAACACAGGGATATTCATGCGTTCACGCAACTTTTGCTCTATATAGAAACATTCTGGCGCCTTGATATCTTCAAGGTTAATCCCACCGAATGTTGGCTCTAGAGCTGCAACAATCTCAACAATTTTATCTGGATCATTTTCAGCAATTTCAATGTCAAAGACATCCACACCAGCAAATTTTTTAAATAGTACGCCTTTACCTTCCATGACAGGCTTAGAAGCCAATGGACCAATATTCCCTAAACCAAGTACGGCTGTACCATTGGTAATTACTGCGACCAAGTTTCCACGTGCAGTGTAGAGTGCCGCTTTTGATGGATCTTTTTCAATTTCCAAACATGGCGCTGCGACGCCTGGTGAATATGCAAGGGCGAGGTCACGTTGGTTAATCAATTGTTTACTTGGAGTGACGCTAATTTTACCTGGCGTAGGAAATTCGTGATAATAAAGTGCTTGCTCTTTTAAAGATTGATCGTCCATCTGAATCCCAGTTATTACATTATTCCAGCGAAGCTGGTTGTGGCTAGTTTCGATCGAATATAACATTTCTTAAGCAATGATCACAGTTTAAACGTCGAAAATATCAACAAACCTTATGCGACCAAGGTAGGCACTGCTAAAGTAATCAAATGAATGAATAGCAAGCATAACAAGCTATAAATAGGCTGATGACCCAAGACTATTTATGTACTCGACAGTTTTTATTGCATCACTTTTTGATTCAAAAATTCAGTACTTTGTGTAGAGTTCAATGGTTTTGAAAAATAATAACCTTGAAAAAAGTCACAGCCACGTTGTTGTAGGTATTCAATTTGTTCAAACGTTTCAACACCTTCTGCAACCAAGCTCAAACCGAGTGCTTTACCCATTGCAATAATGGCATTTACGATCGCTTCATCTTTGCTTTTACCAATTTTTGAAATGAAAGATTTGTCTATTTTTAATGTATTAATCGGATAATCGGTTAGATAGGCTAGTGAAGAATAGCCGGTACCAAAATCATCCAGTGCGATTTCAATACCACGTTCTTTAATTTTATTCAGCAGTTCGATGACTTCTTCAGATTTATTGACTAAAGAGGATTCCGTTAATTCAAGCTCAATAGATTGTGGTGCAACATCATAAGTTGAGAGTGCTAGATTGATATCGTCCATCAGCTGTCCACGGTGAATCTGTTGTGCGACAACATTGACTGAAATTCTAATATCTTGGAAACCTAATTGTTGCCATTCGTGAATTTGCTTACATGCTTTAAGCATCACATATTGACCAATTTCAGAAATTAAACTGCTTTCTTCAGCAATGGGTAAAAATGCATCAGGTTGAATGACACCATAATCTGGATGTGACCATCGAATCAACGCTTCAAATCCATGAACGCTCATGTCTCTAGCTGAAATTTTCGGCTGATAATAAACTTCCAGATCATCATTTTTAATGGCTTGACGTAAGTCCCGTTCCAGATGAATGTCATTTTCAAATATAGAATTGGATTTATTGTCATAATAATAAATGGTGTTACCACCCAATTTCTTTGCTTCGACCAAAGCAATTTCAGCATGATTGTTGAGACTACTGATTTGACGACCATGTTCTGGGAATAATGCGATACCCATTGATATAGATATAGTGTGTTCTTGACCAAAAATGTTAAATGGTTTTTGCAATACGGACATGAGCTCTTCAGCTTTTTGGCCGATAAAATTATGCTGAGAGCCGAGGTTATAAATCAGCGCAAAATCATCATTGTTTAAATAAGCAATCAATAAGGCGTCAAATGACGTTTGTTTTAAGCGTTTAGAAAATTGTTTTAGTAGCTCGTCGCCAGCCTGATTATTTAAAAATTCATTGAAGTTACGGAAACGATCAATATTAATTCGGATAATTGCAAAGTGGTTAATGGGACCTGACTTACTTACTAAAAGCTGATGAAGATGTAAATTGAAATACACACGGTTTGGTAAATCTGTCAGCAAATTATAGTTTTCAAGATAAGCCAAACGTTGTTCATGTTTAATTCTTTCGGTCAAATCTGTAATGACGCCAATATAATTAATAATTTTACTGTTGTCATCGCGGACAGCATTGATATGTAACCATAAAGTCAGATGTTTACCCGAAATAAATTGTTCTTGAACTTCAGCATCATATTCACCATGTAAGATCACCTGTTGTGAGATCTCTGCATGTTTATTGCTGATTTCAAAAATGGTGTTTGACGTTAAATCGAATAAATGCTTTCCTAAAATCTGTTCATTGGGTATATCCACCAACTTACTAAAAAAAGGATTTACTTCAATAAAACATAAGTTGTTGTCTAAAACGAAAACACCTTGCTCAACTTGATTAAAGACATTGGCGGCTAATTTGAGTTGTTCTTGATCTTTAATTTCTTGTTCAATATCTCGATGTATACCCACCATGCGCAGTGGTTTATGGGTTATCGGATCACGAGCAATGACTTTTCCAATGTCTTCAATCCAACACCATTGATTATTTTTTAAAATTCTATACGTTGCTTCAAAGCGTTCGCTAAAGCCACGTAAATGCCTACGCATTAATTTATTGTATTCAGGCTTATCTTCAGGATGTATGAGTAAATTAATTTGTTCAAGATTATTGTCATACTGAATCACACGAACTTCTGTTTTTTTACTTGATAGTTCAACCGTTCGTTTTTCAATGTTCCATAACCAAGAACTGATGCCCGCAGTTTCATGGGCAAAATCTAAATTTGCTTGATGATTTTCAAGACGATCATTAATTTGGTTAATATGATAAGTACGTTCTTTGACCTTTTGTTCTAGTAATTGATTATGCATTTGCAGGTCATTTTCAATGCCTTTGCATTTATCGATTTCTTGCTCTAATTGTTGTTGTAATAAACTTGACTCATCGAGATGAATTTTCGACTGTCGAAGGTAAAATTGATTATGGATATTCAGTAGATTCAGTCTGCGATGAATCCTATGTGTCAAAATCGCGCTAATAAATACAATGGTGAACCAGACATAAAAGAGGTAGTTGTAAACATGCGGTACATTGGACGCAAAAATGATTTTAGCAAGAATGACCGGCAAGATTGACGGTATAAACATATAGATGAAATATCTCAATCGCTGCGTGAGATATACAATACCGATAATATAAATACTGGAAGTCATGAGGCTGGAAAGTAGCACATGAATACCGGTGATTTCACTGTTTTCAACCATTAAATAATGGTTGATAATGAGTACACCAATACCAATACTTGAGCCAATTGTTAGACAAAGTAACTGACACCATGCATCCAAATTAAGTGGCGTGATTTTTTTAGAATAAATAAATTTACGCGTTAAAATACAACTAATTACCACAATAACCATGTTGAAAAACATCCAGATATTGTAGTGATTAGAAGAATAGTCATAAAAAAGATGATACATGACAATGTTAAATAAACTTGCCACGAAGACCCACATCAGAAAATAACGTAAATGCTGTGCAGCACGTTTTATCTGTGATGTACTTAAACTTTCCGTAATAAGTTCATCTTGAATGTCACTCATAGATTAGAGATACCTATTCATCATAAATTGTAATAATTATTAGAATAATTTCTTAATACTATTATTTATAAACTGAAAAATATTGCTTAAATAAAATACTTTGAAACCATGTAAAAATCAATAAGTTTTGTGATGAAGTATACACTTTATTGGTTTTTTAACTGTGAATGCAGTAGTTTAAAATGGATAGTGCAACAACAGGAGCGGTCTCAGTTCGTAAAACTCGCTCTCCAATACACCAATTTTTAAAACCTTTTTTATTTGAATAATTAATTTCATCTTCACTTAGTCCACCTTCGGGACCAATGAGTAAAGTAATCTCTTTTGTTACATGTTCTGTGATATTTAATGATTCTTTGTTGGGTGCAAGAACCAGTTTGGTTTCTGGTAAGGCTGTATCCAACCATTCATTTAAACTGAGTGGTGCTAATATTTTTGGCACAATATTCATACCACATTGTTCACACGCAGCAATTGCAATACCTTGCCAGTGATCAATTTTCTTTTGATCACGATCGTATTTTAAACGCATTTCACAGCGTTCAGAAGTTAACAGTTGAATTTCTGACACACCTAGCTCAACGGCTTTTTGAATTGCATAATCCATACGATCACCTTTACTCATCACTTGTCCAAGTAAGACATGAAATGCAGGTGTACGATTATCTGGATTAAAGCTTTCAACCATGACGGTTGCAGATTTTTTTTGAACATCGCTGAGAGACACTTGATATTCACCCCCTTGGCCATTGAATAACGTGGCACTTTCACCGACTTGAGCACGTAAAACTTTCACCCAATGGTGAAATACTGTTTCCGTTAACTCAACATGCGTATTGACTGTTAAATCAGCTTCAATAAAAAAACGCGGCATGTGGTTGTACTCTCAAAAATCGGTGAATAGGGGGATTTACAAATGTTACTTATGCAAGACCAAGGTCAAGTACAAGTTGGCGATTTGGCTCAGTGTGGTTCATGGTGTAGAAATGCAAACTTGGTGCACCACCTGCAATGAGGCGTTCACAGAGTTTAACCACAACTTCATGACCAAAAGCCTTAATGCTTGCTGAGTCATCACCATAAGTTGCCAGTTGCTTACGAATCCAACGTGGGATTTCAGCACCTGTACCATCCGCAAAACGAATTAAATTGCTGGCATTGGTGATAGGCATAATGCCTGGTGCAACAGGAATATCAATGCCTTCTTTTTGAATGCGTTCAACAAAATAGAAATAGGCATCTGGATTGAAGAAGAATTGCGTCAATGCCGCATTTGCACCTGCTTTGACTTTAGTGACAAAGTTTTGAATGTCTTTATCAAAGCTTTCAGATTGAGGATGCATTTCTGGATATGCAGCGACTTCAATATGGAAGTGATCCCCTGAGTGCTGACGTATAAATGAAACTAAATCAGATGCATATGGTAATTCACCTAAGCCCACTTGACCTGAAGGTAAGTCACCACGAAGCGCAACAATACGATCAATCCCTTGAGATTTATACAAATCTAAAAGTTCAGCAATTCGTGCTTTATCATCACCAATACAAGACAGGTGAGGGGCAACGGGCGTACCTTTACCATTAAAATCATGGATTGCAGATAAAGTACGTTCACGTGTTGAACCACCTGCACCATAAGTCACAGAAAAAAATTCTGGGTTTAAAAGTTGTAATTCTTGGTGAACAACTTTTAATTTTTCCGCACCTGCATCAGTTTTGGTTGGGAAAAACTCAAACGAGATAGGAATACGTTTTGACATGATTAAATCCTTTTTTATAAATACTTTTTCTTCACCCTCTCCCTGGCATCTCCCAAAGGGAGAGGCGTATTCATTACTGAATCACACAGGGCTTTGACTCAAATATCTCACATGCCCAAAATAAATTTTTACATGCAAATGGCTTGAGCGATTCACCCCATCCCTCTGAGAGAGGGATGGGGTGAGGGCTAATTAGTATTTATAAGGTTCAGCCTTGAAAGGACCTTCAACTTGAACGCCAAGGTAGTCTGCTTGTTCTTGAGTTAAAGTCGTTAACACACCGCCGAAACCAGCAACCATTGCTGCAGCAACTTCTTCGTCTAATTTCTTAGGAATAAGTTCAACACGGATTTTTGCTGCTTTTTGATCTTCAGGAAGATCAGCAAATTTTTCAGCGAACAAGTGCATTTGACCCAATACTTGGTTAGCAAAAGAACCATCCATGATACGTGATGGGTGACCCGTTGCATTACCAAGATTCACTAAACGGCCTTCAGATAAAAGGATTAAATAATCATTTTCGTTTTCTGAACGATACACTTGGTGGACTTGAGGTTTTACTTCTACCCACTTGTAACCACGTAAGTAGTTGGTGTCGATTTCAGTGTCAAAGTGACCGATGTTACAAACAACTGCACCTGCTTTTAATGTGTCTAACATTGCAGCATCACAAACGTGGTAGTTACCTGTTGTTGTTACGATCAAGTCAGTATTTTGAAGAAGATCTAAGTTAATGTCTTCTTTTTTACCTGTTTGTACGCCATTTTTGTATGGAGCAACAACTTCGTAACCGTCCATGCATGCTTGCATTGCACAGATTGGATCAACTTCAGTTACACGTACAATCATTCCTTCTTGACGAAGAGACTGAGCAGAACCTTTACCTACGTCACCATAACCGATTACAAGCGCACGACGACCAGATAACAACATATCTGTACCACGTTTGATCGCATCATTAAGTGAGTGACGGCAACCGTATTTGTTGTCGTTTTTAGACTTAGTTACAGAGTCATTTACGTTAATCGCAGGAACTTTTAAAGTACCGTCACGGTGCATTTCGTAAAGACGTTGAACACCTGTTGTTGTTTCTTCTGTAATACCGTGGATTTTTGCAATGACTTCAGGGTATTTTTCATGAACAAGCGCAGTTAAATCACCGCCATCATCCAAAATCATGTTGGCATCCCAAGGTGTGCCATTGACATTGATTTGTTGTTCAAGACACCACATGTATTCTTCTTCAGTTTCGCCTTTCCAAGCAAATACTGGAATACCTGCAGCAGCAATAGCCGCAGCAGCGTGATCTTGAGTTGAGAAGATGTTGCAAGATGTCCAACGAACTTCTGCGCCCAATTCAACTAGCGTTTCGATTAAAACAGCAGTTTGAATGGTCATGTGGATACAGCCGAGAATTTTCGCGCCTGCAAGTGGTTTTGCTGCTGAATAGCGTTTACGTAGACCCATCAAAGCTGGCATTTCAGCTTCAGCAAGTTTAATTTCTTTACGGCCGTAGTCAGCAAGTGAAATATCGGCAACTTTATAATCAGTAAATGAAGCATTAACCGCGTTCATCACGATCTCCTTATAGAAAAAAATAATTGATCATTATGTTCGCGGATGCCGTTGTTGATGAGTCAGAAAGAGCCACCGAATCGTCGAGCCTAGCGATCTTACATTTAGTGCCTGTAAGAAAGTCGCAGCATCCCTCGACTAGTGGGGTATTGTACTTGGAAAATTATTGGTTTCCAATCTGAATTTGATTAATATATAACTGATCCATTTCTAAATAAAATTAAATCAATAAAAGCGGTATCGTAATGATAAGAAAATTATATCTAATGGGATTTTTACTTTTTTCAACTCAGATGACTTTTGCTAGAAAAGGGGATTTTTCACCACAAGATTTATTTTTCCTTCCTCTAATGTTGATTGGAGTTTTTGTTTTATTTAAATTTTCAGCAGTTATTGAAAAATATACGAAAGATTTGAGTATCTTACTCAAGATAATTATAAAAGGGGTTTGTTTTCTTTTATTCATTGGGATAATCATACTTGTCATTATTGGGATGGGGTTAATTTTTGAATATATTCCAGAAAAATGGTCAATGTTGTTCTAATTAAATTTGATAGCAAGCTTGGTTAAATAATAAGGATAGATAATAAATGAAAAATTATGCTGTATTGATTGCGTCAAGTCTTGTTGTAATGCTTGCCCATGCCAATGACTCGACAGGGTATGTATCTACCAATGGAATTGAATACTTAAAAAGTAAAGATATTCAAATGTACAGTGAAGACCTGTTTATTAGTAAAAAAAACATTAAGGTTGATTATCAGTTTAAAAATTTAAGTACTCAAGATGTGACCGAAACGATTCTTTTTCCATTACCAAAAGTCGAAAGTTTTACAGATTCTGATTTTGCAGATACAGCAAAACTCATCAAAAGTTTTAAAGTGTGGATAGATGGAAAACCTATTCAGACTGAAATACATGTTCGTTCCTTTATGCCGCCGTTAAAAAAAGATGGTGAAATTGATTGGCATGCAAAATGGATTGATGTGACAGATGAATTACGTGGTTGTGGTTTTTCTACAAAAGATTTACAAAGCCCATGGACACATAAATCACAGCGTACTGTGAGTACAGAAAAGTTTCTAGCATGTAAAAATACAAAAATTCAAAATTTACTCAAAGGTACAACAAAGTATGATGAAGTAACTTGGTCATCCCAACTGATCTATAGTTGGAAGCAAACGTTTAAAGCTAATTCTACCACTCATGTTAAACACCAATATTCACCGTTAGTTGGGGGTTCAGTTGCATTTTCGGATGATTATGAAGGTAAAGATTATTGTATGGATGCAAATTTTAAAGCTGGAATAAAAAAGGCTAAGTTAGGACAAGCACCTTATGCTGCATTAGGATACATTCTAAAAACAGGGGCAAATTGGGCAAAACCGATTGAAAATTTTAAATTGACCATTGAGCGTGATGTAAATGAACTGGTTTCATTTTGTTGGGCAGGTAAAGTGAAAAAAATCAGCCCGACGCAATTTCAAATGGTTGAGAAAAATTTTGTACCTAAGCATGATTTGAACATTATTTTTGTGAAACCACGAACTATTTAAAAACTAATATAAGTTTATTACTAAAAATGTGATATTTCACTTGAAAATTATATTAGTTAAACTTTAAGATTGGGAGATGTTTCAATAAGCTTAATAAGAAAATTTAGGAACTAAAGTGTGATGAATAAGTTCGATTACCAAATCAAAGAATGGGCTGAAATTCAGCATAAATATAAGAATGGAAGCTTAGTTATTGGAAATGGTTCCAGTATTGCCTTGTACTCTGAGTTTGATTTTAGGTCATTAAAAGAAAAAGCCGAAAAATCAAAGTTTTTTAATAATGAGATATCTGATCTTTTTAACGAGTTTGTTACATGTGATTTTGAGCTAATTCTTAGATTGGTGTGGCATGCGAAGCTAGTAAATAAGCATTTGCAAATAGATGATAAAAAAATTAATTCTGCTTATGAGAATATTAAAGAAGCTCTAATTAAAGTTGTAAGAGAAGTCCATTGTGAAAATACTGAAATTTCTAAACCGCAATATAAAGCATTATATAATTTTACAAAGCAATTTAAAACTATCGTTTCTTTAAATTATGATTTGATTCTTTATTGGATTTTAATGTATGGAAATGGTATCAAAAAAGATGCACATATTTACAAAGACTGTTTTAACAAAGGTAAATTTGATTTTGATTGGACAAGATTTCGAGAATGCATTGGAACTCAAAAAGAAATTACTTTAGTGTTTTATCAGCATGGTAATTTATCTGTTTTTAGAGATGTAGGCAATACTGAGCATAAACTTCAAAGAGGAGATTTTAAAAATTTATTAGATGTCATCACTGAAGAGTGGAAGGATGATAAAATACCGTTATTTGTTGCAGAAGGTACAGGTAATCAAAAACTAGAATCAATAAAAAGTAGTCCATATCTAAGTACAATATATTATGAGGTTTTACCAACTCTAATTTCTGATAATTCTAATCTGGTTATTTACGGGTGGGGTTTAGGAGATCAAGAATCACATTTAGTAAATCAAATTTTTAAGAATAAAAATACATCTAATATTGCTATTTCAATATATTCTAAAAACCAAGAAGAATGTAATAGAATTTATAATTTAATCAACAAAATTGCTCCACATATAGAAATTGAATTCTTTGATAGTCAAAGCTCAGGTTGTTGGAATAATGTATAAGACTATTAACCCATCTTTCGATGGGTTAACTCAATTATTTCGACGTTAAAGCCTCTGCTTTTTCAGTCCAATAATCCGCTTGTTCTTCATTAACATCGACACCTAAACCATTGGCATAGATAAAGGCTAAGTCACGCATCGCTTGGACTTCACCCAGTTCAGCGGCTTGCTTGACCAATTTAACCGACTTTTCCACGTCCTTTTCAATCACATCGCCACGACGGTAATAACCCGCAAGTTCCAATGTTGCAGCAGGGTGTTTTTGCATATTGGCTTTGCTGAGCCAGTAATAACCCAACTCAAAATGCGCTTTAGATTCTTCGGGATCTTCTTCAGCCAACTCTTTGGCATAAACAGTATAACCTTCACCCAACCAATACATCGCTTCAACACAACCATTGTCAGCCGATTTTAAAGCCCATTCTTCAGCAAGAATAATGTCATCCTCATGTTCGCTTTGCATATACAGTTCGGCTAACTCAAACTGAGCTTCGGCATTGCCAGAAATAGCACGATTGGCCAATGCATTGGGGATAGACACACGTTCAGACATAAACTTTCCAAAGCCACAACAATAGGTAGCAGATGATTTTAAAATAAGGGAGGAGATTCAATCAAAGGATTGATGACGCATTATACGCTAAAACATTTTATAAAAATAAGAGACGATTAACAGGGAAAACAACAGGATAAATTTTAATAATAAGACCTAAAACAAATCAATTTAAGACTTTAAAATAATTATTCTCAATCAAATGCATGTTCAAATATGAATGACATATGATTTATAAATCTAATTATAGTTGTAACCTATGCTAAAAGTGAAATATAGGCGAAAAACACCATTTTTAGCCCAAAAAATGGATTTATAGACTGAGTCGTACGACTTTTGCATAACTTTTTCCTATGTTAAAAATCATGCTTAATATCCTCAAATGAGGAGTTTATCGTATGGCTACAGCGAAAAAATTTACAACGGATGTCATCGTTCTTGGTGCAGGCCCAGTGGGTTTGACCATTGCAAATGGATTGGGGCAAGCAGGTCTTAAAGTCACTGTGATTGAACAGTTAGATCAATTGATTGATTATCCACGTGCAATTGGTATTGATGATGAATCACTACGTACACTTCAATCTGTAGGCTTAGTCGATAAAGTCATCCCTCATACTACACCAGATCATGCAATGCGTTTTTTGACACCATCAGGTCGTTGTTTCGCAGATATTCAACCAAAAACACGTGAATTTGGCTGGCCACGCCGTAACGCATTTGTACAGCCTTATGTCGATGCCGTATTACTCGAAGGTTTAGCACGTTTCAAAAATGTTGAGGTTCTATTCTCACGTAATTTACAAACCTTTAAACAAACAGCGGATCAAGTTGAAGTTCAAGTTCAAACCAAAGATGAACAACTTGAAGTGATTACTGCGAAGTATTTGGTCGCTTGCGATGGTGGTAATAGCCTTGTTCGTCGTATGTTGAACATTCCATTTGAAGGTAAAACAGCACCGAATCAATGGATTGTGGTCGACATCGCCAATGATCCACTTGCAACACCACACATCTATTTATGCTGTGACCCAGTACGTCCATACGTGTCTGCAGCATTACCACACGGTATTCGTCGTTTCGAATTTATGGTGATGCCAGGTGAAACGCAAGAAGAGTTAAGCAAGCCAGACAATATGGCAAAACTTTTATCTAAGGTTTTACCAAATACTGAAAATATTGATGTGATTCGTAATCGTGTCTACACACATAATGCACGTATTGCGAGTCGTTTCAAAGAGGGTCGTATTATTCTTGCAGGTGATGCTGCGCACATCATGCCTGTATGGCAAGGTCAAGGTTATAACAGTGGCTTACGTGATGCCTTTAACTTGTCATGGAAACTCGCGCTTGTGGTTCAAGGTAAAGTCGACGCCAAAGTTTTGGATACCTACCAAGAAGAACGTCATGACCATGCCAAAGCCATGATTGATTTGTCTGTAACAGCTGGGCATGTACTTGCGCCACCGAAAAAATGGCATGGTACTGCACGTGATGCAATTTCATATGTATTGAATTACATCAAACCAGTAAAACAATACTTATTGGAAATGCGCTTTAAACCAATGCCTCAATATAAATCGGGTGTATTGGTGGGTAAAGTCGATAAAACATCGCCGATTGGTAAAATGTTTATCCAGCCGAAAATGCAGGATGCTTCAGGCAAAGTTCAATTGCTCGACGAATTTATCGGGACTGATTTTGCGATTATTGCATGGGGTGTAAATCCAACTTGGGGTCTACAACCAGAAACTTTAGCGAAATGGAAAGCTTTAGGTGTGAAATTTATTAAAGTGATTCCACCTGAGCAATTGGCGACAGCAAAATCTGAAGGTGATGATGTCATTACATTGGGGGATACAGAACATGCGATTCGTGCTTGGTTTGGTAAAACCAATGATTCTATGGTGTTCTTACGTCCAGACAAATTTGTTGCAGCCCTTGCGATTCCTCAAGTAAGCCAAGAAACCAGCGCTGCCATTTTTGAAAAATTGGGCGTTTGATTTTTTTAAAATAAAGATCCATGTAAAAAAACCTGCAACATTGCAGGTTTTTTTATTGCTGATGCGTTTTGAAATTAAGCTATGAACAAAGCTCAAGATTAAAAATATTGAGCTAAAAATCAGTGCATAAAATTAGAAAATATGACAGTGGAAATGTTGACTTAAAATACTTTTTACCAGTTTTAGGCTTTCACTTTCATCGTTTTTACGATAATTCAAATACAGTCCAATATTGGGTAAATTCACTTGTGTGCGTTTAATTAAAACATTTGGACCTAAAAAGCTTTCCACATAAGCAGGGACAATGGTCCAGCCGATTTGCATGCCGACCAAATTGACGTTCATCAGAATGTTGCTGGAATGCTGTGAAATTTGCATTTCAGTGCCCAAAGATTTGAAAATTTCTTGAGTTTTTTGGAACAGCACAGGTGAAGCCATTTCTTCACTCAAAATAAATTTTTGTTGAATCAAATCTTCCTTGCTAATGATGTCATGTTTAGCAAAGGGTGAGGCACTTGGAATGAGCAATACCAGAGGTTCACTGAATAATTCAATTGATGCAATTTGATCATCATTGATACATTGACGGGTAAAAGCCACATCGATTTGATGATCTTTTAAAGCTTGTATTTGCGCCAAACAACTCAAACTATAAAACTGAATGTCGAGATCAGATTGTTCTGCACGAATGAGTGGCATCACATAAGGGAAAATTTTCATTTCTGCGATAGGTAAAAAACCAATATTCAGTTTGTTCTTTTTACAGTTGGTAATGAGTTGCACATTTTGTTTGGCTTTGGCGGCAAGTTCTAAAATATGTTTGGCATCAATATAAAATTGCTGACCTTCTTCAGTCAGACTCAGCGAGCGTTTTTTTCTTAAAAAAAGCTGAGCGCCCAATTCTTCTTCTAAGTCTTTAATCTGTTGGCTTAGTGATGGTTGAGCAATAAAAATTTTTTCAGCAGCACGGGTAAAATTGAGTTCTTCGGCAACACTAATAAAATATTTTAAATGACGAAGTTCCATGATTTGACCTTATTTGTTAAGCAAAAACGAGAGATAAAAATTGCAGAAGAAATAAACGAATTTAAATCAATTACACTTGTTTATCTTAATGATTATTTGATTTAAAAACCACATTAAAATTGCCTTAAAATGCTGATGTTACATATATTTCATGCATTAAATGAGTGTTCTACCGATTAAAATTATTCAGCGAAATAAATCTATAAATCTCGGTATATCGAAAACAAATATTTAAGATTTTTTGCCATTTCACAGAGGTTTGCGACGAGAAACATTTTTTGATGATACAAGGCATGATTTTAGTCATTTAATCATGTGTAATGGTACATAGATACAATTCATTTTGAATAGAAAACGGCATGGAAATTGCTCAAATATAAGATCAAAACAAAATAGAAGATGAAAATGGAATATCAACTTTATCCATGTTTGAAGAATCAAAATGCTGAATATTTGGTTTTATGCTCTGGTCTAGGTGGACACGGTGCTTTTTGGGCACCACAAATTGCATTTTTTCAAGAACATTTCCATGTGTTTACTTATGATCAAGAAGGATGTCACGCCAACACTCAGCTTTTAAAAAAAAATTACACGATGGAAGATCTTGCTTTACAACTGTTTCATTTAATTCAAGCTGCTGAGATCAAATCTTTTCATTTTATCGGACATGCTTTGGGCGGTTTTATTGGTGCCGAACTGGCACGTATCAGTCGTTATAGTGATTTAAACATTTTATCCTTGACTGTGTTAAATGGCTGGGCATATCTAGATGCGCATACACGTAAATGCTTTCAAACGCGTATAGCATTGCTAAAACAAGCGGGTATTCAAGCTTATGTTGAAGCACAAGCTTTATTTCTTTATACACCTGCGTGGATTTCAAGAAATATTCAAACTTTGATTCAACAAGAAAACAAGCAAATACATGATTTTCCGCCCGCGTATAACGTGCTGACTCGTTTAAATGCCTTAATGAGCTATGAAATGCCAGAGGAGACTGAACAATTCTTAAGAAAAATTCCACTACTTATTCTTGCCAACAAGGATGATTTTTTGGTGCCTTATCATCAGTCACAAGCCTTAGCGGAGAAATTTATTCATGCGGAATGTGTACTGCTAGATAGTGGAGGGCATGCGGCTACGGTGACAGAAGCAAGCATGATGAATGAAACACTACTGTCACTTATACAAAAATCAAATGCTTCCCAATTGATGAGCCAAGTCTCCTAAATTTGAAAAACGCAATGACTTAACTTAAAGCCGAATTTCAATGATTCGGTTTTTTTTATTTAGAAAAAATGAGGAACTTTCATATTTTAAAATGCACACATTTTGAACATTACTCACAAATTAGGTGCATGTATAAAAAGTTTATTTTACTTAATGGTAAAAAATACAAAACACATATTATTTATAAATTGTTGTTAAACAATATTATTTTAAAGTTGGCATGCTCTATGCAATATCATTTTCATCAAACAAACGTTCAAAAGTGAACAGAAAATTGGATTGGACCATGTAAACAAATAAATGATTTAAAGAGGATAGAGCGTATGAAAATTGGAGTTTTTTGCCCGATTGGCAACAATGGTTGGTTACTTTCAGAAAATGCGCCGCAGTATATGCCTACGTTTGAATTGAACAAAACAATTGTGCAACGTGCTGAGCATTATGGGTTTGACTTTGCTTTAACCATGATCAAATTACGAGGTTTTGGGGGTAAAACTGAATTTTGGGATCATAACCTTGAAACTTTCACCTTGATGGCAGGTTTAGCTGCTGTCACCAGCAAAATTCAAATCTATGCAACTGCTGCGACCTTGGTGATGCCACCTGCAATTGTCGCGCGTATGGCTTCAACCATCGATTCAATCTCAAATGGTCGCTTTGGACTCAATGTCGTCACAGGCTGGCAGGCCCCTGAATATAGCCAAATGGGTATGTGGCCAGGGGATGAATACTTTGGCAAACGTTATGAGTATTTATCAGAATACGTACAAATTTTAAGAGAGCTTTGGGCTACAGGCAAATCAGATTTTAAAGGTGAACATTTCACCATGGAAGATTGCCGAGTAAGCCCTCGTCCACAAGCAGATATGAAAATTATTTGTGCAGGTCAGTCCGATGCAGGTTTGGAATTCTCAGCCCAATATGCAGATTATAACTTTGTTTTTGGCAAGGGCTTGAATACACCAACTGCTTATGCCGAAATCAATGACCGCTTAAAAGCACAAACCGATAAAACAGGGCGAGAAGTCCAAACTTATGTGCTGTTTATGGTGATTATGGGGGAAAGCGAAGAAGAAGCATTTGCAAAATGGCAAAGCTACAACGATGGTGCAGATCAGGAAGCCATTAATTGGTTACTCAACCAAGGCGGTAAAGACACAAAATCGGGTGCAGATACCAATATTCGTCAAATGGCATCCAGCGTATCGCCTGTGAATATCAACATGGGTACCTTGGTCGGCTCTTATGAAAACGTCGCAAAAATGCTGGATGAAATTGATGCCATCGAAGGCACAGGGGGCATTCTCTTAACTTTTGATGATTTTGTACAAGGCGTTGAAGATTTTGGAACACGTGTGCAACCACTCATGAAATCTCGTGCCAATGTCGTCATCGATGCTGAAGATCCATCTTTATCCGTTCTGGAGAAAAGCGCATGAGTCTAAACGAAGAATCTGTGGTCATTAGCCATTTTACAGAGTCGCTCGGTACAGGAAAAATTTTAAAAGCAGAACCAGAATCGATTCAGTTTGCACCTGAACAAACCGCGTTAATTGTAATTGATATGCAAAATGCCTATACCTCTAAAGGGGGGTATTTAGACTTGGCAGGTTTTGATGTATCAGCGACTAAGCCTGTGGTGGAAAACATCAAGAAAGCGGTGAATGTTGCTCATCAAGCAGGCATCCAAGTGATTTATTTTAAAAATGGTTGGGACAATCAATACCGTGAAGCTGGAGGTGTAGATTCTCCCAATTTCCATAAATCCAATGCCTTAAAAACCATGAGTAAACGACCTGAGTTACAAGGAACGCTATTGGCAAAAGGTGGGTGGGATTTTGAGCTCATTGATGAATTGCAGCCATTGCCTCAGGACATCGTGATTGAAAAACCACGCTATAGCGGTTTCTTTAACACGGCACTAGACAGTACCTTACGTGTGAGAGGCATTCGTAATCTAGTTTTTGTCGGCATTGCCACCAATGTTTGTGTGGAATCGACACTTCGAGATGGTTTTTTCCTTGAGTATTTTGGTGCGGTACTGGCGGATGCATGTCATCAGGCAGGACCAAAGGAAGCGCATGATGCCAGTTTGTACAACATCAAAACCTTTTTTGGTTGGGTGTCAGATACACAAAATTTTATCGATGCCTTTGCAACAGACAGTAAAGATTTAGCCAAAACAGCTTAAATAAATATCTAAAAACTCATTCAAATTAGACCCAAGCCATAAATAGGGTAAAACATTCAGAGGATGTATACATGCCAAAAGAAATTATTCTTCCAGCGGGAACAGGTAAACCATTAGCGCCTTATGTACCAGCAACCAAAGCAGACAATATTGTGTATGTATCAGGTACTTTGGCTTTTGATGAAAATAATAATGTCGTGCATGTGGGGGATGCTGCAGCGCAAACACGGCATATTCTAGAAACCATTAAACGCGTGATTGAAACCGCGGGTGGTACGATGGATGACGTGACATTTAACCATGTCTTTGTCAAAGATTGGGCGGATTATGCCACTATCAATCAAGTATATGCGGAATATTTCCCAGGAGATAAACCTGCGCGTTACTGTGTTCAAACAGGCTTAGTGAAACCTGATGCATTGGTTGAAATCGCTTCAATTGCCCATGTTTAGTATTCAATGTTTCACGAGCAATGAAAAATGATCCAATAAATCCACAGTGCTGAAGGTGAAAACGGGCTTCAGCATCGGAGAGCGCTATGAATACCAAAACTTTAATCCATGCTATTGCTGATCATGCAATGCCTCATCAAATCTCAAATACGCGTTGTGATGACGAAACTCTTGATGCTGGAATCTTTCGTCAAGGTATGTCCAACCTTGGCGCTGCTGTTCATGTGATTACCACCAATGGCGAGGCAGGAAAAGCTGGTTTTACGGCATCAGCGGTGTGTAGTGTGACAGATTCACCTCCGACTTTATTGGTTTGCTTGAATCGATCAGCTTCTGTTTTTGAAACGTTTAATCAAAATAAAGTTTTATGTGTCAATACATTATCTTCAAGTCAGCAACAATTATCTCATCTTTTTGGAGGCCGTAACACTATGACCGAACGCTTTGCAGTGGGCCAATGGACAACATTAAAAACATTGGCACCAGTTTTGCAGGGTGCTTTGGTGTCGTTTGATTGTGAAGTGGTACAAAGCATGTCTGTGGGGAGTCATGACGTGTTGATTTGTGAAGTAAAAGCCATTCAACACAATGAAGGACTAAATGCACTGATGTATTTCAATCGTGCTTATTGTGAGCCTCAACCAATGAACTAAAAAATCATCCGAAAAAGGAGTGGAAACCCATGCAAACAAAAGAATCGTGGTTCCCGAAATTCAAGCCTTATCAAGGCGACCTAGATGTCACACCTGTACAAACAGATGAATATTTACCCGCAGGAAAAAGTATTGTATTAGGCCTACAACATGCATTTGCAATGTTTGGTGCAACTGTTCTTGCACCATTATTGATGGGTTTTGATCCAAATTTAACCATATTAATCACGGGAATAGGCACAATTTTATTCTTCTTGATTACAGGTGGTCGTATGCCAAGCTACTTGGGGTCTAGCTTTGCATTTATTGGGGCAGTTGCAGCAGCAACTGGATATTCGGGTGTGGGTTCCAATCCAAATATTGCCTTAGCACTTGGAGGAACGGTGGTCTGTGGTTTGATTTATGCAGCTATCGGTTTGATTGTCATGAAAACAGGTACAAATTGGATTGAAAAACTCATGCCACCTATTGTGACAGGTGCAATCGTCATGATCATCGGTCTAAATTTGGCACCAGTGACCATCAAAGGGGTTTCGGCAAGTTCATTTGATACTTGGATGGCGGTGGTTACGATTTTATGTATTAGTGTGGTTGCTGTATTTACCCGAGGGATGGTTCGTCGACTACTGCTTTTACTCGGATTAATTGCTGCATATATTTTGTATTTTGTGATGACCAATTTCTTAGGTTTGGGAACACCAATTAATTTTGCAGTGATTTCAGAAGCAGCTTGGTTTGGTCTGCCAACATTTCATAGCCCTGTGTTTAATGCCAATGCTATTTTACTCATTGCACCTGTTGCGCTGATTCTCGTTGCTGAAAATCTAGGACATTTTAAAGCTGTATCTGGGATGACAGGGAAAAATCTAGATCCATATATGGGACGCGCATTTTTAGCAGATGGGGTATGTACCAGTATGTCAGCTTCAGTTGGCGGTACGGGTATGACGACTTATGCAGAAAATATCGGCGTGATGGCTGTAACTAAGGTCTATTCAACCACTGTATTTGTCATTGCAGGTATCTTTGCAATTTTGCTCGGTCTTTCTCCAAAATTTGGTGCAGTGATTAGTACTATTCCTGTTGCGCTACTCGGTGGTGCTTCAATCGTGGTGTTTGGATTAATTACGGTTGCTGGTGCTAAAATCTGGATCGACAATAAAGTTGATTTTACCAAAAACAGCACACTCATTATCGCAGCTGTGAGTTTGATTATGGGGGCAGGTAATTTTAGTTTGAAGTTCGGTTCTTTTGACTTAGGCGGAATTGGTACTGCTACGTTGGCAGCTATTGCGCTTAATCTGTTTTTAAACCTTGGGGAAGATGCACCGAAAACTGAAAAGCTCAATGAAGTTGAAGCTGAAGATTCAGCTGTGACGACAGCAACACATTAGTAAAGTGTTGAATTCAGCATTTATATGAATTGAGCTCAAAATTATGGGAGGCATTATGCCTCCCATTTAATTTTACGGATGTTAAACGTTGTTCAACTATATGCTATTTTTGATATCGTTACTGTTCACAATGTTTTATTCGTATGAACACTCTCACTGCTTATGAGCGCAGCTATTCACTCAATACTGATCCTAAAACAGGGTCAAATGCTTTGTGAAATCATGTAGTGAATCGTAGTTTTAATCGTATATTTTCTTTAGTTTTGTTAATAAAAATATGCTTATTGATTCACAATATATCTATATTTGTGATAAATAAATAACAATTGTTGAATCATATAAAATTCAGTTAGATTTAATTGCTTCTTAGTGGGTATAGCGCACAGCAATTTTTAACGAATACTAAATTTGCCGTCGAAATATCAGGCTGCAATTTTGCTGAAACATTCAAATAATCTTTAATCTATTTAAGATGCATAACTTTACCGATCATTACATTGTTTGACCTTTGCTTGATTTTAATTCTATTAAATTATGATTTTAGACTTAAAAAAGAATGAAATGACAAGCTTTATCAGTGCTGAACAAGCGAAAAATTATTCTCAGCATGCCAATTTAACGATTGAACATTATCAATCGAAACTGGCTGAAATGATTGAAGACAATGCGAAACAGGGGAATACTGCTGTTTTTACAGTGTTACCTAAATATTTGCCATTAGAAGATATTCGTCAATTGTCTTCAAGCTTGACTCAATTGGGTTATCACGTACGTTTTGAAGTAAACCAGTTTTATTACAGCTTTAATGTGCATTGGGTCTAATGATCTTTTCTCATGATATATGCATATTCATGAAGCCCAGCATTTCCAAAACTTAATCATAAAGATGGACTTAGGAGTATTTGAGACTGTCTGAAATCTATGTAACTTTATTCAGCATGTAATTTTAGCGTGTCAAAGAGAGCATTATACTGATTTCAAGCGTTCGAAAATCGAAAATCGAAAATGTAATGACAACTAGATTCTTTTAAAAGACAGTCTCAAGCACAACGCTTCGTTTTAAGACTCTGAAGATTTTTGATATTCATTAATCACTTCAAGCGCTGCTCTAAAAGCTTCTTGTGTTGCTGGCGCTCCGCAATACGGTAAGCTATGAAGTAATACTTCCTGAATCTCTTCAACTGTCGCACCATTATTCAAAGCACCACGAACATGACCCTTGAGTT
Source organism: Acinetobacter shaoyimingii (assembly GCF_011578045.1). Lineage (NCBI taxonomy): Bacteria > Pseudomonadati > Pseudomonadota > Gammaproteobacteria > Moraxellales > Moraxellaceae > Acinetobacter > Acinetobacter shaoyimingii. The sequence continues at coordinate 1,206,788 of NZ_CP049801.1, forward strand.
CTGTCGGGCTTTTTTGTGCAGTTAAAAAAGCAATGGTAATGAGCGAGCGGTATTTGCGGGGAAGCACACCTTCACGTTGCCAAGTTGAACCCCATGCATGTTCATTAATCCAGTCTTGAAGTGGTTGTGTAAATGGGACGGTATTGTCCTGAGCACGTTTGACAAAGCTTTCGCCCATCACTTCAGTACGAACTTTTAAACCATTTTCATAATCTTGTTTTGACATTGCTTAACTCTTTGTTTAATTTAGGGTTTGATCGGTGTGTGCAAAACAGCCATGATTTGATCATGGCTGTTGGGTACATTGCTTAAAGTTGCGGAATTTCAACCGCAATAGCAGTGGCTTCACCACCACCAATACAAAGTGCGGCAATCCCTTTGGTTTTACCTAAACGTTTTAAAGCATGAATCAGGGTCAAAATAATACGCGAACCTGAAGAACCCAATGGGTGACCTAAAGCACATGCACCACCATGAATATTGACTTTTTCAACATCCAGTTTAAAGGCATCAATTGCAGCCATAGTCACCATTGCGAAGGCTTCATTGATTTCCCATAAATCAACTTCTTCAGCAGACCAACCGGTTTTTTTCAAGACTTTTTCAATTGCGCCAACAGGTGCAATCGTGAATTCTGAAGGATGCTGTGAGTTTGATGCATAGGCTTTGATGTGAGCCAATGTTTCAAGTCCATGTGCTTTGGCATAATCTGCCGAAGTCACCACAAAAGCTGAAGCGCCATCGCTAATTGAGCTGGCATTGGCAGCGGTAATGGTGCCATCTTTGGCAAAAGCTGGACGTAGTGTTGGAATTTTATCAATATTGGCATTGGCAGGATTTTCATCGTGCTCAACACTCATTTCGCCTTTACGCGTTTTCACTGTGACAGGCACAATCTCATCTTTTAGATAACCTTGCTCAATTGCTTTTTGCGCTCGAGTTAATGAACGAATGGCAAATTCATCTTGCTGCTCACGTGTATAGCCTTTTTTATTGGCCATATCCTGAGCCAGCACCCCCATAGAAAGTCCTGTTTCAGCATCTTCTAGACCTTCTTGGAACATGTGATCTGTAACTTTGCCATGGCCCATACGATAGCCTGAACGTGCTTTATCGAGTAAGTAAGGCGCATTACTCATTGACTCCATACCACCAGCGACCACAATGTTCGCAGACTCAGCTTTAATTGCGTCAGCAGCTTGCATCACAGCTTTCATACCAGAACCACAAATTTTATTAATGGTTGTTGCACCCACATGATCAGGAACACCTGCCAGTCGCATGGCTTGGCGGGCAGGGCCTTGTTTAAGACCTGCAGGCAAGACACAGCCCATAATGACTTCATCAACTTGTTCAGCAGAAATATCTGCCCGTTTTAGCGACTCTTCAATGACTTTGGCACCTAATTCTGGTGCTGTTAAACCAGACAAGCTACCTTGAAAACCACCCATAGGTGTACGGCTACCTGCAACAATGATGATGTCCTTGGTCATTCTTTTCTCCATTGGTTATTCATGTTCATCTATTTTTTATTGCTCACGCTTTTCAATACGATTTTATAAAACGTACATCGACTATTGTTTTTACACAATTCACGCATTCATACCATATCACCGATTGTGTTAAAAACCCCTCATCCGATATGATCGCAGTGAATTTATTTTGGTCATTTTAAGCGAGTTGTCTATTCCACCTAAGTCCTAGCGCTGACTTTAAAACTAGAATCTACGGATAAAAAATCTTATATGTTTAGGATGTTTAAAAACAAACGCGACTGAATTCAGTCGCGTTTGATAAAATCAGAATTTAAAACCTTATTTAAAATCTTAAGAAAGGCGTTTGATCCTGCTCATCCTTGGATTTTTCATCTGTATTTGATGCTTTGTCACTTAAATGCTCGGTTGAGTTTTGATGAGTATTCTCAGGTGTTTCAACGTGCTCAGATGTAGACGTGACATCAGTATTCGATGAATTATCTTTCAAAGTCTCTACTGTCTCAGCTTCTTCCTCAAGATGAGGATTAGCCAATGGCAAGACATCATCTAGTTCTAAATCAAACACATCAGTTAACATACTGTCAAAACGTTGAGCATTGTATGCCAGTAGTTTTTCAGCTTCATCTTGGGTGATAAACTGCGTTTCAACGGCATTTTCAATATGTTCTTCAAATGTAAGACCAGTAAATTTAGCTTTTGATTCAGCCTTTTTGAATTTATGCCAAAGTTCTTCAATACCCAAGAGCATTTGAAATGCTGATTCCATTCGTCCATTGACATCATGAGGATTGGTGTCATAGAACACATGCTGCTTTAATGCGTCACGGAAGGGATTTTCTTGTAGGATTAAATCGCCAGCTTTGACTTTTAAAGCATCACTTGGTTTTTTCACAGGACGACCCAGTGGGAAACAGATAAATTTCACTAAGCTTGCCGCAATGCCCATTGGGAAATTGGCGAACAGACCATAAAACGCTTCTTGTGCATTAAATAATGCTTTTTCTAAAGCCAGCTGTGCATGCACTTTTTCAGCATCAGTTTTTTGACCATGCTCATAATATTTTAAAATAGCAGTAGCAATAAATAGGTTGGCATGAATATCTGCTAAACGACCAGACAGCATTTCTTTTCGCTTGATATCACCAGCCAATAGACCTAAACACATGTCAGCAGTCAGTGCAAAGTTTGCACTCAAACGGTTAATGGTTTTGTAAAATGGTAAGGTAAATGGATCTGCACTATCTGGTGCATTGGATGAACCACCAAAATATCCATATGCAAATGAACGCGCTGTACGGTTAAAGGTATAGCCTAAATGCTTATACAGAATATCGTTAAACGTATTTAAAGCACTGTCTTTATCATCAGCTTGTAACAGTTGAAGCTCTTCAAACAGGTAAGGGTGGCAACGCATTGAACCTTGACCAAAAATCATCAAGGAACGACTTAGAATATTGGCGCCTTCAACGGTAATGGATACAGGAATAGCTTGGTACATCAGTGCCATAAAGTTGCGTGGACCCATTTGAATGGCGCGACCACCGACAACATCCATACCGTGATTGACTACTTTACGCATGGTTTCAGTGGCATAGTATTTCGCCATCGCAGTCATCACGGCTGGCTTTCCACCTTGATTTAGACCACATGTCACTAAATAACGGAACGCTTCGAGCATATAAGTATCAGAAGCAATATCGCTGGTGGCTTCTTGTACACCTTCAAATTTACCGACAGAAATTTTGAATTGTTCACGTACTTTGGCAAATGCACCGACCATCAGATAGCTCATTTCACCTGCAGCAGTTGACAGCGCTGGAAGTGAGATACCTCGACCCACAGCCAAACACTCCATCAGCATACGCCAGCCTTTACCTGCATTTTCAACACCACCAATAATCCAATCGAGTGGAATGAAAACATCTGTCCCTTCAACCATACCATTCATAAATGGTGAACCTGGATTGTGGCGAGGACCTACTTTTACACCGTCATGTGAGGCTGGAAGTAGGGCGCAAGTAATGCCATATTCAGTTTTTGATGAATCACCCAATAAACCATCAGGATCATATAATTTAAATGCCAGACCAATGACTGTGGCAATGGGTGCAAGCGTGATCCAACGTTTTGAGAAGTTCATGCGTAAGCCAAGCACTTGTTGACCTTCGAACTCGCCATAACAGACAACGCCAGTATCTGGAATTGCACCTGCATCAGAACCTGCTTCGGGGCTGGTTAAACCGAAACATGGAATTTCTTCACCTTTGGCAAGACCCGGTAAATAACGATTTTTTTGTTCTTCAGTACCATAATGCAGTAGCAATTCACCTGGACCTAAAGAGTTCGGTACCATACAACTCACAGCAGTCGTGAGCGAGCGAGATGCAATTTTGCTCATAATGCGACTTTGTGCAAATGAACTAAATGCTTTACCGCCGTATTCTTTTGGAATAATCAGTCCTAAGAAACCTTTATCTTTAATGAATTGCCAAACTTCAGGTGGTAAATCTTTAAGTTCATGAAAAATTTTCCATTCATTGAGCATTTCACACAGTTGTTGAACTTCATTATCTAAAAATGACTGTTCCTCAGCTGATAAAGTTGGGTAAGGGTATTCATTGAAGGTTTTCCATTCTGGAGCCCCCATAAATAGTTCTTTTTCCCACCAGCTTGTACCTGCATCGAGCGCTTCTCGTTCTGTAGTACTCATACTTGGCATTGCTTTCGACAAAGCATCATATGCTGGTTTTGTGATGATGCTCATCCGCAGTGAATCCACCATCACAATAATACTGATGGCAATGAGCGGGATACCTAAGACGATTGACCAAGGACTAATGAATGCAGCGATAATCGCGACAACAATCGTGACTATGCTACCGATAGACCGTGGAACTTCAAAAAAGAAGATTGCCCATAGAGCAATGAATAAAATAATGATGCTAATGATCAAAGCCATTTATCGTTTCCTCGCGTGTCGCTTTACACCGTGAGGCTGTCATAGGTGTGATGAATATGACGTATGTAAAGGTGTAATTTTTATAGAATGAAGAATGATGTAATTCAGTTATTAGAGCATTTCATTTTTAAGTTAGGTTAAAACTCATTCAAATGAAAGACAGAAGCTGTGCATAAATTGTTTAATTACGTAAATCTTTTTATTTTTCAATTATTAATTCTCAATGAAATATCAATTTGAATATTTTGATAAAACTTAAAAGTGCAATGACACCATTTTTATAAATCGCCTCCTTATCTTTTGATAATAAAAATAATAATAAACAATGTCTTAATATTTTTTGGAATAAATTAAATGTGGAATGCATCACTGAATTACTACAGAACAGTAAGGCAAATTTAGTAAAATTATTGCGATAAATTCATTCAGATTATGAATAAATACTTTAAAAAAAATTTATCACTTATACAGAACGTAATTGCCTATATTTTAGAGGAAAAGAATATGAAAAAAGTTTTCATTTTTTCGTTGTTGTCTGCATGTTCAAGTTTAAGCTTTGCTGCAACTTGCACTAAAACCATGAATAATAATATTGTGAATGGTGATTTAAACATTCCAGCAAATGCTGTGTGTGTATTGAATGGTTCTGTGGTCAATGGTGATATTACCGTTGCTAAAAATGCATCTCTAACCTTGAATAATGCAACGATTCAAGGAGATATCACAGCGCAACAAGCTAAAGCATTTCATCTGAATAAGTCAGCAGTACAAGGTGATGTAAAATTGACACAAACAAGTTCATCGATTGTGATTGATAAAGCTGTAATTAATGGCGATCTAAGTTGTGCAGGTAGTGTCGCATCAACTGGTTCAAAGAACGTAATTAATGGTTCAGTGCAAGGCAAATGTAAATAAGAAAAATTGTTTTGTATTTAAAAGTCAGTATTGTTTTTTGAATCTTATGATCTAGTTTTGTGTGTTATTTGATTTAAAGCATAAGCAATAAAAAAGCCCAAGTCGCAATGCTTGGGCTTTTTTATAAGATGTTGCCATCTTGAATATGGCGTCCCTACGGGGATTCGAACCCCGGTTACCGCCGTGAAAGGGCGATGTCCTAGGCCTCTAGACGATAGGGACAGTTGAAGTAAATATTTTTAAAACCAAAAATTTTACCTAATGCATAGGTCATTAATGGCGTCCCTACGGGGATTCGAACCCCGGTTACCGCCGTGAAAGGGCGATGTCCTAGGCCTCTAGACGATAGGGACTTAATAAAAACTTTACTTCTGAAATTGGCGTCCCTACGGGGATTCGAACCCCGGTTACCGCCGTGAAAGGGCGATGTCCTAGGCCTCTAGACGATAGGGACGTTTCAGAGGTGGGCGTATATTAGGGTGGATATGTTGATGTGTCAAACCTTTTTCTAGTCGAATCTATAAAAAATCAATCAAGTGCATAAAAAGAAAACAAATATGTGAAATGTGCTTTTAAATTAAGCTGTTTCGATGCTTAAACTTTCCAATATGCTTTGAATCACCAATGGGTTGGCAAGATATCCAATAATACGGTGTGGATTGCTAATCAGTGTTTGGATGGCTAAGTTCTCAATCGGGGGGTGAAAATCGAACGGAGGTTCAGTCAGTGGGAAGGCTGTGAGAAAATCATCAGGGGAATAAAAATTAATCCAATCACCTGAAAAATGAGAAGGTCTAGAAATAGGCGTGGAGAGGCGCTCTTGGATCACTTTAAAAGCCAGTGGAGAGCCTAGGGTAATTAATCGGTTTATTCTGCATAATTTATTCTTATGAATGAGATTGTATGCAATCACTGTCCCTAGTGAATGTGAAACCACGATGTACTCTTCATAGGGATCTAAATTGTGCATAATCCGATCATGTACTTCATTCATAAAATCTGGATTGGCTAGGTAAAGATAGGTTTCGATTAAAAATTTTTCAATGAGTGTGGCATGTAATTTGGGATAGTGATTGAGAAAAATCACCAATTCTTTTAATGCTCGATCTTTGGCAAGCGATGAGGTCAGTGCCAAACGTTGTGTCAATGTTTGTGGCTGTATATCTTCATTAGAAGGCAAAGCGGTTAAGCATGGATCTTTCTCTTGAACCACACTCATTGCATTTTTAAAGTGAAAAGGACTTTTAAAATTTTTCCAAGATTTGGGTAAAAATGTCCTCAAATCAAGCGTATTGTTTAATTTATGCTTGCTGAGTAAATCGCCATAGAAAGGCAAAACAATATCAAGTGCATTGACGTCTAAATCGATATTTAAACGATGTAATCCAGTTTGAAACACTTGTAGCCAGAATTGTCTTAACGTTTCAGCATTATAATTCTGCTGATTCATACCATGAATAAAGAGAATCTTCATAGGCTGACAGATTGTGATTGATATGTGTTTTAGATTAAAAAAAAGAGCAGCAATTCGCTACTCTTTTTCTGTGTTAGTTTTGCTTTTGATAAAAAACAAAATAACTGATATAGCAGATTGCAATGAATATTAAGCAACTGATAAATCCTGCTAACATCTCCGTATCAAAAACCATGCTGACACAAGTAATGAAACAGAAGATAAAACCTAGAATTGGAACGATTGGAAATAATGGTGCAGCAAAACCGAGTTCTTTGGCACTATGACCGTCTTTGTACCATTGACGACGGAAATTAAACTGACTTAAGCAAATGCTCATCCAGACAATCACCATGGTAAAGGCTGCAACACCCAAAAGATTCTTGAAAATGGTTTCTGGTGCAAATTGTTCTGACAATAAACCTGGCAATGCACCAAACATGGTGACGATGACAGCAATGTAAGGAATACCACGGCTATTCAGCTTAGAAAACACCTTTGGCAGTTGTTTCTTTACAGAGAGTGACCACATCATACGAGAGGCTGCAAATAATCCAGAGTTCGCAGCTGACAATAATGCTGTGATAATGACAAAGCGAATAATGTCTTCAGCATAAGGAATACCAATGCTATTAAATACAGTCACAAATGGGCTGCTACTGACACCTTCAGCGCCTAAACCAGCCAATTGATGAGGCAGTAGGGCGCTAATCACGACAATCGTACCAACAAAGAAAATCAATAAACGCCAAATTGCGGTATTAATTGCTTTTGGGACATTTTTCGCAGGATCTTGCGTTTCACCCGCGGCAACACCAATGAGTTCAGTTCCTGAGAATGCAAAATTGACAATCAACATGGTTGCAAAGATAGGAAATAAACCCTGTGGAAACCAACCTTGAGCTGTCAAATTGCTGAACAGTGGTGCAGATTCATAACCTTGATAGCTAACTAAACCGAAAATCGCCATTAAACCTAAAATGATAAAGGCAATCACAGTAATGACTTTGACTAAAGCCAGCCAAAATTCAGATTCGGCAAACCATCGTGTTGAACTCATGTTTAAGCCAAAAACGATTGCAGCAAAAATAATGGTCCACAACCAAACTGAAACTTGTGGGAACCACTCCTGCATTAACAGTGCAGCAGCGGTAAACTCTGTTCCCAGTGTGGCAGCCCATGTCAACCAATACAGCCAAGTAATGGTATAACCTGTACCTGGACCAATATATTGTTGAGCATATGAACCGAAAGAGCCGGATTCAGGCATATGAACGGCAAGTTCGCCCAAACACAGCATCACCATATAGGCGATTACACCACCTAGAAAATAGGAGATAATGGCACCAACTGGCCCCGTTTGTGCAATGACTTCACCCGACCCTAAAAATAGGCCTGTTCCGATTGCGCCGCCAAGCGAAATCATGACCAGATGTCGAGTACTCATAGCGCGTTTTAAAGGCGCAGAATTGCCCTGATGCGAAGCATCATTCGGAGATGAGTGCATAAAGAATAGACAATAAAAAATACGAAGGAAGGTATTGTAGATTAAAACGACAAATCTGCAATGGAATAATTATAAGGATGCAGATTTAAATGATCGATCAAGAAGATCAGATGGCGTCCCTACGGGGATTCGAACCCCGGTTACCGCCGTGAAAGGGCGATGTCCTAGGCCTCTAGACGATAGGGACGTTGCGAGGTGATGCGTATGTTATAGATAAGGTTGGGAATTGTCAAAAAAGAAAGACGCTGTTATGGTTTAAAAGTCTATTATTTAATCTTAAAAAACAAAAATATGAATTCTAATTATAATCAATTTATTTATTCAGTTAATTTTGAAGTTAATTCGTTTAATGTTGGCGTTAAAAATGAGCATGCCTATCGTATGTTGATTAATTATGCAGATTGGTTCGAATATTCCATACAAAACTATACACATATCATTTCAAAAGAACAATTTTTAAGCATTATTGATCAGCTATATATCCATGAGCTAGATCAATCCACCAGACAATTTTACCTCAGTTTAAGCACAAATCAAAACGAAGTATTTGCACTCGATCTTCTTAGCCTATTTAAGCTCTATTTGATTCTTAAAGTACGCAGATATCAAACTTCAAATCAAGATCCAAATTTAATAAATCTGAAAAATAAATTGGAAAATATATTTTTGCCACTTGAATGGTCTGAACAAGAAAAGTTAGACCTAAAGATTCAAAAAGCACTTCCAGATTTTTCAGCGAGCAAAAATTCAAATCACGTTACATTACCTTTGTCACTATTGGTCGCAAATGCGGCGTTGATGAAGTTTATTCCATATACAACATTGAGTTTGATTATACATATCGGAATTTTTCTAATTATTGCGGGTTTATTGTCGAATGCACTAAAGAAGACAAAATCTAAAGATGATCAGGCGATGCTAACCGCATGGATATATATCATTGAAAATAATTTAAGACAGCATGAAATGAATAATTAGAAGAGATTAATACATTCTTCGTCTCAACTATATTAATTAAGAAAACCCGCAATAATGCGGGTTTTCTTATAAGATAAAACTTAATTCTTATTATGGTATAGCCAATAATAGCTTCCGTAACAGGCAGCCATAAAAATTAAACACCCAATAAAGCCTGATAACATTTCTGGGTCAGCCGCCATACTCAGTCCCGTCACCGTACAGGTAATAAGTCCTAAAATTGGTACAAGCGGAAACCAAGGTGTTTTAAATTTTAATTCAGACATTGAATGACCTGACTTCAGCCATTTACGACGGAAATTGAACTGACTCCAACAAATACTCATCCACACAATCACCATCGTGAATGCTGCAACACCCAGTAAGTTTTTAAAGATCACATCCGCACCAAACTGTTCAGACAATAGACCCGGTAAACCGCCGATCATAGTGACTAAAATCGCAACAATCGGTGTGCCAGATTTGGTCAATTTTGAGAATACTTTAGGAAGTTGTTTTTGAACTGATAATGCCCACATCATACGTGATGCAGCATATAAACCTGAGTTTGCCGTTGAAAGTAATGCGGTGATAATCACAAAACGCATAATGTCTTCAGCATATGGAATACCAATAAAGTTAAACACAGAGACAAATGGGCTATTACTGAGACCATCACCATGACTACTGTTCAATCCAGCATCTTGATAAGGGAGTAGGGCGCTAATGACAATGATCGTTCCGACAAAGAAAATCATTAGGCGCCATACTGAGGCATGAATCGCTTTAGGTACATCACGTGCTGGATTTTCAGTTTCACCAGCAGCAATACCAATCATTTCTGTACCGTTAAAGGCAAAATTTACTATCAGCATGGTGGTGAAAATAGGGAATAAACCGTTTGGGAACCAACCGTGTGAGGTGAGATTGCTAAACAGTGGGGCAGAATCGTAACCTTGATAATTGATTAAACCAAAAATCGCAGCCAATCCTAGAAGGATAAAGATCAATACGGTTGCCACTTTAACCAAGGATAACCAGAATTCAGACTCTGCAAAGAAACGCGTTGAAGTAAGATTGGAAATGAGGACTGCACTGGCAAAAATAATCGTCCAAATCCAGACGGAGATGCTTGGAAACCATTCCTGCATCAGCAGTGCAGCGGCGGTAAATTCTGTTCCTAATGTTGCTGACCAACCCAGCCAGTACATCCAAGACACCATATAACCTGTCCCAGGACCTATATTATTAGATGCAAAAGCGCCAAATGAACCTGTCACAGGCTGGTTCACTGCCAATTCACCTAGGCAGAGCATTACCATGTAAGCAATCAGACCACCAATAAAATAGGAAATCACTGCGCCAATTGGACCTGCATCTGCAATGACAGAACCAGAACTGAGAAACAAACCTGTACCAATTGCTCCACCTAATGACAGCATAATCAGGTGGCGTTTGGTCATTGATCTTTTTAGGACAATAGAGTCACCTTCAGCACCAGTGGCCTGAGGTTCGTGTATGGGAGAGTTCATAACAACAGAAAATGAATAGTAAAGTAATATTTTAGAATAAAATGTGATAAATCTCAAAACTATCATTTAGTTAAGGTGATTAAAGTGTGTATTAAAATTAAATTATGATAATTAAAGCTTAAATTTGAAATTTATCATTTAATTGCAGATCTAAACTTTGACCCATGAAAAGAATGCTTTCAACACTATTGGCATTTGTTAAACTAGAGGATATTAAATTCATTTGAGTATTTTATTTTGTTGCCATTCAAACTTTGGGTAGATGCTGATGCTTTGCCTAAAATTTTACGTGAGGTGATTATTCGAGCATCTGATCGTTACCAACTTGAAGTGATCTTTGTAGCGAATCAAAATGTCGGAATTACACCATCCGTACGTATTAAATCGATTCAAGTCATGCAGGGCGCAGACCAAGCGGATAAAGAAATTGTAGATCGTATGCAAGCAAATGACATTGTAATGACACAAGACATACCGCTTGCCGCACAAGTGATTGAAAAAGGTGGAGTTGCCATTAATCCTCGTGGAGAAATTTGGACCGAGTCCAATATTAAAGCACGTTTGCATCTAAGAGATTTTATGGACACATTACGCGGAGCTGGGGTACAAACGGGCGGTCCAGCACCTATTTCTGAACGTGATAAACGTGAGTTTTCTAGCAGTTTAGATCAAACGATTCAGAAGCAAAAACGTAAAACAGCATAGTTTTATTTCTATATTTTTATCAATAAATGCTCTTTTAGCGAGATTGAAATGCCATCAAAAGCCAGTATTGTGATGACTTATGCCTTATTGGTTTTTATTTGGGCAACGACACCATTGGCCATTGTGTGGAGTGTGAGTGATCTTTATCCACTTTGGGCATTGTTATTTCGCTTCTTTATTGCCTTACCCATTATTTTGATCTTGCTGCTTACCTTTCGTGCAAAACTTCCTTTCGATCGCTTATCTATCCATAGTTATATTGCTGGTGCTTGTAGTTTTATTGTGGCGCAAATTTTTGTTTATTTAGCGACCCCATATTTAAGTTCAGGCATTATCGCCTTAATGTTTGGTTTGGCTCCAATTATTGCAGGACTCATCGGACACTTTGCTTTCTCAATACATTTACACCGCTTACAGTGGTTAGGAATGTTGATTGCAGTTTCTGGTTTAAGCATTATTTGTTTGGGTGGAAGTAATCAAAATGTGCATCCAACTGGCATTGTTTTGATGCTTATCAGTGTTAGCATTTATTGTGCTTCCATTTTCTGGATTAAAAAGGTCAATGCCCCGTTACAACCCATTTCACAGGCAACTGGTTCTATTTTAATTTCTTGCATTTTTTCGTTATTGATGTTGCCTTTTATTTGGCAACATGCACCTGATCATTTACCACATTTCAAATCGCTTTCAGGACTATTGTATTCATCCATCATGGCATCTGTATTTGCCATGTTATGTTATTTTAAATTGGTCAAAAATGTACAAGCAACCACAATGTCACTCACAACAGTACTTACACCCATGATTGCTTTATTTTTTGGCGCATTTTTAAATAACGAAAAATTAACAGTGATGATCTTTATGGGAGCATTGGTGTTGGTATTCGGCTTGGTGGTTTATTTTTATCGTGATCTGAAAGCGCATGATAAATTTAACAAAAGAATTTCTGCAAAAAAGCAGTAATTTAAATATCGTAAAACGAAATGACAAATTTTGATGTATAACGATTTAAATATATTGAATGTTTTGGAAGATACTTTTGATAAAAGTATCTTCAATCCGATTGATTGTTTCTTATTGAATTGATACAGCTGGCAATTTTGACTTTATCTTGTGGGTGCAAAGTTACGAAGTATGCTCCAATTTTATACATGTCATTGTCTTCGAGTTTAGAATAGGCCACCATCGCAATGGCTGCGATATGAAAAAAGTTCTCAGGATGACTAATCGTGACATGAATATATGAATCTTTAGCAATAGCTTGGTTGGTATAAAATCCAAAACCACTCTCAGAAATGTTCACATTTTGAGGGATTGGTAACATGGTTTGTACAATTGAGTCGTAAAGTGAGCCCGTAATGAGGTTTAATTTTTGGTTAAATAAAGATAATATTCGAGCAATCTGTTGATCTTTTTGATTTAATTGTTCTAATTCGTATAAAAGCGCGTGATCAAATTGATCTAATTCTGCAAGTAAGAGAAAATAACGCGGTAATACAAAATTAGCATCGTACGGATCATTCAGTGCGACTTCATCAGAGATAATCTGATAATTGATTCTTAAGGCGGCATCAATACGAGACATGACGCGTCTTTCATTTTCTTCGTTTTGGTGCTGCATAGCTTCCATTAAAACACCTCGGACTAGATGGTATGTTTAAACCGATCTCGCTGTATATAGGGTTGAGATATACTCGCGCACGGCGGAGTAATCACTTTATTTCTTTTATTGCTTTGGTATCCATGATCGGTTTGACTCTAGGAGTCGCTGTTCTTATTACAGTCTTATCTGTGATGAATGGATTTGACCGCGAATTGAAAAACCGTGTCTTGGGTATGATTCCACAAGCCACTGTTTCTTCAACACAAATCTTAACAGACTGGCCGAATCTTGCCAAGAAAATTGAGCAACACGAACATGTCACTGGTGTAGCGCCTTTTACCCAGCTACAAGGCATGCTGACTGCTCAAGGACAAGTGGCAGGTATTATGGTCACTGGAGTCGACCCAAAATATGAACGTAATGTTTCGATCATCCAAGATCATATGGTTGCTGGTAGTATCGACGCCTTGAAAAAAGGCGAGTTTGGTATTGTTCTAGGCAAACAAATGACCGATGCATTGGGCTTGGATATTAACGACAATATTACGTTGGTTTTACCTGAAGCAACGCCTTCTCCAGCTGGTGTCGTGCCTCGCTTTAAGCGTTTCAAAATTGTCGGTATTTTCAGTATTGGTGCTGAAGTCGACTCAATGATGGGATATATCGCCCTCAATGATGCGGCGACATTATTGCGTTTACCTGATGGTGCGCAAGGGATTCGCATGAAGTTGGATGACATTTTCCGTGCACCAGAAGTTGCAGATGATGTCGTAAAAGCCTTACCAGGTAATTTCTATGCATCAAACTGGACTTATACCCATGGTAATCTGTTCAGTGCCATTCAAATGGAAAAAGCAATGGTCAGCCTATTGTTATTCCTCATTGTACTGGTTGCTGCATTTAATATCGTGTCATCGCTTGTGATGGTTGTGACCGATAAAAAATCGGATATTGCGATTTTAAGAACCTTGGGTGCTTCTCCTGCCACCATTACTCGAATTTTTATGGTTCAAGGTACGGTGATTGGAGTGATTGGTACACTTGCAGGTGCAGTATTGGGGATTATTTTTGCGACCAATATTAGTAGTGCAATTGGCTGGTTAAATACCACATTTGGTTTGAACCTGTTCGATGCCTATTTCATTAACTACTTACCTTCTTACTTAAGATGGCAAGATGTTGTTGTGATTGTCGGTCTCTCTTTATTACTGAGTTTCTTAGCCACGATTTACCCAGCATTCCGTGCTGCTAAAATTCAACCAGCGGAGGCACTTCGTTATGAATAATGTGGTGTTAGAAGCAAAGAACATCCAAAAAAGTTTTACCGATGGTAAAACAACGGTCAATGTGATTAGGGATCTTTCTTTGCAGGTGATGCAGGGCGAGTTTGTCTCGATTGTGGGTTCAAGTGGCTCAGGTAAAAGTACTTTACTGCATGTTTTGGGTGGTTTAGAGCGCCCAAACGAAGGTATGGTCTTTTTGAATGGTCAGCGTTTTGATAGCTTAGGTGAAGCTGAGCGTGGTTTTCAGCGTAATGAGCATTTAGGCTTTGTCTACCAATTCCATCATTTATTACCTGAATTTACCGCTTTAGAAAATATTGCAATGCCGCTTATGTTGCGTAAAGGCGCAGACTTTAAAAAAGTCAAAGAGCGAGCAGAATATTTACTAGAGCGTGTTGGTCTTTCACATCGTATGACGCATCAACCAGGTGAACTCTCAGGTGGTGAGCGTCAGCGTGTTGCGTTGGCACGTGCGCTTGTGACTCAACCTAAAGTCATGTTGGCAGATGAACCTACAGGAAACCTTGATCGTAAGACTGCAATTAGCATATTTGAATTACTTTCAGACTTACGTAACGAGTTTAATATGTCGATGTTGATCGTCACTCATGATGAACAATTGGCCAAATCAGCAAATCGAATTTTACATATGCAAGATGGTGTATGGGTCTAATACTCATCGGCTAAAATCCCATTAAAATCCGATTAGTTGTCTTTTAAAGCTCATGAAAATGGGCTTTAATTGTTTCAACAAGAATATAAACGACAGAACAATAAGAATACATGTTTGGGTATTGCATACTTTTCGGTTGGATTCTAGGTATATCAACCATGGGGATGGTGTTATCTCCTAAACTCATCTCAATGACACTTTGGTTTTGCTTGATCAGCACAGGCTCATTTCTTGCACGTTTTATTGTCCCCAACATCTACAAACAGCAATTTTTTGTCCTCATTTTTCATATATCAGTGTTGTGCAGTAGCTTTTTACTGGGGCATTATTTTGCTGACCATAAATTGAACCATCGTTTAAGCCAGCGTATTGATCAAATCTCAGAACAGACAGTATTGGTCTATATTAATCACATTGACGAGCGCTCATCATCCCAAGAACACGTGAGTGTTAAACAAAAAGTCACCGTGATTGCTGAGAATCATCAACCTTATGATGTGATGCTGTATTTGAAAATGGGGCCAGATCAAAAAGCACTACAACTGGGTGAATATTATCGGGTAAGTGGAAAGTTAAAACCAACGCATTCCTATGCGGTTGATGGTGTATTTGATCAAGAAAAATGGTTTATACAACAAAATATTATGGGAACGATGCAAATCCGTGATGTACAACAGCTGACAGTTGAAGATCGCCTCATGCTCAATTATTCTGTATTTGCCAAACAACAAAAGAAAATCTTCAATAGAATCAAATTATACGCAGAAAAGCATAGATTAAAATTTCGCAATTTTATTCAGAGACAGGCATTTGAGAACAAAGGTTTACTGCTGGGTTTATTGACAGGGGATGAGAGCCTATTGTCTAAAACGACGCAAGATCAATTTAAGACACTGGGTATTGCACATCTTTTGGCCATATCAGGCCCACATGTTTTAATTTTTGCCGTGATTGTATGCTTTGTACTGAATATGGTGGTCACCACATTTATTCCTAAAGTCTTTTTGCGATTACCTAGGCCATATCTGCTGTTATTACCATTTTTGTTCTGTGTGCTGATTTATACTGCTTTTGTTGGGTTTGAAATCCCTGCGATGCGAACCTGTTTAACGGTTTTTATTATTTCACTATTATTAATTTTTAAACAACAAATCAATGCCTTAAAACTACTTTTATGTAGTGCCAGTATTTTGTTATTGATTGATCCATTCGGTATTTTATCTGCGGCGTTTTGGTTGTCCTATGGTGCTTGTTTTATTTTAATCAGGGTTTATCAAACCGTAGTTCAAGAGCCACAAACACCTGCCCAAACTCATCAAACTGAATTAAGTGTATGGAAATCAAAGTTAAGCAAGTTTTTGTACGTTCTATTCGATTCACAATGGAAAATATTTATTGCATTGTTTCCTTTGGTTGCCATCATTTTTCAGCAGGTGTCTTGGATTGCACCCTTGGTCAATCTGATTGCAATTCCAATCATTGGAATATTCGTTGTGCCTTTTGAGATCGTGGGTGCATGTTTGAGTGGCTGGATTGAGCCATTGTCTTTGGTGTTTTTTTATATTGCTGATTGGAGTTTGAGTTTTTTAAATTTTTGCCTAAATACTTTACAAAAAATATTCAATCCTCAATTAAACTGGTTGGCTTTAACGCCTTGGAAAATTGCGCTTCTTGGATTAGGCATTTTCATTTTATTTATGCCCAATGGCACCTTACCCAAAGGCTGGGTGGTCATTTGTGTTCTACTAATATTCATGACAACGCCACCAGCAAAATTTGAATTGACGGTGTTGGATGTGGGGCAAGGGCAAGCGATATTTTTACAACTGCCCAATCAAAATATGTTGATTGATACAGGTGGTTCTTTCGATGAAGATAAATTCAGTATTGGTCATAATATCATTACGCCATATTTGATGAAAAAAGGCATTACCAAACTCGATAAAGTGGTCTTGACTCATTTGGATCAAGATCATGCGGGCGCTTTTGAATATGTTGCCAATCATATAAAAATTAAACATGTCATTTCAAATCAGCAGGATAAAAGATTTGATGCGATGAATTTTGAGTATTGTTCGGCTGGGCAGCATTGGAATTTTGATGGTGTGCAAATTCAAGTGCTATCACCTGATGAAGATCAGCTTGATGAGGTACATACAAATCAGAATGAAAGGTCTTGTGTACTTTATATTCAAGTGCCAGAGGCAGAACAATATCGAAATTTTTTATTGATGGGCGATGCAGGTTGGGAGACAGAGTTTCAGCTTTTACAGCAATATCCAGATTTGAGTGTTGATGTGCTTATTTTGGGGCATCATGGAAGTCAACACAGTTCTTCTTATGATTTTTTACAACGACTGAATCCTCAATTGACCATTGCATCAGCAGGATTTGATAATCGTTATAATCATCCGAGTGGAATTGTACAAGCGAGATTGGCAGCACTTTCAATTCCTTTTGAAAGTACGATTGAAAAGGGGAGTATTCAATTTAAATTGAACAATCACCGAGTGATGCAAAAAAAATCATTTCGTGAATCGAAGAGGTGGTTCATTCGAAGCAGTTGAATTTTCTGCTCGGACTCGATTCACTACAGCCACTGCTTCATCAAAGGGCAAATTATAAATTTCCCGTAATTCAGGGTTGGCTTTAAAACGTTTATAACTCCAGTGCGCATGTTCTGGATATTTACGAATTAAATTTTCAATCGCATGATGGATCACCAAAGTTCCTTCATTTGGTGTTCCTTCATAGATTTTTTCATCAATCGGTTCAATAAACATATCGAAATCTTCAGTATCGTTACGTATTGCATACACCAACAAAGCTTTCGCTTTGGTTTTTTGGATTAATTTTGAACTCAAGTTACTTGATGCCAAAGGTAAACCAAAATAATCAATGGTTTCTACACTATGTTTGGGCGTATGATCAGGCAGAACAACCGTTGTACCACCCATTTTCAGTGCTTTGAAAATTTGTCTTACACCACTTTCATCAGTTGGTACTAGATGTGCACGTTCACGGCTTCGTGCTTGTCGAACAAACTGATCCGCTTCATCATTTTTTATCGGTTTGTACATGATGGTCATTTTGGTATGTTGAGCAAACCAAGCATTCATGACCTCCCATGTTCCAAAATGCGGAGCTAAAAGAACAATTCCTTTTTTTTCAGCCATGGCTTCATGGAAATAATGCTCGCCAGTAATATTACGGATACGTGCAATATTCTCAGCATTGGAGCTTCCCCAAATGCTGAAAAATTCCATATAGGATTGCAGCTCATTACTGATTGCAGCACGAACCAATAATTCTTTATGTTCATGCGACAAATGTGGCAAACAAATTTCAAGATTTAGCCGAATCGATTTGGGAGATTTGCTGAGGTGAAAAAGATTCACTACTCTTGATAAAATTTTCGCGAAGAAGCGTGCGAAACGTATAGGTCGACGACTAAAGAAATTTAAGAGTCGAGTCACCGTAGAAGTGGTTTTTTCAGTCATCTTTCAAGTTATTTAGGCTTAGGTCATATGTTTCAGACATTAGAATTATTATATGCGATTTTGGTTAGATTAGACAGTTTAGCGTATTTACATGTATATAATGGGGGATTAAAAATTAATTAGGATGGTATATATGTCAGATTGGCCACCCCAACCACAAAATGAAAATGTAAATTTAAAAGAGCCTTCAGGAAAAGAGTGGCAACTTTTAGAGAAAGCAGTTTTAGCTTCTGTAGAAGAACAACGTCGGGCACGTCGCTGGGGCATTTTTTTCAAATTGTTAACTTTTGCTTATGTACTTATTGTGCTCTTGCTCATGGTCAAAAGTTGTAATCAACAATCGACTGACCCGACTTCGACAAGCACCAGTCATATTGCTGTTGTCGATATTGTGGGAACCATTGGTTCAGATAAACAAAATGTGAATAGTGAAAACACCAATAAGTCGTTGAAAAAAGCATTTGAAAATAAACAAAGCAAGGCTGTGGTGCTCAACATCAATTCTCCTGGTGGATCGCCAGTGCAATCAGATGAAATTTGGCAAGAAATTCAATATTTGAAAAAAGAGCATAAAGATAAAAAAGTTTATGCTGTGATTGGTGATACAGGTGCTTCTGGTGCTTATTACATCGCTTCAGCTGCCGATGAGATTATTGTCAACCCATCGAGTATTGTGGGTTCTATAGGTGTGATCATGCCAAACTACGGTGTGAATGGTCTGATTCAAAAACTTGGTGTTGAAGACCGAACCATGACATCTGGTGAAAATAAAGCCATTCTCTCAATGACTCAGCCTGTCGACCCTGCTCAAAAGGCTCATGTTCAAGCCTTACTGGATAATGTTCACAATCATTTTATTGATGCAGTGAAAAAAGGACGTGGCGCTAAATTGAAATCGAATGATCCTGCAATCTTCTCTGGACTGTTTTGGTCTGGCGAACAAGCAGTGAAATTAGGTGTAGCAGATCGTTTTGGTAGTATCAACACGCTCAAACGTGAATTAAAAGTAGATAAAGCCGTTGATTATACAATTCAATATAGTCCGTTTGACTCAGTATTAGGCCGTTTAGGCAGTAGTATTGGTCAAGGCATTGCGTCTGCTGTTTCAAATCAAATTCAATCAGAACAAACGACTAAACTTCAATGAAACCACTGATTCATTTTGCGCACGCCAATGGCGTGCCATCTTTGGTGTATCGAAAATTATTTGATTTACTCAAAGATGATTTTGACATTATTTATGTACCACTTTTGGGGACAGATCGACGTTATCCAATCGATGATGGTTGGAAAAGTCTAACGCAACAGGTGATTGATAGTATTGTTCAGCAGGCCAAAGGACGCCCCGTGATTGGGCTTGGGCATTCTTTAGGTTCTGTGGTGACATTTCAAGCGGCATATCAACGACCTGAATTGTTTCAGCAAGTGATTATGCTTGATCCTCCGTTGATCGTAGGTAAAGCATCCTTACTCATGCATTTGACTAAAATGTTCAATCCAAAACTTTTAGACAAAATTACACCAGCAAATTTAAGCTTAAAGCGTCGTGATCATTGGGAATCTCGTCAGCAAGCCTATGATTTATTAAGACCGAAAGGCTTTTATCAGTTGTTTGATGAACAGTGCTTTCAGGATTATATCGATTATGCACTGACTGATGATCCTGTGCATGGTGGTGTAACGCTGACCATTTCAAAATATGATGAAGTTGAAATTTTCCGTACCAATACCACCAAGATGTGGCTTCCTATGCTAAAACCTCCTGTAGATATGCATTTGGTGGTGGGTCGAGATAGTCCATTTTTAAAGCAAAAATTTCCGCAACAATTGCAGAAAAAACTGTCCATTCCTTTTTCTATAACTGATGGTGGACATATGTTCCCATTGGAACATCCGAAAGAAGTGGTTGATCTGGTAAAAAGCTTGATTCAAAAGTCTTCATGATCTAATGAACATGCGAATGCAAGTCGAAAAAGCGGAATATATTCCGCTTTTTTTATGCGTGGAATGACCTTTAATTGACTTGTATTTATTGCTTAACATGGAGAAAGAAATTTTATTTGGTGGATGCGTGAAAGCTGAAGATTAGATTTCTCTTCGAGTCGAATAATTTTAATTCTGTATGACGGAATTCAAAATATTTTACTTTTCTTAGCATGACTGACCATTGAGTTAATGACATTGGATTGTCACTACAAACATGTGCAGTATTCGCCAATTGAGAGAGTTTTATTTGATTGGAGTGAATCTGGTATTCACCAATCAAAGTATTGCATCCGTCTGATGCTGAAATTTTATTTTGATCAAAGCGGATCTGAAGCTTCTTTTTTTGCTGTTTAGTTTGGTCAGTGATATTTTTCCCGTCATCTAAGGCCCATTGAGTATTCTGCAATGGATTAATTTGATGCTGCTCTGTCGAGTTTGAAAGCATTGTACTACAAGCGGTCAAACCAAATAGGGTATGAAATGCTATGACGAACAGGATTTTGTTTGGCATTTTGAATGATTCCATGCTTAAAAAATCAATGTGATGAATGATTCATTTGTTTTTTTATATTAACGACAGACTCGAATGCATGCATTGCCCTGATATAAGCTTAAATCAATCCAAAAAGTCAGTATTTGATAGCGTTGAGTGTATTAGTGATGATCAGGATGTATGGGTGAACCGAGTTATTTAACCTCAATGTTAGGTTCTGAAAACGGTGTTTAAGGTTAAGCCATTTGAACGGATGTAAGTAAGCCAATTTTCATTTGATTTTTTGCGATCATAAAAAACGCATCCGAAGATGCGTTTTGGAATTAGAGATTGAGTGAATCTAAAATTTACAAAATTGAACGGGTTCAGTCATGGGTTGGTCACGGTACATCACCCCATGTTCGGTATGTTGAATGGTTTGAGTGCAAATCCATTCGACCACTTGAGGGTAAATGACGTGTTCTAAAACATGAACGCGTTTTGCTAGAGTTTCAACATGCTCATTCTGAGCAACTTTGAGTACACCTTGTGCAAGTGCCTGACCTCCATCAAGTTCAGCTGTCACATAGTGAACTGTACAGCCATGAAATACATCCCCAGTGTTTAACACACGTTGATGGGTATGCATGCCTTTATAATGAGGCAAAAGAGAAGGGTGAATGTTGATCATTTTCCCTTCCCAAGCTTTCACAAATTTGGCACTTAAAATGCGCATAAAACCAGCCAATACGACCAAATCAACATTCCAATCACATAATTGTTGATGCATAACATCATCAAAGGCTTCACGATTCGGATATTGTTTATGTTCGATAATGGCGGTTTGAATTCCAGCATTTTGAGCACGTTCAAGTGCATAAGCTTCAGGTTTGTTGCAAATCACACCCACAATTTGCCCTGAAAGATTTGCATCAATCAAGGCTTGAAGATTGCTACCGCTGCCTGAAACCAATACCGCAATTTTCATCATGTGAATATCTAAAGTATCTTATGCGAAAATTACACGGATTTTTTCGTCTGCACCTTCAACTGACTCGGCATTGTCAACGATATGACCCATTTTCCAAGCTTTTTCACCCAGTGCATTTAAACGTTCAACAGTTTTGTCAGCATCTGCTGCATCGACTGCCAATACCATGCCTACGCCACAGTTAAATGTACGGTACATTTCAAACTGTTCAACGCCGCCTTCTTTTTGAAGAAGTTTGAACAATTCTGGCCATTCCCAAGAAGATTCATCAATGACTGCTTGTGCGCCATTTGGAAGTACACGAGGAAGGTTACCTGGTAAACCACCACCAGTGATGTGTGCCATGGCATGAACATCAACTTCTTTAAGCAACTGCAAGATAGATTTAACATAAATACGTGTAGGTTCCATTGCTGTATCTGCAAGTGGGCGACCATCAACAATTTGAGTTAAATCGACATTTTTAACATCTAAAATTTTACGAAGCAGTGAGTAACCGTTTGAATGTGCGCCTGAAGATGCAACACCAATTAAAACGTCACCCGCTTTTACTTTTGAGCCATCAATAATTTTGCTCTGCTCAACCACACCCACACAGAATCCTGCAAGGTCGTAATCATCACCTTCATACATGCCTGGCATTTCAGCAGTTTCACCGCCCACCAATGCACATCCGGCAAGTTCACAACCAGCGCCAATACCTGTTACGACATTCGCTGCAACGTCGACATTTAAGTGACCTGTTGCATAATAGTCGAGGAAGAATAATGGCTCTGCACCACATACAAGAAGATCGTTTACGCACATTGCAACCAAATCTTGACCAATTGTGTCATGACGATTTAAGTTGAGGGCTAAACGTAGTTTTGTACCAACACCATCCGTGCCAGATACGAGAACAGGCTCTTCATAACCTTTAGGAATTTTACAAAGTGCACCAAAGCCACCTAGACCGCCCATCACTTCAGGACGTGAGGTACGCTTAGCGACAGATTTGATTCGATCGACTAATAAGTCGCCCGCTTCAATGTCGACACCTGCATCTTTATAGCTTAAACCAGTATTTGGGGTAGAAGTTGAGTTGCTCATAATGAAGTCTCCGCATTCGCGCGGCGATTATACCTGAATATACGAAACTCTTATGTTATTTATGCGCTAAAATGTTATCTTTAATGAAATATTTTTTTACTTCAATAATGATTCATCGAAAATAAGGCGAGATTGCATGCAAGATCGTACACTAAAACGCTTATTTATTATCGCTGGCATAGCGCTCACATTATGGGTTTTATATCTATTAAAGCCAGTGGTTATTCCATTCGTGGGTGCTTTTTTTATTGCTTATCTTTTCAGCCCTGTAGTGAATAAACTGCATCATATTGGCTTGCCTCGTTGGTTATCAATTGCCATCGTCTTTATTGGCATAGGTGTGTTGATTACTTTAGCCATGTGGTATGTGGTGCCATTAATTTGGCAACAGCTGATGTATGCAAAATCTAAAATTCCTGAAAATATTGTTTGGATTAATGATACTTTTCTGCCGTGGTTATCAAGTAAATTTAACCTCGTGCCAATGGAACTTGACACCGATCAAATTTCAACTGCAGTCATGGATTATATTCATACCAACTATAGTATGGACAGTATTCAATCTGTGGTGTTAAAAGTTGCGCAGTCGGGTCTGAATTTTATTCAAGTGGGCGGAACCATTGTCCTTGTACCTATTATTGCATTTTATTTTTTATTAGATTGGAAACGCATGCTCGACAGTCTACGTCGCTTGATTCCACCTAAATATGAAAAAACGACGCTCAATATTGTAGGTGAGTGTCACAGTGTTTTAGGCGCTTTTGTGAAAGGTCAGTTTTTGGTGATGTTCCTGCTGGGTGTGGTTTATGCCGTAGGATTACAATTGATTGGACTAGAAGTGGGCTTAATCATCGGGATGGTGGCTGGTCTTGCCAGTATTATCCCTTATTTAGGCTTTGCTGTTGGGATCATTGCCGCAGTGATTGCATCGTTATTCCAGTTTGGATTTAACTGGACACAATTGCTTTTAGTCTTTGTGGTGTTTGGCGTTGGGCAAATTATCGAAGGATATGTCTTACAACCATTCTTATTAGGCGATAAAATTGGTCTGTCTCCCGTCGCGGTAGTTTTTGCTGTCTTGGCTGGTGCACAATTGGCAGGTTTCTTAGGCATGTTGATTGCATTACCTGTTGCGGCTGTGATCGTCGTGTTATTAAAGCATCTTCGTGAATTCTATGAACAAAGTGATTTATATGCTCAGCCCGACTTGGTGGTTGCCAATGCTTCAGACGGCTCTGTTCATATTGAAACAGAAAGTATGAATGTGGAAGTCGAAGTCAAAGATCAAACTTCAAATCATCAGCAAGTTACCGAAAAATCAAGTAATATTGATCGATCAGAAGATCAATAATGTAAAGGCCTGATAGCTCAATGCGTCAATTGCAATTAGATATAGAACCTCAGCTTGATGCTCGAATCAGTGATTTTTCTGGTCCGGGGTGGGGGCCTGTTATTGATGGTGTTCGGCAACTCCATGCAGGATTAATGAGTCGTTTTTACCTGTATGGTGGGGCTGGGACTGGCAAAAGCCATTTGCTATCAGCGATTTGCGATTCATATTTAGAGGTGGGTAAGTCTGCTATCAAAGTTTCGTTGCTTGAACTTCTTGATGCGCCCATTGAAGCGATTAGTTCTTTAGAGCTTTATGACTTGGTTGCATTGGATGACATTGAAGCCATTAGTGGTGTGCCACATTGGCAAAAGGCAGTTTTTCACTTAATTAACAATCACCATGAAGATGGTGGACAATTGGTTTTTTCATCAAGATTTGCGCCCATTGAACTCAAACTCGAATTACCTGATTTACAATCACGTTTGACGCAAGCGGTGAGTGTGAAAGTGCCCAGTGGTCAAGCTTTCTCAGATCGGCAAGCACTCTTAAATTCGGTACTTGAACGTCGTGGTCTGCATTTTGACCCGCATATTTTAGATTACCTGCTATTTAATGGTCCTACGCAAACCAGCATGTTATTACAGGCTGTAGATCAACTTGAAAAATTACTACAAGGTGAAAAAATCAAATTATCGAATGCGACGTTAAGACAGATCTATGCGCTTATTGATGAGTATCATGAATTCAAAAAATAAATATAAAGCAAAGACTTATATATCCAGTTTTTACTTAATAAACATAAAAATTAGTCATGACTAATAACTGATCTCTCGATCTTTAATTTTTGCTTTTATTTTCCCTTTATTGGCTTTTACATTGTATTTAAATTATCACCTTCATCTTATTGATTGTCTTTAAGTGTTCTTTTAATAAATTTTTAGAAATCATAAGTTTAATAAAGTTAATAAGTTTATTTAGTCACTTTTATCTAAAAGTGATTGAATTTTTTATAAAAATGTGACAAATTTTACAAAAATACATTAAATCGTATAACTGTTTATAATTTACGGATAAAAAATAAATATAAATCAAGGAGATTAAAATGCTCAAGCAGGGCATAGGCCTAGTCCTACTGTGCATGGCAGGTCACGCATTTTGTGCAAATATTAACGTGACAACCACTTTAGATGAAGTCAAAGCAGATGATCAATGTTCGTTAAGAGAAGCCATCGAGTATGTCAATCAAGGGCTTCCAGAACAAGGGTTCAATGGCTGTGGTGGCAAAGAATCATCAAATATCATCTATTTAAATTCAGATGTTTATACATTAAATAGTCAGCTGACAATTTCAAAATCAGTAGAAATCAAAACACAATATCAAGCTGATTTTAATGAGAGTACTTTAGGCAAAAAAAACGCTGTTATCAAAATGACAGGGCAAGATCGGATATTTTTAATTGATCGTTCATTGGCACCAAAACCTACAGTAACGGATCCTAATCAGATTGACTTTGATTTTCCGATCAATGTGTCCTTCACAGAAGTGACATTAGAAGGGTGTAGTGCAGATATTTGTAGCGACATGGGCGGTCTCATTTTTAACAAAGAACGCTTAAAAATGTACTACAGCCAACTGTTGAATGGTCGAGCTCGACTCGGTGGTGCAATTTATAATGACAGTGAATACCAAACTGGCAAAGCGATGGCGCACGTCGAGCTACAAAATACACTGATCAAAGGCAACAAAGCACAGCAAGGTGGTGTTCTTTACGGGCTCTATCCACAATATTACATCATCCAATCTTTAATTCGGGAAAACGAATCGACACAAACGGGTGCGAGTTTATTTGATTCCAAAAATGTATTTAATATTGAGCAAATCAATACCCATGCCACTGAAAATCGAGGAATTATCAATAGCACGATTTACAATAATTCAGGCTATATCATCAGAGTGGTGGATAGCGTTCTCATCAATAACATCACCATGATTTTAAACAAATTGGGTTTAATTATTGATGCACCATTAAATAAAGGCCGTGTGGCCAATAGTATTTTGGTTCAAAACGGGAATGAAGACTGTAGGGTTGTAGCAGGTGGTCAGGCATCGGAAATTTCAAACAATTTGTATTCTGTAGGTTGTGCTGGTACAGCATCACAAAGTTTAGGTTCAGTAAAACTCATTGCAGGAACAACAGCTGAAGGTAAGTGTGATATTAGCTCAGATGGGATTCTATGCCCATTGGCTGAATATCCAGGGTATACACTGCCTTATTTCAAACCTCGTTTATTAAACACCTACCAATATATTTCTGATTCTCCAATTGTGAATCGTGGTCCATTGCCAAACAGTAATTTACAGTTCTGTGCCACAAATGATCAGCGTGCAGAAAAGCGCTTAACCAATTCAGAGCTGTGTGACCGTGGTGCTGTAGAATTGTTGGTGGACTTTGGTAAGTCTTGGATCATTGGTCAAGACCGCTTATTTGGTGAAGTCGGTAAAGCAATGTCCATTGCGGATAAGTTGCATGATGGTGAACTGGTTACTCCAGAACAATGTCAACAGATTTTTGGTGGCGATGACAATGGGAAACCTTGGCAACCGGGCTGCTTGAAGGTGGTTCAAACCAATACCGTTTCAAAAGGTTCTGTGACCATAGACCAAGAAGGAAATGTAAACTATACCCCTGATGGTAATTGGGATGGAGCGGATCAATTTGACATTATGGTGATTAGTACAACCACACGTTTCACCGATGCATCGAACGGCTATATCAAAATTGGAACCAATATTGTTCAGCGTCCACCAAATACATTTGAAGATTCAAAAGTTAAAACTTCTGGCGGCAGCTTCGGTTTAGGAACTTTGATTGTATTCGCAGGATTATTCGGTTTACGTCGTTATAAAAATAACAACAGGTACTAGAAGACATGAAAAATTATAAAAAAGGACTTTTAACGGTTGCCGTTTTATCTGCGATGACGTTGATGGCAGCTGAAGACACTACAATCTATGTAAATACGTTTGAAGATACAGATGTTGATGATAATCAGTGTTCACTACGTGAGGCAGTTATAGCAGCCTCTACACATAAGGCTTATAACGGTTGCCCAAAAGGCCGACCAAACAATACCAATACGCCTAATGTCATTCAACTAGAAGCAGGTGAATATCATTTAAGTAGCGAATTAACGCCTAATAGCCCAATGATTATAAAAGGGAAAGCACCAGCAGATTGGTCAAGTAAAGATTTAGTCACCAATGATTTCCCTGCAAGAAAACCAATCGAAACAA
The DNA here is from genome assembly GCF_011578045.1 of Acinetobacter shaoyimingii. Taxonomy (NCBI): domain Bacteria; kingdom Pseudomonadati; phylum Pseudomonadota; class Gammaproteobacteria; order Moraxellales; family Moraxellaceae; genus Acinetobacter; species Acinetobacter shaoyimingii. Next base: position 1,234,537 of record NZ_CP049801.1, read on the forward strand.
AAATTGTAGGCAAGCAAAGCACAAGACTGATCAATACTACATTGAATGACAAACCTGCGATTACTTTACAAGACCTCATTTTTAAGGATGGTAAAACCAATGGTCAAGGTGGTGCGTTGTTTTTGGGTGGTGAAACTGTTCTGAACAATGTCTGGATTACAAATTCAACTGCAGCGAAGGGCGGCGCAATCTTTTTAGATGGTCCAAATTCGAGCTTGACCATTAATGGTGGGCAGTTTGAGCGTAATAACGCTCTTTCAGGCAGTGTGCTTGATATGTCGTGTAATGCGGCATTGGCATATACCCAACGTAAAATAACATTGTCTGGTTCAACTTATATTGATAACGGTGATGGCACAAACGATAGTGTATTAAATTTTTGTGGGCAGCCCGCACTAAGTTTATTTTCAAACACCATCACTGAAAATAAAGCCAATAGCAATAATGGAAGTATTATTAAATTTTATGCTGACATATTAGGCAATCAACCGAGTTTAAGTTCATCTTCAACTTTAACATTGACCAGTAATACGATTGTAAAGAATACCGCTCAAGGGATCTTTAGCTATGATCAAAATGGGACAAAATTATTAGCTTATAATATCTTAGGATTCAATACGGGTAAGTCTTGCTTGTATCAATCTGGGAATATTGCTGAGACCAAAACAGCAAATATAAGCATCAACACCAATGCATTGAATTTGTTCAATGGTAATGATCAGTGTGAGTTACCTCAAGAGATATTGGCCAGAACCGATACACATACTTTAAATCTAAACGGCATATCGTTTGGTGATGTTCTGAGTCCATTACAACAGGCTAAAGACTATACTTCTTATATGGCCATGTATTTCCCCAAAGACTTAAAAACTGCGAATGATTTTGTCGATATGGGCAGAAATGAATGTGCCAAACTCGATCAACGTGGGTTCTCACGGGTCACTGAACTACAACCAGTCGTAGCAGGGGTCACCAATGATACTTGTGATTTGGGTTCAGTTGAGGTTTTACGTTTTGGTCTAAAAAACCAAGCGCAATCTAATCAAAGCATTTTGAAAATGATACAAGGGTATCAAAATGAAATCGATGTATTTCAACAAGCCATCGATGACCCAAAAACTTGGCAAATTTATATTCCGTATTATAAAAATCGAATCAGTTATTTTGAAAATTTAAAGAAACTGACTCAGGCGAACCAAAAATATCGTCCGGTCTATTTTGATCCATTTCTAAATAATCTTCCAGATGAAATGGTGTATGACGATGGTAGTCGTAAAATTTTAAATCTGGATTTAAACAATTATGATGTTCTTAAACCAGAACCTTTGGGCATAGGAAAACTGGATCAAAACAAACTGTTTTCTGGATTGTATGACGCAAATTTAAAATGCGAATGGGATGCAAATCTTGGGCGTGTCATTATGTACAGAACAGATGATCGTATTACGCCTGAAGGCGATGCAGAATTTTGTAAATACACATTACGTTCTAAGTCGACACAGCATGAAGCCAGTGCATATCTGATGGCAAGATTCGGCAATATTGTACCGAGTGTTGAAGCTGTTTCTTATACGATTGAGCATGGAACCACGCAAACGGTTACTGTTGATCTTTTAAAAAATGCCAATGACAATGGCGATGGTTCAACTGCTGGATTGTTGCTCAATAAAAATAAATCACCTTTTTATCTGAATACAAAAGGTGAAGCGCAAGCGATTCGATTTATCAAAGTTCCTGACAATGTAACCGTGGTTTCAGAACGTCAAGGTGCATGCCCAGGGGCAGATCGACTAGAAAACTGTCATGGAGGCAACATAACTTTGCAATTGATCAATACTTTAGATCCATTCAATTATAAAGTGACCTACGTGGTTTATGATGCCGATGGTGATAAGTCAGCAGAAGGTTTAATTTCATTAAATAACACGGCCGTTGCTGATAATAGTGTGCGTAAAAGCGGTGGTGGTGCTATGGGCTGGATCAGTCTAATAGGTTTACTCAGTTTGGCGTGGGCAAGACAGCGTAAGTTGAAAAATTAAAGCATTTATTGGACAAATCAAAAGCCATTGAAGAAATTCAGTGGCTTTTATCAATGCATTCATTATCAATGAACTGAAATATCAAAAATATAGTTTAAAATTTAACATTGTGTTCTTCTTTCAATTTGCTACATTGGAATGAGTCTAAACACATTATGATCAAAAATGAAAACAACCTAGGTCGAAAAATTTGAAATCAAGCATTTCTTCAGATTAGCTTAAGCTAAGCAGTATTTAATAGGATGATCAATAGAGGTCTGATATTTACCCGCCGAACAGATTGCCACAAACTCTTTTTGAATTAGTGTGATATAAAATATATGAAGCAATTTACGCAGTTGATTCCACTTCAAGAGATTGAAATCAATCGTGATGACATATTGTCAATCAAGCGCAATGATCTTGTTCCGCTATTGGATGATCAAATCTTATTGAACCATTATGCAGATCATTTGATTCAAGCCCAGTCGGTGCTTTTGAATGGCGTAGATCCTCATTTAACGCAACAATTAAGTGAAGTGATATCCAAAATTATCCAACAGTTAAATCAGTCCAAAAAAACCTTAAAGCAAAAAAAGTTTAATGCATTACAAAAATGGTTGGGCTTAGATTTAGAATTTAATGTCGGTCAAATCAAATATTTAAAAGATTTAGATCAGCACATTCATCAGGCCAATGCACTGACTCAGCGTTTAAATATTGAAATTCAAAAATCCCAAGCACGCTTTCAACAAGCCAATGGTTTGCGTGAACAAATGGCGAAATATATAGTGGCTGCAGAAGAATTTTTGCATGAATACCCAAGTTTTGTTAAAAATAGACATCCACTTGATAATTTTGCTGAACGATTATCAAAAAAAATAAATACTTTGCAAACTTTGCAGGCCAGTAATGATATTGCCTTGGCGCAAATGCAATTGACTCAACAAATTTCATTGAGTTTGATGGATCGTTTTAAAGAGGCGCAGCAGGTCTTGATTCCAGCATGGCAATATCATTTAAAACAAAGTAGTGAAAACAAGTCGGTTTCTGCAATGAAAGAACTCGATCAAAGTCGTGAAAAACTCATTCAGTCTTTACAAAAATCATTAGAGAAAAAATAAGGTGCACTATGACAGATTCTCATTCTAATCCACATGCGGTAATCGAATCTTCAAGTTTAACTCCAGAAGTACACAAGCAAGAATTTGAAAATCTTAATTTAAAAGAATTGGGGCTAGAACCGTCTGACTATAATGAAGTGGTTAACGCACAAAAAGAATTGGCACAAATTAGTAATTCAAGTGTTGCTGAATACGGCAAAAATATCGCCACAAAAACCTCGTCTTATACAGATGAGCTGTTGAATTTAGTCAAAAATAAAGACTTGGATGTGACAGGACAAAAACTTAATGAGGTGGTGCAAGTTGCTCAGCAACTCAATACGTCGAGTATTTTGAACAAGTCTAAAAGTTCTGGATTCTTTGGGGGGATTCTTAGTAAATTTCGAGGTGCTAAACAAAGCTTCGATCAGCATTTTAATACCACCAAAGAACAAATTGATGCCTTAGTGGGTGAAATTGAAAAATCACAAACAGGTTTAAAAGCGCGTGTTGGTACATTGGATAAAATGTTTCATGGTGTGCAAGATGAATATAAACAATTGGGGATTTATATTGCAGCTGGAACTTTGAAGCAGCATGAAATCCAAAATGAAATTGCAACACTGACCGCTCAGGAACAAGATCAGCAGACCAATCAACGTATTTATGATTTAAATCATTTGGCGAATAACTTGGAAAAACGAGTCAGTGATTTGCAAGTTTTACAGCAATCAGCAATGCAGACCCTGCCAATGATTCGTATTATTCAATCCAATAATATGATGCTGGTTGATAAATTTTATGCCATTAAAAACATCACTTTACCTGCTTGGAAAAATCAGATTAGTTTAGCGATTTCGTTGCATGAACAAAAAAATAGTGTCCAACTGGCCAACACAATTGATGATGCGACCAATGAGCTGTTAAAGAAAAATGCAGATTTGTTACATCAAAATTCAGTCGATACAGCAAAAGCCAATCAACGTTCAGTGATTGATATTGAAACCCTTGAACATGTACAAAATACCCTCATTAAAACAGTGAATGATGTAATTCAAATTCAAAAAGAGGGTATGCAAAAGCGTGAAGAAGCATCCACGAGAATTCGGACCTTACAGTCCAATTTGCAACAGTTGGTACTCGATTCAAGCGCGAACAAATCACAATAGATTATACAGAATGATGAGGATTAAGCTTTGACCACTGTGGAAGATCATCCGGTTCAATTGTCTGAAATTAACCAAGGTTTGAGCGTCTTAAACCAGCGTCAGAAAAAACTGCAAGTATGGAGCATTATTGTTAGTTCCTTACTATTGGTAAGTGGTATTGGCTTAATTCTACATCAGGATTTGGTTTATAGTTTTTTGGGCTTGACTCAACATGTTCAACAGTTACATTTGCCCTTAAGTGTTGGTCAAGCGATCACAGACTATCAAAATCAGCCTGATTACTTGGTCAATCTGCTTAAATGGATCGGTTGGTTCATTTTGAAAGTTTTAACTGCATTTATTGGTGCATTTATCATTATTTGGATTTTGAAAAAAATTCGCTTTTTCTACGTGCGTTTTCAATCTTTTGTATTGAAATTTGTGGGATGGCTTATTGCTTTTATTCTGATTTGGTCAGTTCTGACTTGGGCACAATATGATGCACATAAAGATGATAAACAAGCAGAGTATGAACTCATTCATTATGATCAACATATCCAACAAAGCTTAATTGCTGAATTAATGGACAATGCTGAAACACCAGAGACCGTTCAAGCCTATGTATTGGCACAGACTGCATTGTTACATAAACCTGTAGATAAAGACCTTGCTACGTCTTATGTTGCACAATTGGTAAAGTCGGAACGAACCAATCCACAATTTATAGAATATGGTTTTAAACCTGAACAATTGTGGGCCATGCAAAATCAAATCTATGGACATGCGGTTACACCTATGACCAAAGCCCTTGATCAGCGTATTTCTCGTGCAAACTCGATTTCAAATTGGGTTGAAATCATACTCATGGTGTTGACCAGTATCACCTTTGTGATCAGCGTGTTTTTGTATTTGCTTGCAAAACGTTTAAAAAATAGAGCATTGAGAATTGCACAACAAATTCATCAATGACGTTTGAATATGCTGGTCTCCATCAAAAAAGCCTTTTAATCAATTCATTAAAAGGCTTTTTTATGCGTTCAGTAATTTAGCATGCATCACGTAATCTAGGTTCGATATTCATCAGGATAAAATTCTCATCATCAACTTGTCCATCTATGATTAAGTAGGGAATTGGATGCTGACGAAATTGTTCTATATAGCGCAAATGTTCCTGTTGTTGATCTGCAATCTCTTTATGTTGAATGGAACGAAGTACATGTTGTCCATCTAAACCTATGCCATCAATAATGCTTTTTAGCACAGCAGGATTGGCAATGTCTTGACCGTGTTTAAACAGGGCATTGAAAATTGCTTGAGTGAGTGCAAAACGATCTAAAGTATGGTCTAAAGCCAAAATCGCTTGATGAGCCAATTGACTATTGGGCATACGTTTCATGTGTTCAATATCAATTTCAAGGTCTTCACTATAGGCAATGAATTTGGTCATCTGTAACTTACGCTGAGCTTCAGTAGAGCCATATTTCTGACTCAAATAACGCATAATATTTAAGCCTTCATCGGAAATTTCGGGCACCATTTGCACTGGAATCAATTCGATATGATGGTTGAGCTGTTGGTCCCAATTTTTTTTAAGTTTTTGGAATGCGACATAACTCATGGGGTATGCAATATCAAATACAAATTGAATTTTCATTGTGAAATCCTCAATAGTAAAATTAAACCTAAAACTGCTTTTGATGACAGATGGTTTTGTCAGAGTGCGTCAATGCATGTGTTTGCTTGAGCATAGGTTTTTAGGTGATCGCTGGAGATTGATGGTTCATCAATTGATGTACATCAGTGAGCAGCATTTTGTGAATATCTTGCTGTGTTCTATGTGGTGTGAATTATTTATGTATCGAGTTAAAGTGCAGTAGGTGCTGAAGGTAATCGCCTTATACAGCATTGCTTTTCATTTTGCGTTGAGTTTGAAATAAAGGACGTTGCAATATAGGATTTTAGAAGATTTATATTTTCTAAAATGCGATTTAAGATAAGTTTTTCTTCAAGAATACTTTTTTTGAGTATGCTTTGATTATGATATTGTTGGAATTGTACTGCTTTCATTTGTTATCCAAGCTGTGGAAACCAAATTCAGCATAGTTTGAATGATTGATCCATCAAAGACTGATTATTAGAACGAACTGTTGCATAAATGTTGAGCTTAATTTAAACCTTCAAAAAATAGATGATTTTTCTGTAATTTTTTACCATCTATTTTTCCAATTACAAGTATTAAAACAAACTGTTTTATCTATTTTTATCTTTCCCTTATCATAGCTCCATCAGATAAATTTACTCCTTTGGAGACGTTAGCAATGTTAGATCAAAACACTTCTGCTCAATTAAAAACACTCCTTGAACGCCTTGAAAGCCCAATCGAATTGGTGGCCACTTTAAATGGCTCTGACAAATCAGACAAAATTAAAGAATTGGTCACTGAAGTTGCTGCACTTTCAGATCAAGTGACTGCACGTTTTGATGGTACAAACGCTCGTGCGCCAAGTTTTGGCATTGCAAAAGTGGGTGAACAACCTCGTGTGAACTTTGCTGGTTTACCGATGGGTCACGAATTCACATCTTTGATCTTGGCTTTGTTACAAGTATCGGGCTATGCACCAAAAGTCTCTGACGAAGTTTTAGCACAAATCAAAGGCTTAAACTTAACAGCTGATTTTGATGTGTTCGTATCGCTCAGCTGCCATAACTGCCCAGACGTAGTTCAAGCATTAAATTTGATTGCCATCTATAACCCTGGCACAACAGCAACCATGATTGATGGTGCATTCTTCCAAGATGAAGTTGAAGAACGCAAAATTATGGCGGTTCCTATGTTATTCCAAAACAGTGAGCACATCGGTCAAGGTCGTATGACATTGGAAGAAATCATCGCGAAATTGGATACCGGTGCAACAGCGAAAGATGCTGAAAAACTCAATGCCAAAGATGCGTTTGATGTACTTGTAATTGGCGGTGGTCCTGCAGGAAACACAGCAGCCATCTATGCAGCACGTAAAGGCATTAAAACTGGTATCGTAGCTGAGCGCATGGGCGGTCAAGTGATGGATACCATGGACATTGAAAACTTTACTTCAGTGCAAAAAACACAAGGTCCGAAGTTTGCAGCTGAGATGGAAGCACATGTACGTGAGTATGGTGTTGACATCATGAACTTACAAAAAGTGTCAGGCATCAAAGGTGCAGCTGAAACTACCAACGGTCTAGTTGAAGTGACTTTAGAGAATGGTGCCAAACTTGAATCTAAAACCATTATTCTTTCTACAGGTGCACGTTGGAGAGAAATGAATGTTCCAGGTGAGAAAGAGTATAAAACCCGTGGTGTTGCTTACTGCCCACACTGTGATGGTCCTTTGTTCAAAGGAAAACGTGTTGCAGTGATTGGTGGAGGTAACTCAGGTGTTGAAGCGGCAATTGACCTTGCTGGTATTGTTGAGCATGTAACATTGGTTGAGTTTGATACTAAACTCCGTGCCGACCAAGTGCTTCAAGACAAATTGAACAGCTTGCCAAACACCACTGTGATTTTAAATGCACTTTCAACTGAAGTGGTGGGTGATGGTTCACAAGTAACTGCACTTAAATACAAAGATCGTGCGACTGATGAAATCAAAACGATCGAGCTTGCAGGGATCTTTGTACAAATTGGTTTGTTACCAAACACTGACTTCTTAAAAGAAACAGCTGTGGAACTTTCAAACCGTGGTGAGATCATCATCAATGATCGTAACGAAACCAATGTGAAAGGTGTATTTGCTGCAGGTGACTGTACAACTGTTCCTTATAAACAAATCATCATTGCCACAGGTGAAGGTGCAAAAGCATCACTTTCAGCATTTGATTACATGATTCGTTCTGGTCAGTAAGATCAATCAGTTATTTAAAGCTTTTGTAAAATTAAAGACCAAAGTGACTTAGGTTGCTTTGGTCTTGACTGAAATTTTAATAAGAAACTGATGTACTGTTTTCAGAGATTGTGTCGCTAACAACACAATCTCTTTTTTTATATAAAAGGGCAAATTAAAACATAACTCATTGATATTGATTTTTTTAATATTGAAAATCTTTTTGAAACTCAATAAATATATTTAATTATAAGTTGTTTCGCATACAAAGTGCGTTGATACGATTGGTCAAATTTGATGAATAAGCAACACAACATCAATGCAATATTTTATGGTTATGCATTGCTGACGTTGGAAAATCACAGGATTGCATTGCTAGATTACATTGAAAGGATTGTAGATTTTAGAAAGATGAGTGAATTAAAAAGAAATCAAAGTGTCCCCAATCACTTTGATCTCTTATTCGCATTATTAGGATTTTTTTGTATATTTTGCAACCATTTTATTTTAATCAATTCATTGACCCAATTGATTAAAGAATAAAATATTGATCGACGATAAAGTGTAATTGTAAAGACCAAAGCCTCCCCAATGACTTTGGCCTTTACATCTGTTGCCAGATTCATTCTTGTTTTATGTGTTGTTGTTATACTTTCCCCAAGGTAATGCTTAAAACCACTATTCTTTTCAAGCAATTATTATTCCAGATATTGTTATTGTTTATTGTTATCCCACAATATTTAAAGCTTTAAACTTGACCAATAATTGTTCCTGAGTTTCCACATATTTTGGATGTGGAATTATGCAATCGATCGGACACACCGCAATACAGGTTTGATGGTCATAAAATCCGACACATTCCGTACAACGATTTACATCAATTTCATAGACTTTTGATCCTTCATAAATGGCTTCATTGGGACACTCGGGTAAGCACATGTCACAGTTGATGCATTTGTCAGTAATGAGTAGAGCCATAGCAAACTTTATACCGCCTGATAGGCCAATGAAGAAGCCGTGATGTCTGTATTCGAATGTGGCAAATTACGAATGAGTAGGGCATAGCTCATATCTACATCTGCTGGAATTGGAATTTCAACAATATGACCAGAACCTTTGGCATTGATGATCCAATTGCCTTTTTTATCTTTCATTTCATTCAAAATAAATGTGATGTTTCCAGATGTTGTCATCAACTCCAATGAGTCACCTACCTCAAAACGATTTTTCACCTCAATTTTGATGTAATCACCATTTCGCTCCAAAACTTCACCGCAGAAAATTTGATGATCGAAGTTGGAAGAGCCATTTTCGTAGTTTTGATATTCACTATGTACATGACGACGCAAGAAACCTTCGGTATAACCACGATTTGCCAGACCTTCCAGTTGCGTCATAAGTGATGAATCAAAAGGTTTTCCTGCAAGTGCGTCATCAATGGCTTTACGATAAATTTGCGCTGTGCGAGCACAGTAGAAATATGATTTGGTACGTCCTTCAATTTTTAAAGAATGTATGCCCATTTGAGTTAAACGAGCAACATGTTGGACTGCACGTAAGTCTTTTGAATTCATGAAATATGTGCCATGTTCATCTTCCTCAGCAGCGAACATATCTTCGTCATTACGTTGTAACAACACTGGTTCATTAAACTGATGTTGTTGTTGCATGTGCTGCTCATCGGCATCAAATGCTGTAACTGAATGGCATCCACAATTTTTATTTTCTGTATTCTCATCTAAATTCTGAACAGGAATTACATCACCTGTTTCATCTTCAACCGCTTCATGAATTTTATACTCCCAACGGCAGGCGTTGGTGCAGGCACCTTGGTTGGCATCACGTTTGTTCATATAACCCGATAACATGCAACGACCAGAATAGGCCATGCACAGAGCACCATGAACGAAGACTTCAATTTCCATTTCTGGAACATTATTTTTTATTTCTTCAATTTCTTCTAATGAAAGTTCACGTGACAAAATCACACGAGTTAAGCCCATATTTTTCCAAAATTTGACTGTTGCCCAATTGACTGCATTGGCTTGGACAGACAGATGAATTGCCATTTCTGGAAAATGCTCACGTACCATCATAATTAAGCCAGGATCAGACATAATCAATGCATCAGGTTGCATCGCAATAATTGGTGTGAGGTCACGAATAAAATTTTTGAGCTTTGAGTTGTGGGGTTGAATATTGACCACTACATAGAATTTTTTACCTAAGGCATGTGCTTCTTGTATGCCAATGGCGAGATGGTCATGATCAAATTCATTATTACGTACACGTAAGCTGTAACGGGGTTGTCCTGCGTAAACTGCATCTGCGCCATAGGCAAATGCATAGCGCATATTTTTTAACGAACCTGCGGGTGAGAGTAGTTCTGTAACGTGTGTAATGCTCATGAATATCGAAAGGCATACAAATAATATGTGTTTATTTTAGGAGTCAAAAAAAATAGATTCAACCCAGTAAAAAACTCGGGATTCAATGAAAAGTGATTCACATGAGATAAAAATCGTTTAATATATATGGATATTCGAATGTGCGTATATATAATGAACCAAATTGATTTTTTTAAATGCTTAGCAGACCAAACTCGTTTAGATATTTTGATGTTGATTGTCCAAAATGGTGAGCGGTGTGTGTGTGAATTAACCGCATATTTGAATTTAAGTCAGCCCAAAATTTCACGTCATTTGGCGTTATTGCGTAGTCATAAAATTTTGCAAGATCGACGTCAAGGACAATGGGTTTATTACCGTCTTCATGATGATTTAGAACAATGGTGTTTAGACGTTTTACATGCAATTCAAAAGACAGAAGGCTACGCCAAAAACAATGGCTTAGATCCACACATAAATCTGAACTGTTGTGAATAGGTATATGAATTAATGATGAATATTTTATTTTTATGCACTGGAAATAGTTGCCGTAGTATTTTGTCTGAAGCTTTGTTTAATGCTCGTGCACCACAAGGATTTCATGCATGTAGTGCAGGTAGTCAGCCGACTGGAAAAGTCCATCCATTGACCTTAAAAACCTTACAACTTTTAAATCTTCCGACTGAAAATCTGTTCAGTAAAAGTCTACAAGACTGTGAACAATTTCAGCCTGAAATCGTGATCTCTGTGTGTGATGCAGCAGCACAAGAACCGTGCCCTTTATATTTAGGAAATCGTTTAAAAGTACATTGGGGACTTGCAGACCCATCGCATTTAGATGTGCCAGAAGCAGAAAAAATGCAGGCATTTATACAAACAGTTGCACATATTCAACGTCGTTTTGATGCCTTTTTTGCATTAAATTTCGACAATCTGTCTGTACATGATTTAAGCATTGAGCTTGAAAAAATTTCTCAGATTACCTGATTAAAGGTTTGAAATTCAATATGCAAAGCAAAAAACTGTCATTTTTAGATCGAAATCTAAGTCTATGGATTTTTGTTGCCATGGCATTAGGAATTGCAATTGGCGTATTTTTGCCCAATGTGTCTTCACAATTACAAGGTATGCAGGCAGGGACGGTCAATGTTCCTATTGCGATTGGGCTTATTTTGATGATGTATCCACCTTTAGCAAAAGTCGATTATCAAAGCTTACCCGAGGTATTTAAGGATAAAAAAACCTTAGTTTTGTCATTGGTACAGAACTGGTTGATCGCACCCTGTTTAATGTTTGCTTTAGCGATTATCTTTTTACAGGATTATCCTGAATATATGACGGGACTGATTTTGATTGGACTCGCACGTTGTATTGCAATGGTTTTGGTTTGGAACGATTTGGCTTGTGGTGATCGTCAATATGTGACGGCATTGGTCGCGTTTAACAGTATCTTTCAAATTTTATTTTTTAGCAGTTATGCATGGCTGTTTTTAAGTGTATTACCGCCTTATTTTGGTGTGGCAGGTCAAATCATTGATGTTAGTTTTTTTACCATCAGCCAAGCCGTTCTGATTTATTTAGGTATTCCATTTTTGCTGGGGTTTCTCACTCGATGGATATTGGTTAAAACAAAAGGCATTGTGTGGTATCAACAGCAGTTTATTCCAAAAATTAGTCCAATGAGTTTATTGGCATTACTTTTTACTATTGTGGCCATGTTTAGTCTAAAAGGTGCTGATGTTGTTCATTTACCTATAGACGTGATTCGGATTGCGATTCCACTGGTTGTATATTTTGTGGTGATGTTTCTGGTCAGTTTCTTTATGAGTCGATGGTTAGGTAACAACTATGCTAAAACGACGGCCATTTCATTTACATCTGCTGGAAATAATTTTGAATTGGCATTGGCTGTTGCCATTGCAACATTTGGGATTGCATCCCCTGTTGCTTTTACCACCATTATAGGACCCCTTGTCGAAGTTCCTGTTTTAATCATGCTAGTGAGTGTGTCTTTGTGGCTGCGTAAAAAATATTTTGTAGAGGTTTAAATGTCATTACAGCATATTGATTTAGATTTACTGGAAAAACCGAGTATTGAACAGATACAAGCTAAGGCTTTAGAACATCCTCCTCGAATATTATTGCTATATGGCTCAAATAGAGAGCGCTCATATAGCCGTTTTGCTGTATTGGAAGCGGGGCGAATACTCGAATATTTAGGAGCAGAGGTGAAAATTTTCCATCCCCAAGGTTTACCTTTACCTGAAGATGCAGAAACCAGTCATCCCAAAGTACAAGAGTTACATGAATTACTGGCGTGGTCTGAAGGAATGGTGTGGTGTAGCCCTGAACGACATGGCGCGATGAGTTCTATTTTTAAAGCACAAATTGACTGGATTCCACTTGCAGCGGGTGCAATCCGTGCAACACAAGGTAAAACTTTGGCATTGATGCAAGTCTGTGGAGGATCACAATCTTTTAATGCCTTGAATCAAATGCGGGTGCTGGGAAGATGGATGCGCATGATCACCATTCCAAATCAATCGTCTGTTCCAAAAGCCTTTTTAGAATTTGAAGAAAATGGTCGAATGAAAGCGTCGAGTTACTATGATCGAATAGTTGATGTGATGGAAGAGCTTTATAAATTCACACTATTAACTCGAGCTCAATCAAGTTATCTGACCAATCGTTATTCTGAACGTAAAGAATCTGCTGAGCAACTGTCAAAGCGTGTTAATCAACACGCCTTATAAAATTGTAGCTTAATTGGTTAAGTCAGATTCGAGTTGCTTAAGAATCTGACATTGATCAATGGTGTTCTGCGTAGAGCAGGTTTGTCTTAGCTGTTTGAGTTGAATTTGAAAATTTTGTAATTCTTCAATTTTTTGCTCAATATGATTTAAATGCTCATCAATCACGTTATTGACTGAACAACAGTCTTGTTGAGGATGTTTTTCCAGTTCAATGAGCGTCTCAATCTCTTTTAAAGTCATATCTAAAGAACGACAGCGTTTAATCAGAATCAAACGTTTTAAAGCATCTTCATTGTAATAACGGTAATTATTTTCCGCACGAAAACTCGGTTGAATTAAATTTTTCTTTTCATAAAAACGAATGGCATCTGTACTGACTTGAGTTTTCTTGGCGAGATCTTTAATTAAATAATGTTGTTGATTCATCGCTTGACCTTGGAGTTACTCTATAGTTTTGAATAAGAATAATACAAAACCAAATCAAAAGAGAAGAGGTATTTTTGATGGCTTGCACTTGTAGTCATGAACCTGCACCACAAAAACCAAATAGTCATTTCCGCACAGCATTGTGGATCGCATTGCTGATTAATATCACTATGTTTGTTGTGGAGTTAATTGGCGGTGCATATGCACATTCATCTTCACTTTGGGCAGATTCATTAGACTTTTTTGGTGATGCTGTGAATTATGGCATTTCACTTGCAGTATTGGGTGCAAGCCTGTATTGGCGAGCAACTGTGGCACTGCTTAAAGGCTTGACCATGGCATTGTTTGGTTTTGTGGTGATGGGTAAAGTGGCTTATGCCTATATGAAAGGTATTCCACCTGAAGCGATTACTATGGGTATTATTGGTGTACTTGCACTAATTGCCAATGTCATCTCAGCGCTGGTGCTTTATGCATTTAGAGATGGAGATTCCAATATGAAATCAGTTTGGTTATGTAGCCGTAATGACGCAATTGGTAATATCGCGGTGATCTTAGCAGCTGTTGGTGTGTTTGGAACGGGCAGTATGCTTCCAGATATCATTGTGGCGGTAATCATGGCAACTTTAGGCTTAACGGCGGGGTATCAAGTAATTAAAAGTGCACTTAAAGAAAGACAACAAACACAACATGTTCATGGATAGAACAATCTAGTTTGAGTCTGATTATGTTGAAGGAGGAAATCTATTTTCCTCTTTTTTTAATGGTATACACATGACGCCACATAGGAAAATATGTGAATAAATACAAATATACTCTAGTAAATGTGAACTGGTATATTAAAAATAGATCATCTAACGTATCAATAATTAGGTCATCTTAATATGAAAAAAATATTTTTAGTCGTTTTCTGTGCTATGGCTTTAACTGCATGTAATAAAAACAATGAACAAAAACTTGAACAAACCAATATCACAGAGTCAAAGCAAGACATTCAAGTTGGCAATAAATTTGTCATTGTGAATGAATTAACCAATAAAAATATTAAATTACAAGCTTTTGAAACCAATCTTTCTAAAGACGGTAAATATTATTATCAAGTTGAAATTGAAAACGTTTCAGCACAGCCGATGAATTTAAAAGCCGAACAGATTGTTTTGGTCGATACCAATGGTAATGAAAACCGCGTACAAATGATTGATCGTGATTTGACTACGCCTTATGAGCCGAAACAGTCTAAAAAAGGCATTATTGCTTTTGATGATCTAGGACAAAGTCAGCCAAAATTTTTAAAATTTAAGGATTAATCTGAATATTGAAAGTAAAAAAACCGAAGCTAAAGCTTCGGTTTTTCGATTCTGAAGGAATCTTATTTTTCAACGAATGCACGTTCAATCACGTAGTCACCCAGAACACCCATCTTCGGAGATTCTTTTAAACCGTGTTGATCGAGAAGTGCGGCAACGTCATCAAGGAAAGCGGGACTACCACATAGCATTGCACGATCCGTTTCAGGGTTGAAACGTGGTAAACCTATTTTTTCAAATAACGCGCCAGTCTCAATGGCAGTGGTAACACGACCTTGAGTATGGAAATCTTCACGCGTTACAGTAGGGTAGTAAACTAACTTTTCTTTAGCGCCTAATTCACCAAAGAACTCATGATTTGGAATTTCATTTTCAATGAGATCTTGATAAGCCAACTCTGAAACAAATCGCGTACCGTGAACCACGATAATTTTCTCGAAACGTTCATATGTTTCAGGATCACGAATTGTAGATAGGAATGGCGCAAGACCAGTACCAGAAGAAAGAAGGTATAAGTTCTTACCTGGGTTTAAGTCATCAAGTACTAAAGTCCCTGTTGGTTTTTTAGAAACAAGAATTTCATCACCAACTTTTACTTTTTGTAAAATAGACGTTAAAGGACCATCAGGTACTTTAATTGAGAAAAACTCTAACTCTTCTTCGTAGTTTGCACTTGCGATCGAATATGCACGCATTAAAGGCTTACCATTCACTTCAAGACCAATCATCACAAATTGACCGTTTTTAAAACGTAATGCGGTGTCACGAGTCGTTTTAAAAGAGAATAAAGTGTCATTCCAGTGGTGTACGTGAGTAATCTTTTCGACGTTAAAAGCAGCCATTAAAGGTCTCATTAAATTATCAAATTAGAACAGCTTGCTATTCTAATCGAAAAACATTCTAGATAAACTGAATATATTTAATTGAGCTTATCAGAAAAAGTGATTATGAATGAGCTAAAACTGCCAATAATTGGCTATATGCATTCTCCTTACCGTGAAAAATTTGGAATTCCACGCCAGCCAAATTTGGTTGATGTTGAATCTTATATAGAATTATCAACACCTTATAACGATATTTTGGCTTTCGAGGGAATCGATGAATTTAGTCACTTATGGTTAATCTGGCAGTTTCATGACAATAAAAATCAACAAGATGTGCAAAAATTTAGACCACAAGTTCGTCCGCCTCGTTTAGGTGGAAATCAAAAAATAGGGGTATTTGCGACGAGGAGTATGTATCGACCTGCTCCTATTGGGCTTTCAGTGGTGAAATTCAAAGCAATCAAGAAAGTTGGGGCGTCAGTTCGACTCTATATTTCGGGAAGTGATTTGCTCGATGGCACACCTATTTTAGACATTAAACCCTATATTCACTATTCAGATGCTGTGCTAGACGCAAAAAGTGCTTATGCGCAGGCAGAGCCTACGAGAAAGTTGGTAAGCTGGAACTCTGATGCGATGCGTGACCAACACGAATTATTAAAAAAGCAGATTATATCGGAGCAACAAATTGCTGAGTTGGAGCAAGTGTTATCTTTAGATCCAAGACCTGCGTACCAAGATGATTGCGAGCGTATTTATGGAATGCACTTTGCAAATGTAAATGTAAAATTCAAGGTTTCTACTCAAGTTGAAATTGTTGCCTTAATCGCTGTGTAATCTTAATCGCTGTTTAATTAAGTAGGGCTTGATTTTTTCATAGATACACTTAATTTTTTCTTGGCACAATGTGACTGGTATTGGCAACTTCAGAAGCAGAAGATACTTGTATATCAGCATTTTTGGTAGGTAAGGGTATTTCAGTTTGATCCATGAATCCATGTTCTGGAAATGCTTTTTTTAACTCTTGAATGGCGACTGAATTATAGAGATCACAACGGGTTGCATCTTCTTCTTGATCTGACTTAAAAGGGAAAATCAAGGCGTGAATTTGATTGGCCTGTTTGTATTTTTTGGCATGGAACTGAATACACATCGATTCTGGATGTTTAAAGGTGTATTTGCCTAAATGATCTAGATTGTTGTATTCATTTCCTTGTTTATTGAGTTGTGGATTGTCTTTGGCGAGTTGAATCACTTTAAATATGAACTGAAATGTAGGTTCAATATGATTTCGCTCAATAAAATTCCAAGTTTGGGATGCGTTGGTCGGTTTTAAAAGACCAAGATACATACCTTGAATAAAATAGTGAATTTCAGATGATATCCAATAGGTGATTGAGTTTTTAGCGAAGTCTGGATCAATATATTCTTCATCTTTAATCACTTGTATGGCGTAAACAGGTGATTTTTCATCTTCATGAGCAGTTGAAATTTTAAATTTTGATAACAGATTTACCCTATTTTTTTTGTTTGATTGTTTTTGCTCAAGTGATTGTTCTAAAGGCACAATTACAATTGATTCAGGCATGTGATATCGATACCATTCTCCCTCAAGTGAAATGTTTGTCAGTTCAGATTTGTTTTCTTCATTACATGCAGTAAGTAATAAAGCCCCAACAATCGTAATCAGTGATACAAATTTTTTATTCATTTTTTTAATTAAATTTTGTTCTGTATGATGAAATTTATAATGTACTTCTGCATATGTATAGTCACATTATTGAGTGATCTATTTCATTAATACGCTTTAAATATAAAGGATAGGGAAATAGGTTTTTAATTCAATATCAGGACTCAGATGGTATATGAACAATGTGCGACCATTGATTTATTCAATGATGTTATTTTTCATGAATTGTTAGATAAAACAAATATAAAACATCAAATATTTTATGTTCTTAGAGTAAATTTTGTATGAGCCAAATATCTAGTTTGGATTAAATGTCTTAATTTTCGATAAATTTGAAAATGGTTATGTATTAGCCAAAACATTCGAACTTTAAAAGCTCAATTATTTCATATGAATACTGATATCTATTTTGCCTTTTTGTTATAGTTATTACATATTTGGGGCGATAAAAATGAAGTTTAATTTTGAAATTGATACCACTTGGTGTCTAGAGCAACTTTTAAAAGATGGGCGCATTGTCGAACGTGATAAATTACTGGTTCAAACGACACGTCGTCAAAAAGAGCAATTAAAATGGCATCCTTTGCAGTGGATTGCTCAATTTGATTTTAATGATGTAGCGCAGCCTGAAAAAAAACTGAATTTAAATCAACTATGCCAATGGTTGGCTCAAAAAGCAGATATTCCTTTTTTTGTGATTGACCCATTAAAATCTGATGTGGCATCACTGACGAAAGTCATGTCGCATGAATTTGCCCTAAAAAATAAAATACTTGCGGTTGAAGTGACTTCAGAGCATGTGCTGATAGGCACGTCACAACCTTTTCTTGGGGATTGGACTCCGAGTCTACAAAAGAGTTTAGGCGACAAGAAAATCTTAAAAGTAATGCTGAACCCCGAGCAATTACAACGCTATCTCAATGAATATTATCAAGTGAGTCGTGCAGTTCACTTAAGTAAATCTGATAAAGCCTATGATCAGGATTACAAAAGTGTTGAGGCTTTACTGCAACTGGGCGACACCCAAAATCCCGATGCCAATGACCAGCATATCGTAAAATTGGTAGATTGGATTTTGCAGTTTGCTTTTGAACAAGAAGCCAGTGATATTCATTTAGAACCTCGCAAAGAAAATAGCAAAGTTAGATTTCGTATTGATGGTGTATTACATACCATTTATCGAATGCCGACCAATACCATGACAGCGGTCATTTCACGATTAAAAATTTTGGGCAGAATGAACGTTGCAGAAAAGCGTAAACCGCAGGATGGACGTTTAAAAACACGTAATACTAAAGGACAAGAAACCGAATTGCGTCTGTCGACTTTACCGACTGCATTTGGTGAAAAAATGGTGATGCGTATCTTTGATCCAGACGTGTTGGTACGGAGTTTTCAGCAACTTGGCTTTGATCAAAAACTATTGGATAAATGGAATGCACTGACAAAAAACAGTCATGGCATTATTTTGGTAACAGGTCCCACAGGATCGGGTAAAACCACAACACTATATTCATCGCTGAAACAATTGGCGACGGAACAAGTCAATGTCTGTACCATTGAAGACCCGATTGAAATGTTGGAACCGAGCTTTAACCAAATGCAAGTGAATCCAAATATCGAATTGGGCTTTGCAGATGGGATTCGTGCCTTAATGCGTCAAGACCCTGATATTATTATGGTCGGGGAAATACGTGATCAAGACACTGCCAATATGGCGATTCAAGCGGCACTCACAGGTCATTTGGTGTTATCTACATTGCATACCAATGATGCGCCATCAAGTTTGACACGCTTACATGATTTAGGTGTACAACCCTTTTTGACTGGTGCAACGATTTTAGGGGTATTGGCACAACGGCTGGTTCGTAAACTTTGTCCAAAATGTAAGGCCAAAGATGATATAGATGCACAGCAATGGGAACATTTAACCGCAGGTTATATAGTAAAAATGCCAGAACAGGTTTTTCATGCTGTAGGCTGCGAATTTTGTCGTCAAACCGGATATAAAGGTCGGATTGGGATCTATGAATTCTTACCTGTAAGTCTAGAGACCAAACAAAAAATCAGTGCCAATATTGGTTTAGAAGAGCTCAAGAACCAAGCCAGAAAAGAAGGGGTAGAACCGCTTCGAATTGCAGGTGCTCGAAAAATTTTGGAGGGCTCAACTACATTGGAAGAAGTTTTACGAGTGGTGCCTTTGCATTAAAAACCATCAAAAAGCTTGAAAAATCATATTTCTTAAGTTTGGCTTCAGGTTTGTCTAAGCGGATTGTGCTTCAATAATGACATTGATTAAATGACAACATAGCTTGGACATAGAAATGAAAATTGCAATGAAAACTTTGACTGCATTGGGTTTGGTAGGTGCAACAACTTTAGCGATTGCTGCAACAGCAATGACGAGCGCTGATCCTGTAGCTGCGAGTCAAACAGTGGCTCAAGCGCAGGTGAAAAATCAAGTTGCAGTGAATCAATCTGCAGTCACACCTGTAAATACGGCGACCAATCAAGTGATCAACCAAAATGCAATTGCACCTGCATTGGTGACTGTAAAACAAGCGCTGAATTTACAAGATGATTCACGTGTTGTATTAAAAGGTAATATTGTCAAATCATTAGGCAATGAAAAATATACCTTTAAAGATAAAACAGGTTCAATGACCGTTGAAATAGATGATGAACTTTGGAATGGTCAACCGATTTCTTCAAATACGCTAGTGACTATTGATGGTGAAGTTGATATCGACTATAAACCAATGAAACGTATTGAAATTGATGTAGATTATGTCAGCTTCTAATGGGATTAAATTCAATCTGCATAGATGAATTTATGATATGAAAAAAAAGGATGAGTTTTAAAGAGCTCATCCTTTTTTTATGCTGACTTTCGGCAAAAGGGATTTATATCTTGACATATACAGGTTTAAAAACAATGTATTGGCTGTAATCTGAAATAAAAAGCGGGCATGATTTGCTATAAACGCATTGTTTTTACCATTCAGTTCTACCATTAAGACTTGATCAAATTGAGACGTTAGTAAGATTTCAAATCAGTACCATTGAAAAACTCAGATTTCTTAAGATTCTATTCATCTTCATTTGTTTTAATGATGACATCGAAAAGAGCATAACCTGAAAGGAAATGAAGATGAACGTATTCACTAAAACTGTATTAGCGATTGGTTTGGCTGGAGCGACTACACTTTCTATGGCAAATACAGTCAATCAAAATGCCATTGCACCGAAAACTGCAACAGTGAAACAAGCTTTAACCCTAAAAGATGACACTAAGGTTCAATTAAAAGGCTTTATTGTAAAATCTATAGGTGATGAAAAATATCAATTTCGTGACAATACAGGCACCATGACTGTAGATATTGATGATGAACTTTGGAATGGTAAAGCAATTTCTGCTACTACACCTGTGACTATTTTAGGTGAAGTAGATGTGGATTATAAACCGACTAAACGTGTTGAAATTGATGTAGATGGCGTACGTTTTTAATCATGTTTTCAGATATTAAATCATGCGTTAAAAGGGGTTGAATGGTAACAATCCAAATTTAAACCCTAAGATTCAATGCGTTTTTTAAAAAGCCACATACTTTTAAGATGTGGCTTTTTATTGAAAGAATAAATGAATCAAGGTATTCAATAATTTTAACTGTATATTTAAGTAGGCATATTGAGTGTGAAATATGCTTTGAATTAAATTATTGAGAATTGAAAGAGACTATGCGAATTTTACTGGCTGAAGATGATTGTTCTCAAGCAGAGAGTATTAAAGCTTGGTTAGAAATGGATGGCTATAATATCGACTGGGTAGAACGTGGCGATTATGCGATTTTAGCCATAGAGCAACATCAATATGACTGTGTCTTATTAGATCGAGGCTTACCTCAAGCGACAGGTGATGAAATTCTGCAAAGCATTCGCCGTAAGCAGAAAGATATTCCTGTGATTTTTATTACCGCTCGCGATAGCATCGATGACCGTGTCGATGGTCTAGATATGGGCGCAAATGACTATTTGGTAAAACCTTTTAGTCTGGAAGAGTTATCTGCGCGTGTCAGAAGCCAAATCCGTCAAAAGCAGGTGCACGCATCTGATGAAATTTGTTATGCGCATTTAGTGTTAAATACGCAAGCGAAAACCCTGACCAGTCATGGCAATCTCGTCAATCTTACTGCAAAAGAATTTCAAATTGTCCATATGCTAATGCAAAGACCTGAGCATGTGGTGACGCGTGAGCGTTTGGAGGAATCCTTATATGCATGGGGTGATGAAATCGAAAGCAATACCATTGAAGTTTATATTTATCAATTACGCAAAAAAATTGGTAGCCAGATGATCAAAACCATACGTGGTTTGGGTTATCGTATGAATCGGGATCAATAAAATTTCATGACAGACATCCAACCCACCGTATCATTGCAAAAAAAACTGGTTAAAACTTCTGTAATCAGTTCAATTGTTGCAGGGCTGATTGCATTTGTATTACTGATGGCTTTAACGGTTTATCAGACCATGGATGTGCATGATGAAATTATGGATGAAATTTCAGATATGTTGTTGGTGTCTGATTTGAGTGCCAGTTCAGGCAATCAATTGGATGAGTTAAGTGATGAATTTGATATTGAATATCAACTCTCTACACCAAGCCATTTGTTGACGCATTCTCCTGAATTTAACCCTGCTTATGAGCGTATTACACCGTCCTATGTTTCGTCTAAAGGCTATGGTTATGCATGGTTAAATGGCACGTTGATGCGTACTTATTCATTTGATCAAGATCAGCAGCATGTCAGTATGTATCAGCCAATGACTGAACGCTTTAAGGATGCCTTGCAAAGCCTATTGGGCTACGCGCTGATTCTATTGATTTTGTGGTTGATCCAGTGGTTTATTTTAAAATATTCAGTGCGCAAACAATTTATATCTATTCACGAATTGTCCAATGAAATCTCAGCAAAAAATGCGCATGATTTAACGCCGATTCAACAAAAATCACCTGCACTTGAAGAACTTCAACCCATGGTTTTGCAACTCAATCAGATGTTGTTACGTCTTGATCATTCTTTGCAAGCAGAACAACGTTTTACCGCAGATGCATCGCATGAGTTACGTTCGCCACTTTCAGCGATTCAAATGCGTCTCCAATTGTTAAAGCGTAAGTATGCAGACACGGCACCGACATTGGCACAAGATATGAATCAAATTTCAACCGATGTCGCACGTGGTACACAAGTCTTAGAAAATCTATTACTACTTGCACGCTTGGATCCATCCCAAACGACAGAGTTGCCTCATGAGCAGTTTGATTTAACCGATACCATACAAGCCGTGATTAAATCTTTGCACCCGTTTGCTTTAGAAAAGCAGGTCACTTTTGATTTACAGCTCGAAAACTCGGTTATCGATGCCAATAAAGACCTGATTTTTACTTGTGTACGTAATTTAATTGATAACGCAATTCGCTATACACCAAATAATGGGCAAATTAAAATTCAGCTTGCCAACAATGCGGATGGCAGTACACAAGTCATCATTGAAAATAGCGGACAAACTTTACCTGAAGAAGTTTTAAATCGTTTAGGTGAGCGTTTTTATCGACAACTGGGCACCAAAACAACAGGCTCTGGATTAGGACTTTCAATCTGTAAAAAAATTATTGATTTGCATCAAGCAGGTATTGCTTTTACACATTCTGAGTTGGGCGGATTGAAAGTGACCATTCATTTTTCACGTTAAAAATAGATGTGATCAATCGAGATGTTTTAAGCTTTATCTTAAACATCTTCAAGCAAGTGAATGCGTTGCAAGCTGGTTTGTTTTTTATGCTCGTCATTCTTCAGCGACTTTGTGTGAGTGCATCTAAAGTATTTAATTCGGTCATAAAATTGGGCAATAAAAAAGCAGTAGACCTTAGAGATTTACTGCTTGTTCCCACGATTATTATTATGTACAGGTGTCGATAGTCGTGTTATTTGGTCAAAATCAGGCGATTATTGCGAGTTAGGCGTAAACGGTATTCTTCCCCAGCATGCATGATGCGAATTTCGCGACCTAAAGCGAATAAATTGTTTGAATGTAGCATAGGTAGTGATTGGTGAGTTTCAGTATTACGTGTAAATAAGCTAAATGGTGCGTTCATTATTTTCGACTCCGTGGTGTGTAGTGAATGGTTTAAATGATAATCATTATCGAATAGATCTGTCAACGATAATTTTTATCATTTATAAAAAAACTATATTTGCTTACACTTGGGCAAACTTAAAAGATTTTTGATGAATGAATAAACCTACAGTACATGTTGCGATTGCACTCTTATTTCACCAAGGTCAGGTCTTGGTCGGTTGGCGAGAAGCCAAACAGCATCAGGGCAACAAATACGAATTCCCTGGTGGCAAAGTGGAAGACAATGAAACCCCAGTCCAAGCGTGTAGACGTGAAACTTTTGAAGAAGTTGGCATCGATATTGAACGTTGGTTTGTATTTGATGAAATTCACCACGAATATGATGATCTGTACGTACATTTGCATTTATTTCATGCAGGGGTTGAGTCAAGTCAGTTGAGTCAAATCAATAGGCCATGGACGTGGTATCTGCGCAATCAACTTAAAAATTTGAATTTTCCTAAAGGCAATGACGTGATTATTCAACGATTGGTTTGGCCTGATCAGATGTGTTTCATAAACGATCAAAACTTTGACCTCAATCAGTATCTGCTTGATCAGGAAAATACCCATATATATTGGGGCAGGCTCAACCCAAATATTGCGACTATAGAAAGCTTGAATGCGCTTTCCGATGCAATTAAAGCTCGATTGATGATTGATTTAGAGATATTTCAGCAACTGCATGCTTTGGAACAACGAAAATATGCTGCTGTATGTGTAGCAACAGATCAGCTCAATGCCGTGGTAGCCAAGATTAACAATATCCAATATGATCGCCAAAAGACTAACCGAGTTGCAGACTTCGTTACACAGCCAGCTATCAATCGAGCTGAACTGCTTAACATACCAATGGCTACGAATGTACTGGCGTATTGTCGAACTTCAAAAGATGTACAACATGCTCTTCATTTAGGCTGCGATGCCATTGTGTGTGTAGATGATGCAATGCAAAAAAGCAATGAACTTAAAACAATATTCACTCAAGCTCAAGATTTTACGCAGGGTAAACATGCAGATGCAGATATAGAACAGACTCAAATGCAATGTCATGTTCCAGTTTACCTGTAATGATTTAAAAGATTTATTTAAAGGATTTCACAGTTCAATTGCATTCTCTCTATGCATTAATCTGAGTACTAAAATTCGATATGTGTAAAAAACGGGTGATCGAGCACCCGTTTGAATCTTTACAATCCGTCTTATTGATTAAGCGTGGTCAACAATGCACATGACACAATAGCTCATGAAACAAACAGCTTCATGACACCATAGTCCATGATCATAGTGCTTTAATTTGAGCTTGAGCTTCTTTTAAGCTTGTCGCATCTTTATTGTTTTGCGCAGCTTTTAATACAATTTGCCAAAGTTGACGTTTCATCGCATTACTTTGTGCATAACTGAGACCACGACGCGCCAATGCGTCTGCTTTTTTTGCTTGGTTGGTGTTGTTCGCCACCAAAGCCAAGTACATATAAGTTTCCGCAGATTGCGGAGCAATGCGCTGTGCCTGTAATGCCGCTTGTTCAGCTTCAGTCCATTTTCCAGATTTATAAGCGCTTTGGGTTTGTTGAATCAATTTTTTAAAGGCAGGGAGGTTGCGTCCATCATCAAATGTTTGTGTTGTTTTTTTCTGTTGCGGTGGAATGATGACATTCATCGATTCACGTTTAATCTCAGGTTGATCATACGGTGTAACTTGTACGCCATCTGGATTACGCGTAGCAGATTCTGTTTTTTTTGAACCTTGTTGAGTGCTTGGTTGAGAACTTTGTGGCAAGGACTGGCAACCCACTAAAGTGACCATAATTGAAAAGAAAAGGCTGTGTTTTAAATACATATTATTTACTCTTATTCAAAAAGCTACACATCATCAAGAATCATTATTTGTCGTTCATTATGGCGATAAAATCAGCATGAATAAAGCAGAATCAATGATGCAGATAAAAAATTACCCCAATTCTCGCTTAAAGAATTGGGGTATTTCAGTAGCATTTTCAATTAAGGTTCGTATTGACCACTAGAAATGATACGGCCGTTATTTGGTCGATTTGAAAGCTCTCTTTGCATGTCACTTTCACTTTCACGGATATAGTTTTCCATGTTATCGGGTTGTTCTGAATTCATTGATTCAGGATCTGGCTCAATGGCTTGTTCCACTTCATAATTAGGCAAACCACATTCAGTTGCACGTCGAGGAACCGTATTCGTTAGCATAGGGATGTAAAGACTACCTTCACAACCTTGGCCTGATAAATCACCGGTTGCTGTGTCAATCCAGTGCCATTGTACATCGTCAGGTTGTCTTAAATTGACAGGTTTCTGGCGAAGCTGTTTCATGACATTGGTCCATACAGGTAATGCCCCTGAAGAACCCGTTAAACCAGTAACTTTGTTATTGTCCAGTCCTAACCAAACCACAGCAACATGATTGCCAGAATAGCCTGCAAACCATGAATCACGTGTATCATTGGTGGTACCTGATTTACCAGCAAGATTGAGCTGATTTGAGAGACTATTATAAGCTGAGCGACCAGTTCCTGATGACATTACTCGTTGTAGGCCGTAGTTCAACAGATAAGCGCTTGCAGGATCAATGGTTTGTTGAACATTGAGCGTATAACGCTCTAAAACTTCACCTTTTGAATCGACCACAGAACGAATTGCTTTGTTTGGATATTTAAATCCGCCTGTTGCAAAGTTGCCGTAAATACTCAGTACTTCCATGGGTGACATATCTACCGCACCCAAGAAAATAGACGGGTAGGTTGGAATATTCGAAGTCACACCGAACTTGGTTAAATGATTACTAAATGAAGATAATCCGAATTCTTGACCTAAACGTACAGCTGACAGGTTATAAGAATTGGCAAGGGCTTGTGCCATAGGCACATTGCCATAACCACTGCCACTATAGTTTTTCGGTGTCCAAGATTTACCGCCATTTACAGGGATGGAGATTGGCTGATCTTCAATTAAACTTGCCCAGTTATAACGACCAGATTCTAATGCATTGAGATAAATCACGGGTTTGAGCAAAGACCCGACTTGACGTTTTGCATCGATGGTCCGGTTAAAGCCTGTAAAGTCTTTGGTCGAGCCGACAGCAGCGATCAATTCCCCATTTTCAGGGTTAGAGACCAACACTGCACCTTGTAAGTCTTTTAAACGTTTTGGATTGGCTTTGGCTAATCGATCGACAGAAGCCACAAAGGTATTTTGGACTTTAGTTTGCGCAATAGGATCTAGGCTTGTAAAAATTCTTAAGCCTTGATTGGTTAAATCACTTTCTTGATATTCATTTTTTAACTGACGACGCACAATATCCATAAAGTCTGGGAAACGTGCTGGACCAATGGTTGGCTTACTAATGATATTCAGTGGTTTAGCAGATTCAGTTTCATACTGCTCTTGAGTCAAATAGCCCATGACCACCATATTTTGCAAAACGATATTTCGACGTTTGATTGCGCCTTCAGGATTTTTCCAAGGGTTATAGAGGGTAGGACCTTGAACCAAGCCGACCAAATAAGCTTGCTGAGCAATACTGAGTTCACTTAGAGGCATACCAAAATAGAATTGTGATGCCAAACCATAACCATTCACTGAATAGTTACCATTTTGACCTAAGTTCACTTCATTTAAATAGGCTTCTAAAATCTCATCTTTGTCATAGTGAAACTCTAATAACAATGCCATGAGTGCTTCGTTGACTTTACGTTTTAATGTACGCTCAGGGGTTAAAAAGAAATTTTTAACCAACTGTTGAGTCAGCGTTGAACCCCCTTGTCGTTTTCCACCTGTCACATTACTGACCAGGGCACGTGCTGTACCACGCACTGAAATACCATGATGATGATAGAAATTGCGATCTTCGGTAGCGATCAAGGCTTCAATGAGTGGTTTAGGCACTTTATTGAGTTTAATCAGAACACGGTCTTCATTGTGCTGCGGATAAATACCGCCAATGAGCATGGGCTCTAAACGCACGATACCCGTTTCAGAAGGTTTAGTGGCTTTAATCTCAGTGATCTGATCATTTCCAAATTTGACCTGCAAAATTTGTTCTGGGTCTATACGTTCACTATAGTCAAAACCGCGGGTATGCACGTACAAGATATTGTTTTGAACCAAATAGCTACCAGACTTGTCATAGTTGTCTGATTTTTTGTAGCCCAACAATTTAAGTTCTTGCTCGAAATCTGCTTGTGCAATGGGTGCATTGCTATAGATTTCTAATGGGCGTGCAAATACTTTCGCAGGAATATCCCAACGATTTCCTTCAAATTTGTCACGTATGACATTATCTAAACGAATAAGATAGATACTAAATCCAACAAATCCTGCAATGATCAACACTGAAAAAATCAATGCGATTAAGCCAATACCACGTTCTGACTTCATAAACGACTAATAAAACCATGATTATTTTCACTAATCATGCGAAGCTTTTTCTTATTTTGCAATAATGAAAATGTGAAATTCTGGAAATATGCCCACTGGTTCATATTTAAGTCACAAAAAAAATAGCTCGGCGAATTGGAAAAATGCTGCATTGTTTTTGATATGAACCGATTACAAGCTTTGCCAAGTCTAGTTTTGCTACTCATCAACCGTAAAATCTAAGAGAATGAATATTGGAAAAATCCAATGTTTTTAAGCTTGAAAATTTTGAAATTATTTTTAATGGTGATGAGTTTTTTGAGCATTGAATCATCAATTGTGAATTTTTGATGTAATTTCACAGTGAAGACTTGACTCAGTGACTAAATTACTGGAATTTTAGTGTAGTAAAGAATACATCTATTTCCGTAATAATAAGTCATTAACAGTAATGATTGAATGTTGAAAACGTTAGATTAGACTGACAAATTGTCATTTATTTGACTGTTAATGTTATTATATCTCGGAATAACACTGGAGCCTCTGCATACGTGCAACTATCAGCCAAGACCTTTCGTAATATTGGACTCATTGGACGACCAGACAATGCTTCTGTCGTTGAAACACTGATTTTAATTCGTGATCATCTATTAAGTATTGGTTTGCACCCTGTATTTGATTCTGAAACAGCCAAACTTGTACCCAATCATAATACGCAAACTGTCAGCCGTGCCTTATTGGGTGAAGTGGTTGACTTGGTGATTGTGGTGGGTGGTGATGGCTCGTTATTACATGCTGCACGGGCACTGGTCAAATTTAACACCCCAGTCTTAGGGGTCAATCGTGGCCGACTCGGATTCTTAACTGACATCAAGCCATCTGAAGTGTTGTTTAAGTTAGATCAAGTATTGCAAGGCGAGTTTCTATTGGAGCGCCGTTTCTTATTGGAAATGGAAATTCGCACCAAAAACGAATCGATCTATGATGCAATCGCCTTAAACGATATTGTTTTACATTCGGGTAAGTCGGTGCATATGATTGACTTCGAATTAAACATCGATGGGCAATATGTTTACCGTCAACATAGTGATGGACTCATTGTATCGACCCCAACGGGTTCAACTGCATATTCGCTGTCGGGTGGTGGTCCAATTTTACATCCAAGTATGGATGCCATTGCGTTAGTGCCGATGCATCCGCATACTTTGTCATCTCGACCAATTGTGGTGGGTGGACAAAGTGAAATTAAGATTTTAATTCGTGAAAATCGTGTATTGCCAATGGTCAGTGCTGACGGGCAAAACAGTGTTTCATTGAATATTGGAGATTGTTTACATATCCGTAAGCATCCTTTTAAACTCACCTTACTCCACCCACCTGGTTATGACTTCTATATGGCATGTCGAACCAAACTGGGTTGGAACCAAGATTTTGATTCATTTCAACAGCAGGATTGACCATGAATATTGAACAAATGCTGGCCGTTTTAGATGCAGATATTGTTGCACGTTTAAAAACAGCCGTTGAAATTGGTAAATGGCCAAATGGTGTTGTTTTGACACAAGAACAACGTCAAATTTCTATGCAAGCTGTCATTGCATGGGAAGCAAAAAATTTACCTGAAACTGAACGTTCAGGCTATATCGACAAAGGGCATAAAACTGAAGATGACGAATGTGATTCGCATGTGCCAGAACCTGAATTTCAACCGATTCGTTTTGTCTAATTCAATTTGAAATCTAAGCAATAAAAGAAGACACTTCGGTGTCTTTTTTATTTTGCTGAAAGAATTAATTTTCTTGAAAATTAAAAGAGATGATTCACGCATGTCTAAATATTTAGCAGGATTGTGTGTCAATAATCTAAATACGATCATTGACGCACAATCTAAATGATCAATAAAAGTCCTTATCTTGCGCCAAATAAATACTTTATAAAACAACATCTCCCTAACCTTCTCCTAAAAGGAGAGGGAACTTACATCATAAATTTCCAACGGTTAAAAACCAATGATGCAACAGGACGAATTATTTTAGACGGTTTTGCCAAAGTTCACGGGCTTTATGCATAGCATCATCATAGTTGTCACACACACCCATCGTGTAAAGTGCAATGCCCATGGTTTCGGTCACAGCCAATTCACCGTATTCGTGTTGTTGTTTGCCTTCCCAAACGGCTTTAAAGATTTCTAAATCGAGTTCTTCTTCAATTGGGCTACGGTCGGGTGTGATTTTAGGCAATTCATGCTCATACAATTCACCATTTTTAATGCCGCAAATGAGGGTTTTGGCATCTGGGTTACGTTCAAATTCACCGCCTTCGCCTTTGATGACCGCACTATTTTTATAGCCTAATTGGAATGCCGCTTGTTGATGCGAACTACGATAAGCGGGATGGAAAATGGCTTGTAATGTGGCTTTGGCGTTGAATGGATTAATTAGACGCGCAAGTGTATGAATAGGAGAGCGTAAACCCATGACATTACGTAGTGCAATGAGATCACTTAAAATAGGGGAAATAACTTCTAACGGAATATAGGCAAAATGACGCTCAGCCAGTTGTTGTGCTACTTCCGTGTCGTTTTGGCAGATTGGATAGCCTAAGTATTCTAAAACCTGTTCGGTATATACTCGGTTAAGGGTATGTCCAGATGCACCATGCATGACAATGTTGTAGCCATTTTTAGCTAGGGTTAATGCAGCCAATAAAAACCATGGATAATGCTTTCGTTTGCCTGCATATGATGACCAGTCGAGATCCACATCTAACGCTTTAAAGTTAAGTTGATCTTTAGTGGCTTGTACAAAGCCTGTCAATTCATCGACCGATTCTTCCTTGACACGAAGCAGCATGAGAAAAGCACCTAATTGCACGTCCAAAACTTCGTCTTTTAATATCATGCTAAAGGCTTGATAGGCTTCATCATAGGTCAGGGAGCGAGCGCCGTTTTTGCCTTTACCAATGATTCGGACAAATTGGGCAAAAGGGTGTTCAAAGTCTTTATAAAGATTGCGTTTGGTGTTCATGGTCGTGTACGAATGACGTTACTTGGCTTTAGTGTACTATTTTTTGCTTGGAGGGTTGGGGGAGAATTGATTATTCTTTATTTGATTTATACTTATCTGTAGTAAGAAAAATGGGGTTAATTACATATCTATAGTTGTATCAGCACCCTTTGCTTTAGCCGATTTAATTTCACCAGATGTTTTACAACTAATCATAGGATTAGGAAAATGAAGCCAGTTAATATATTTGTCTATTATCTACATTGCTTCTAGTAAGCTGTATTCCAATACCAGTGTCTGCACCGATGGCATTATCTGATTTTTATCATCTGATGTAATGCAACTAATTTTTAAAATTGCAGGAAAATAAATGAAATTAAAATACTTAAAAGTTGTTTTTTTAACGAATGCTTTTGCATTATTAGGTGGTTGTTACTATAAAGATAACTGCCTCATACTTCCTCAATCTGTATATTGTATGGATAAAACAATAAGCGATTTTGATAGATACACAAAAACAGGTATTAGTTTAAAACAAAAGGAAAATGATATTAAACAGTGCGGAGGAACTCCAGATAAAAATGGAAATATTTTTGGGCCCTTAAGAAAAGCTAATTCAGGTGGTAATAGTGATTTGTTAGCTGTCAAAAAATTTAGCAATTGTATGAAAAACAAAGGGTATAGCTATACGGATTAAAAAAGTCATTCTAAGTAAGGAATTGTTTACTGATACTTATTGGTTTTTTTACGCAAAAAATATGGTAGTGGTATGGAGAAGATGGAAATACTTCAACAAATCGAACTGAATTTGAAAATAAAGCCTTTGGCATAACGACTGAATAGCCACCGATTTTGTAGACACCTTTTAGTTAGATAAAATGGCTAATTAACGAGGTGCCTATGAGCAGTAAACGATACCCTGAAGAATTCAAAATTGAAGCAGTAAAACAAGTCATTGAGAAAGGTCATAGTGTGGCTGAAGTTGCTACACGCTTAGGAACCACCACTCATAGTCTGTATGCCTGGATTAAACGTTATGATCCACAGCAACCAAAAATAATAGAATCTAGTGATCCAAGTACAGAATTAGCAAAATTAAAAAAAGAGCTGCAAAGGGTCACTGAAGAAAGGGATATTCTAAAGTGAAAGCACTGCTTTCACGCCGCTTCGCAAGCCAGTCCAAATGAGGTACGCCTTTATTCAGGACAATCAGAACATATGGCCTGTCCGTCGTTTATGTTCAGCTCTGGATGTTCATCACAGTGGTTACTATGCATGGCTAAAGCAACCCACCAGTAAAACTGCGAGGAAACGGCAACAGCTTTCAGGATTGATTAAACAGTTCTGGCTGGAATCAGGCGGAGTCTACGGCTATCGCAAGATTCACTGTGATTTGAAAGATGTTGGCGAAAATTGCGGTATCAACCGAGTGCATAGGTTGATGAAAGCGGATGAGCTTAAATCACAGCGTGGCTACCGCAAGCCTAGATCTTATGCAGGTACGCCAAGTATTGTTTCGGCAAACACCCTAGATCGACAGTTTAATCCAACTCAGCCTAATCAACTATGGGTGACTGACATTACTTATATTCGGACTCATGAAGGATGGCTATATCTCGCAGTTGTGATTGACTTGTTTTCTCGTCTTGTTATTGGTTGGTCAATGAAATCTAGAATTACGACAGATCTGGTTTTAGATGCGTTATTGATGACTTTGTGGCGAAGGAATCCAAAGAACAAAGTGCTGATACATTCTGACCAAGGCAGCCAATACACCAGTCATGAATGGCAGACATTTCTCAAGCATCATAATCTTGAAAGTAGTATGAGTCGTAGAGGAAATTGCCATGATAATGCTGTTGCTGAGAGCTTCTTTCAGTTGCTAAAGCGAGAGCGTATTAAAAAGAAAATATATGCATCAAGAACTGAAGCTAGGTCTGATATCTTTGAATATATTGAGATGTTTTATAATTCAAAACGTAGACATGGTTCCAATGGTCAGCGTTCTCCATTAGATTATGAAAAGACCCATCAAAAGATGGTTATGTGTGTCTAGAATTTTGGTGGCTATTCATATAACCATAACTTTCATTGGTCTTTTGATGGGCGATTTTGACCAATATTGTCTGCTGATTGCTTAGAATCTTTCGTTGGCTTAAACAAGGTTTAAGCCAATCATAAAACCTTGTTACTGAGACATTTAGCAATCTAGCCATCATCGTGGTTGGGTATGTGTTTTTGTGCTCTTTCATATAAGCGTACCTCACTGACTTTCTTTGGCAAAGTACGCTACCGCTTTTTTTAGAAATTCTTTTTCCATTTCCGCAGTTTTGAGTTGTTGTTTGAGTTTGTTATTTTCTTCGAGTAGAGCAACGAGATCGGGCGAATATTGTTGTGTTCCTGCTAATGTCCCAAGCTTTGCTTTCTTGTACCAATTTGACAAGGTTTGCATGGAAATACATAGTTATCGTGCTGTTTCAGAGACATTTCCTTTATTTTCTTCAATGGCTTTTATTGCTTCAGCTTTGAATTCTGCTGTATAAATCTTTTGTTTTTTGCTCATGGTAAACTCCTGATGAGTATGTCTAGTTTACCAAGTTAAAGCCTCCGTTTTTATCAGCACACATCACTTTATAATACTCCTGTAGTAGGAATGCCTGCTGTAGAAGAAAATTCTTGTGATTTAGATATTCATCTGAGGTTTTATGGGCATGTTTATTTTACTGTTGGGCTATATTTTTTTAACTTTTAATCCTTAGTTAATGAATATTTAAAAAGAATTTGGAGTTGAGAAACTAATTGTGACACTTGTTTATATTAATGGTGGAGCAGTAGGGGGTTCCAGTTATAACGTGCAATTGGCAGGTGTGATTGTGCAAAAACTTGTATTTCCTAAAAAATCAAATCTGACAGGTGAATCGTAATTTAAATTATCAGATTAATTGTTTAAATTATAAATTTAACAGGCACATGTTCAACAAGCCAGACTCCATTTTCTGCTTGGAAAAACTGAAAGCCCTTATTGTGCATAGCTAAGGCATCTATTGTTAAAATTTTCACTTTTCCGTAACGTTCACCTACAGCATGGGCAGTATTGATATCTGCCGATAAATGAACATACTGACGCTCTTTGGAAATTAAACCTAGCTCCATAATAGAAACATGAAACCGTTCAGCTGTACCATGATATAAAAATTTAGGTGGAACTTTTAAGTCAAACTGACGTTGAACTTGTCGATTAGAATGCCCCTGAACAGCACGAATATTTAAACCATCTTCAGAAATTTGAAAACGTTTTTTATCGCTGTTTTGAACGATGCTTTGGATAATTTCAAGACTTAACCTAACGCCATCAACGGGCTCAGATTTCTCAATAAGCTGATTGATATTTGCCCAACCTTCAACATCCAATTCTAAATTAATTTGTTCTGGCTGATGTCTTAGAATAAAACTCAAATACTGACTTATGGCTTTTTCATTCATTATAAAATTCTTAGTATTCATTTTAAGCAGTATATAATTTTAAATTTGAAAGTAAATTGCAATCAATCTTCCATTGACACAATCCAACATGACCCAAATGCACATTAAAATCACCTCATCAGTCCATGACAAAAAAACAAAAAGACATTAGCATGCAAGGGTAGGACAAAAACAGCAAAATACAAAAGGAACAAAAAATGTTGGCATACGATGCAGACTTAGAACTCTTTCGCGACAACTTCAAACGCTTTATGAATGAACACGTTGCGCCATACTATGACCAATGGGAAAAAGACGGCAAAATGCCACGTTCCATCTGGACATTACTCGGTGAAAATGGCTATCTCTGTGTCGATGTACCTGAAGAATACGGTGGCTATGGCGTACCAACAGAATATTCACTCATGTTGGTTGAAGAATCCGCACGAGCAGGTTTTGCCGCATTATCGACAGGTATCTCATGCCATTCCGAAATTGCTGCACCGTATATTTTGCACATCGCCAATGAAGAACAAAAACAATACTGGTTACCTAAAATGGTTTCAGGTGAAGTGGTGGGTGCGATTGGTATGACTGAGCCTGGTGCTGGTTCAGACTTGCAAGCCATGCGTACCAGTGCAATTTTACAAGGTGACCATTACCTGTTGAATGGTTCTAAAACTTTTATTTCCAATGGGCAACATGCAGACTTAGTCGTTCTTGCAGTCAAAACCGATCCACAAGCACGTGCCAAAGGCGTGTCACTCATGTTAGTCGACACGCATCTTGAAGGCTTTAAAAAAGGCACCAATCTGGACAAAATCGGCTTACATTCACAAGACACCTCAGAGCTGTTCTTCGACAATGTTAAAGTCCCATCCAATCAGCTTTTAGGAAATGCAGGGCAAGGTTTTGCATATTTGATGCAAGAACTACCACGTGAAAGAACTGCGATTGCAGCCACAGCATTAGGTGCGATTCGTGGTTCTATTGATGTCACCATTCAATACGTGAAAGAACGTCAAGCCTTTGGTCAGCCGATTGGTAATTTCCAAAATACTCGTTTTGTTTTGGCACAAGCGAAGATTGATGAATTGGCAACCGCCGCATTTTATAACCAGAACTTAGCCTTATATAAAGAAGGCAAGCTCGATGTCGATACTGCAGCTGCATTAAAAGCCTTTAGTACAGATATGCAAATGAAAATTGCCGACAATTTGCTACAACTGTTCGGTGGTTATGGCTATATGACCGAATATCCAATTTCACGTTTCTTTGTCGATGCACGTATTCAGCGTATTTACGGTGGAACCAATGAAATTATGAAAGAAATTGTGGCACGTGGTTTATTGGGACGCTGAAATTGACCGTACGATAGATCATAAAAATCATCATTTATTTCGCTTTTGAACTTATCCATAATTTAAAAAAGATGAAGCCTTTGCGCTTCATTTTTTAATTCTAAATAAAATATATAAAACATCAGTTCAGGACTTTTCATCTAAATAAATTCAGTTTAAAATTTAAATTAAATCAATAAATAATAAAAATTTATGATGTTCATCACATCTGATTTGAATGGGGTAAGTTGATGTCACTCATTGCTTGGATTTTCCAATTTCTCATGCAATCGTTATTCTTTAAATGGGTGCTGTCTTGGGGTGGAGCAAAACGACTGGAAGGCATTAAATCGGTGTTTTTTTTCAGTTGGATGACATGGGGCTGGAATGCCGAACAATTGCGTTTATATGCCTTAGTCCTGTGGGGCTGCTCATCCATTTGGTTTCTGATTGGACTATTTAACCCCGAGCTTCGGACTTATAACATTGGTCCTAAAATATGGCATTAGCATTAGACCGATATGACATCTGTATCAATATCTACAGCAACAAGGTTTTAATGTTTGGAAAGCTTAGACCCGATCTGAACTTTTGAAGCTTTCAAAAGTTGCTGATTCAACCTGCGCATCCACTGCTGATATTTATTGAGTCTGGAACCTATCTTCTTTTTAAGTGTTTATCCAGCTTCAGTGAGTTGAGTGGCTGAACCGCTTCTGATGTTGATCCGAAAGATGATCGTTACCTGTAAATAGTAAGGTACACAGCAAATTTAGTCACATCACAAATATGATGGATCCTTCAGCATTACATTTGTTTTAGGAATATTATTCATTCGTGAAAGTTGGGTGAAAATTCAACTGTATAATTTTAAATCTCTATGCCGAAAACGGCTATTGCGTAACAATTGAAAGCTAACTATTGTTATAATGTTTAAATATCCGTTTTGCAGGGCGACATAACAATGATCAACGATGATCAAAACACGACAAATTCTCTCGATCTTTCTAAAATCCGTGAAGATATTGATTCTGTAGACCAACAGATTCAGCAACTCATTAGCCGTCGTGCGAGATTGGCAGAAGCAGTGGCAAAAGCAAAATTCGCTTCTGAAGAGAATCCGATGTTTTATCGTCCTGAACGTGAAGCCCAAGTTTTACGTAATGTGATGGAACGCAATGAAGGTCCATTGTCTGACACCACCATGGCACGTTTGTTCCGTGAAATCATGTCAGCATGTTTGGCACTTGAAGCGCCACAAAGTATTGCGTTTTTAGGGCCTGTTGGTACATTTACCCATGCGGCTGTACTGAAACACTTTGGACAAGATGCCGTGATCCGTCCATTACCGACCATCGATGAAGTGTTCCGTGAAGTTGAAGCGGGCAGTGCGCATTATGGTTTAGTGCCTGTTGAAAACTCATCTGAAGGTGTGGTAAACCATACTTTAGACTGTTTTAAAGCATCGCATCTCAATGTCATTGGTGAAGTGGAACTGCGTATTCATCATCAATTCCTGATTTCAGAAAATACACGTAAAGACAGCATTAAACAGATTTATGCCCATCAGCAAACTTTGGCGCAGTGCCGTGGCTGGTTAGATGCGCACTATCCTGGTGTGGAACGTGTAGCCTTGAGCTCAAATGCTGAAGCCGCACGTCGTATTCGTAATGAATGGCATTCAGCTGCAATTGCCTCTGAAACGGCAGCAGGTTTATATAACCTTGAAATCTTACACAGCAATATTGAAGATAACCCAGAAAATACGACGCGTTTCTTGGTGATTGGTCGTGAAAAAGTTGCGCCAAGTGGTAACGATAAAACTTCACTCTTGGTCTCTGCACATGACCGTGCAGGTGCATTGTTAGAAATCTTAGAGCCATTTGCGAAACACAATATTAGTTTGACCAGTATTGAAACTCGCCCAGCATTGCCTGAAAAATGGGCCTATGTGTTCTTTATTGATCTTGAAGGTCATATCGAGCAAGACAATGTCAAAACAGCGATTGAAGAAATTCGCCCATTGGTGAAGGAAATCCGTGTCTTGGGTTCTTACCCAGTGGCAGTACTCTAAGTTAAATTCAGGTTATAAATTTAAGCTATGTCTCAACCTTTATTTAACAAAGTGGCATTTATCGGACTTGGACTCATTGGTTCAAGTCTGGCACGTGTCATCATTGCAGAAAATTTGGCAAAGCAAATTGTGGCATCGACACGTTCGGTCAAAACACTGGAAGATGCTAAAGCACTCGGTATTATTAGCGAAGGCTATAGCAATCCTGTTGATGCGGTAAAAGATTCTGATCTGATTGTATTGGCATTGCCTGTACGTGCCACACAAAAGATTTTAGAAACCATTCAACATCACATTTTGCCGAATGCCATCATTACTGATGTCGGTAGTACCAAAGGCAATGTGGTTGAAGCAGCGCATGCGGTATATGGGGCAGAACTACCTATTGGTTTTGTGCCCGGCCATCCAATTGCAGGGGCAGAGCATACCGGTGTACATGCAGGTAAAGTCGATTTATTTGCCAACCATAAAGTGATTTTAACGCCACTACCCACCAGTGCACCTTGGGCGGTGGAGAAGCTGATAAGACTCTGGCAAGCGGCCAAAGCAGAAGTGATTTGCATGGATGTCGAAAAGCACGATGAAGTGTTGGCGCATACCAGTCATTTACCGCATTTGATGGCATTTAATTTGGTTGAACAACTGGCAAATCGTGAAGATAATTTAGATATTTTCCGTTATGCGGCAGGTGGCTTTCGAGATTTCTCGCGTATTGCAGCCAGTGACCCGCAAATGTGGCATGACATTTTTTTTGCCAACAAAAAAGCCATTTTAAATGCAGTCGATGGCTTTGAACAGCAACTCGCACAGATCCGACATTTAATAGAAACCGAAGATTCAAATGCATTGATGGGTTTATTGGGACATGCGCAAGCGGCACGTCAACACTTTAATCATATGCTCGCTAAAAAACC
Organism: Acinetobacter shaoyimingii; assembly: GCF_011578045.1. Taxonomy (NCBI): domain Bacteria; kingdom Pseudomonadati; phylum Pseudomonadota; class Gammaproteobacteria; order Moraxellales; family Moraxellaceae; genus Acinetobacter; species Acinetobacter shaoyimingii. The sequence continues at coordinate 1,273,411 of NZ_CP049801.1, forward strand.
TTTGATGGAGAAAAATAACGTGACACAGCAATTTACCATTCAGCCTGGGCCAAAGTCGTTTCAAGGGAAATTTAGCGTTCCGGGGGATAAGTCTGTTTCACACCGCTCGATCATGTTTGGTGCGATTGCAGAAGGCACAACCCATGTTACAGGTTTCCTTGAAGGTGAAGATGCATTGGCGACACTGCAAGCATTTCGTGATATGGGCGTGAACATTGAAGGACCGAAGAATGGTGAAGTGACCATTCATGGTGTCGGGATGCATGGTTTAAAAGCGCCAAAAGGTGAGTTGTATATGGGCAACTCAGGCACATCGATGCGCCTGCTTTCAGGTATGTTGTCTGCGCAAAAATTTGACTCAGTCATGACCGGTGATGCGTCATTGTCAAAACGACCAATGGAACGTATTGCCAAGCCTTTACGTCAAATGGGTGCGCAAATTCAAACCACAGGTGAACGTGGTACGCCACCAGTGTCGATTACAGGCAATCAAAACTTACAAGGTATTCACTACGACTTACCAATGGCATCTGCACAGGTGAAATCAGGGATTTTATTAGCAGGACTTTGGGCGCAAGGTGAAACCTCGGTGACTGAGCCAGAGCCTACACGTGACCACTCTGAACGTATGCTGCGTGCCTTTGGTTATGAAGTCAAAACTGAAGGCAACCGTATTTCACTGCAAGGTGGTGGAAAATTGGTTGGAACAAACATTCAAGTACCTTCAGATATTTCATCTGCGGCATTCTTTATGGTCGGTGCTGCCATTACCGAAGGTTCAGATGTGACACTGGAAGCGGTGGGTATTAACCCAACCCGTACTGGTGTCATTGAAATCCTCAAACAGATGGGTGCAGACCTGAGCGTTGAAAATGAACGTATTGCTGGGGGTGAACCAATTGCAGATATTCGTATCAAAGGTTCACGTACGTTGAAAGGCATTCATATGCCTGAAGATCAAGTGCCACTGGCAATTGATGAATTCCCTGCATTGTTTATTGCAGCTGCATGTGCAGAAGGTCAAACAATTTTAACTGGCGCTGCTGAGCTACGTGTCAAAGAGTCTGACCGTATTCAAGTCATGGCAGATGGCTTAAAGATTATGGGTATCGACTGCACACCAACTGATGATGGCATCATCATTGAAGGGAAGGGTAAGTCTGGCGAGTGGGGTGCAATTTTCAATGGTGGTGAAATTGAATCACACCATGACCACCGTATTGCTATGAGTTTCTCGATGGCAGGTCTACGTACTTCAGGTGAAATTAAAATTGTGGGGACTGAAACCGTTGCAACCAGTTTCCCAACATTTACCCAGTTGTCAGAACAAGCGGGCTTGAATATTCAAGTCTCTGAGGCTTAATGTCGAGAAGATTTAAATTTATATACAAATCTTTTTCATTTTGAACGATTCAGCCAAGCGAAATGCTTGGCTGTTTTGTTTTTATTGCTTATGCTAAATCCATACAACAAAAATGCCTTAAGGATAAGTAATGAGAAAATTGAAATTTAACGCTGATTGTGAAAAACATATCCATTCAGACGCAAATTCATGCCATGTGACACAGACTTATGTGGCGGATTTTCTATCTAAAAATTTAGGGCAATACGGCTTTCAAACGCTTCCACAAAGTGGTGATCAAGTCGCTGTGTGTGTGGATGATCAATCTTTACCACTGTCCATTACCTGTCAAAGTCTAAGTGAAGATGGACATATGGTCTGTGAAATAACGTCTCATCCTGAAGAAAATCAGGATTGGTTAGATCGTATTACAGAACAAAGTTTACTGAATCAATTGGCACTCGCCGTTGAAAATACCTTAAAAGACAATAAAGAATTCAGTGATTTTGAATGGAAGAATGGGGATTAAAACCATTTGATCCAAAATTGAGCTTTTGCTTGAGTATTTACATTTTATTGTCATGATCAAAGTTCTGATCTTGGCAATGATTAATTCTCTAATATGAATTTTGTTTTACGATTATTGATGAATTCGTTGAATTGGATAGATGAGCATGCAAAATTTTGATCTTGTTATTCATCTATCTAGTTTTAACTGTTTCATATTAATTAAAAAAATTCATTTTCATGCATTTTATATTTTTTAGCCTAAGTAAATTCGCATAATTACGCTGATTGGTTTGAGGTGTTTGATTTAATCATAGTGACAAGCTTGAGTAACTGTATCTATTTAGAATTCAAATTATTTTGATTGATTAACCTGAATGTTAAATAAATCAAAAAACATAAATTTGATCACTATCAAATTTAATACTCACTGGAAAATTTACTTACTCCAATTTTTCTAAAGTTGATTAAGAAGTTTGATTGCAAGACCAAACATAAATATGGCGGTAAGCTTGAAGACAATGTGTAGTACGCGCGGATTATGCAATTTTGACTTTAGTTTGGTTGCGAAAATGATGTATGCAGCACCAACAATTATTAGCGTAAACACTGTTGAAATCAGAATAAGAACAAATAAATGAGCTGGAATTTTTTGATGAACTGAAAAAATAGCAGGAACTAAGGCTAAGTAGAAACTGATGGTTTTTGGATTGCTTAAGGTGAGTCTTAAACCCTCATAATATGATGAAAACTTATGATTTTTCGAAGATTTAGTTGTCGAAGCTAATGCATTTGAATAGTCGTATAGCCAAAACTGACAAGATAAATAGATGAGATATAAGGCTGATAAGATAAGGACAAAATTAAAAAAAGAAGAATATATTTTTAGTATTAAATTTATTCCAAAAATTGAAAACAACAAATAAATTAAGTCACCCGTTATGAGCCCCATGAGCATCAAAAATGCTTGTTTAGAATTTTGACTGAGTGTTTTGAAAAGCAATCCTGTCATACCTGGACCGGGGATAAGTGCAGCTAAACCTAAACTAAATATATATAAGCCAATCTGTGAGAACATATTTGTTAAAAAAGTTGTTAAGGTGATCAGTATTTTTGAATATTTAATGAGAAAATTTTCACCTAAAAATTCTAATAAAGTGTTATTTTAGGGATGAAATGACCTAATTATTGTAAATATAGAAATAAAATGACCAAGATTAAAATTGACCGTTCAGATGCTAAAATTTTAGATTTACTCCAAAAAGATGCACGAAAAACAAACCAAGAGTTAGCCGATACTATTGGTATGTCAGCTTCTCCTTGTTGGCGTCGTGTAAAACGTTTAGAAGATGATCAAATTATTCGTGGTTATGGGGTGTTATTAGATCGTAAGAAAATTGGACTTGGAGTAATGGTTTTTATTCGTGTCTCAATCGATAGTCACAGTGAACTTGAAGCAAAGAAATTTGAAGAACAAGTCAGTCAATTGGACAATGTGGTTGCTTGTTACAGCATAGGTGGTGATGCTGATTTTCTTCTTCAAGTCGTATCACCAGATTTAGATACTTATGCTGAATTTTCGATGTCGATTATTCGTCGCTTACCAGGCATTAAAGAAATGCAAAGTATGTTTGTGCTTAAAGAAATTAAACCATTTCTATCTTTTCCAGTTCAAGTAAATCAATAAGAATAAAAATAGAATGATGTTCTAAGGTCGTTTCATTTTTTATTTTTATACTTTAAGTGAAAAAGAAATGAACCGATTAATGTGCAAAACAAAAACAATAAAAATATTAAGATGAGTATTGGTACTGTAAGCTGATTTATATAAATATAAAAAAAGATAAAGATTGAGAATAGAAAATTATATGTGTTAGCGAGTAAAAATTTTTTGTTGGTCGGGGCATAGAAAGTTGTCAGATAGCCCAGAAATACTGCTGAAATGAATTCTAAAGAAAATAGGACATATAATGATCGAATACACGATTCTAAATATTTTTGATTAAATCCACATCCTATAGCGATACTTAACATGAGTAGATTAAATATAATAAAAATCGTTGCAAAGTACATAAAGGGGATAAGTAAGAATTTTAGCCAAATTTTCATTTTAACTTTCTAATTTTATTCATTATAAATGAAGTATATCGCTAATAATGGATTTAAGTATATTGATCTTTCCAATGTTGAAAGGCTTTCAACATTTGTTCTTTTTGTAATTTAGAAACATTTGGATATGAGTAAAAGCGATCATAGTCGCGCCGTAAAAGGCTACTCTGTATGCGCTTTGCTAAGTTATTTATGGCAGATTTTCCATAATCTCGATAATCATTTTCAGCCTGTTGATCTAAGCAGATTGCAAAAGACCAACTTACTGCACTGTTATCTACTTGAAGCTCTAAATATATGCCAAGATGATCTTGATAGAGTTCCCATTCATAGGGTTCAATTTCAATGAGTTTCATTTAATTTTCTACTTTTATATTGTTATGATTAAAAAAAATACTTTATTTTGAATGAGCTTTATAAGTTTGGCGACGTGGTTGTATTTTAGACATTAAAAGCTGTGAGTTCACAGCTTTTAATTCATCATCACTATTTTAAGCTATTAGCAAAAACCGGGAAATCGCAATTCGAAGTTGTTTTAAATAACCTGTAAAGAAATGATTGGCGCCCGGTAATACAGTCAACAAATGACGTTGTGGTTTCGCCCAAACAATTAAATCAGACAATAAGGTAATGTCATCCGCCTCACCGTGAATAAATAAAATATCACCTTTAATTTCAGGTGTAACATAATGACGTAAACCTTGAACGGTTGCTGTTGGTAAGCCACATAAAATCATTTGTTTCGGACGTTGACCTTCAGTCAAAGCATCATAACTTTTTGCCATGACATGCGCGCCAAAACTAAATCCGCCTGCGTAGAAAGGCAAGTCAGGATGTAAAGATCTGACATGACCGATGACTGCTAAATTGTCTTCAGTTTCGCCAAAGCCTTCATCATGAACGCCATCACTGTGACCAGAGCCACGAAAACTTGGACGATAAACGACACAACCTTGTTCAGTTAATATCTGAGCCAAAAGTGCGGGTACTTTATGTTGCGGTGTACCACCTTGTAATGGATGAGGGTGACAAACGACAGCAAATCCTTTCACTTCGCCCTGAGGATAGTCAACAAACATCTCAATTTTGCCAACTGGACCTTGAATGAACACTTGTTCAGACATAACTTTACCGATTAGATTGCAGGGGAATTGGGTATTTTAACGACAATATTCAAGAAAAACACCGTTGGTAATAAAATAACTCTACTGTTATAGTTTGATTAATTGTTTTTTGATCAGGTTTATATGCTCGCTTTAATTTCCCCAGCTAAGACTTTAGATTACGAATCCCAAATTCCGTCAGATGTTTACACAATTCCACGTTTATTGAATCATTCCCAGCAACTTATAGACGTAGCAAAAAAATTATCTGCCACTGATATTGCTCAACTCATGACAGTAAGCGAAAAAATTGCCAAACTGAATGTTGAACGTTTTCACGATTGGGAAGCAGATTTTAGCCTTGCCAATGCACGACAAGCCATTTTCGCGTTTAAAGGTGATGTGTATACAGGTTTAGATGCCTATCATCTTAAAGAAGACGATTTGAGTTTTGCACAACAGCATTTACGCATGTTGTCTGGGCTTTACGGTTTACTTCGTCCACTCGATTTAATGATGCCATATCGTTTGGAGATGGGAACAAAACTTCAGAATCCAAAAGGGCATAACCTGTATGAATTTTGGGGCGATAACATTACCAATCTGATCAATTCTGATTTAGCAGAAACTCAATCAGAAATTTTGGTCAATATTGCTTCTGATGAATATTATAAGTCAGTCAAAGAAAGCAAAATTCAAGCTGAGATTATTAAACCTGTATTTTTGGATCAGAAAAATGACAAATACAAAGTCATTAGTTTCTATGCCAAAAAAGCCCGTGGTTTGATGGCACGTTATATCATCGAAAACCAAATTGAAAAAGTGGAAGACTTAAAAGCCTTTAATAGCGAAGGTTATTATTTTGATGCAGACAGTTCTCTCAAGGGTGAATTGGTGTTCAAACGTGATGAACAAGCGGCTTAAAGCAGGTCTTCTATCATTTTGATTACAGGTGCATTCAATGAGTGATATTCAAGATTATTCGAATCGATTTCAAGATCATTGGATGTGCTTTGCCACTGTTTTAGATCTTCCACAAGATATTAGCCAAAACATCTACCGAATATTAAGTACCGCCTATAATGAATCACAACGTGCCTATCATACTTGCCAGCATATTGTGGAATGTTTGAACCTATTACACGATATTCGCGAACATCTTCATGACCCAATTGCTGTTGAAATGGCAATTTGGTTTCATGATGTTGTTTATGACCCAAAGTCATCTGAAAATGAACTGCGCAGTGCCGAACTCATGAAAGATATTTGTTCGAATATTTTAAATGAGGTCAGGCTTAACAAAGTCTATGCGTGGATAGTTGCGACACAACATCATCAACCAACAGATGATGCAGATTTACAGTATCTTCTAGATATTGATCTCGCGATTTTAGCAAGTGAAAAACAAAGATTTGAGCAATATGAACAGCAGATTCGTTTCGAATACGCTTGGGTCGAATCAACTTTATATCAAACGAAGCGACAAGCAGTTTTACAGCATTTTGCACAAATGCAACCGCTGTATCAGACGTCTTATTTCCAACAATATTTTGAAGAACAAGCCAAACTGAATTTACAAGCGGCAATTGATTGTTGATCATTCAATTGTCAATCATCTAAAAAATTGGCCTAAGCGCATCACTGAATATCAATGAAATTCATATAATTTGATTCAGGTTTTATCTCAGGCCAATTCCCACAAGAAGAAATGATTAACCTATTCGATGATTGAGCTCTAAGGATGAGCTGATATCGACGTGATGCTGTAAAACTCATTTGTAGGTTTCTGTTTCGAATCAATTTTTTCATGAATTGCAATGATATACGCACCAGATTGAGGGAGTTTCACTTCTGCTGTACCCAGTGCATTGGTATTCAGTTCAGTCGCTTGTTTTTCACTTTGACCTTGGGACATGATGCTAATTTTTGCATTTTTTAGATTTTGATTATTTTTCTTTACCGTCAATTTAAACGGGGTATTGGCTTTAATTTCATTGGGATGAACTGAAAATTGTATATTCAATCGAGTACTGGAATTTGTCGATATTGGCGTGGTTTTATTTTTGCTTAAATAGCTTTGGATGAGCCATTCACGTGTAATCGTTTCTGTTGCAGGCACTTGCTTATTTTTAAAATCTGACGGAATAACATATTCTCGGTCTTTCAATGCTCCTGCTTGCTCCGCAGGAATGTCGACAAAAATTCTCCATTCATTGTTATAGCGGGTGTATTGGATAGGAAATGTCACTTTTGATGACACATGGTAAGTACCATCTTCAGTCAAAAGGAGATCAAAGACAGTTGCCGATTTTAATGTGGTTTTTGATTGGATGGTTGAATTTTGTTTACTTGGAGACAGTACATTTAAAGTTCCATCTTTTAATGCATGCTCGCTGTCTAGTGCATCTTCGGCAAAACCTGCGATAACAGGAATTTGAGCATTTGCGGTACTAAAACTTAAAGGTGCTAAGTAAGGTTGATGTGCCCAAGTTGCAGACACAGCGCATGACAAAATTGCTGTAATCAAAACATTTTTCATAAAGTTAGCCTAGTTTATGTGTTATTAAAATTTATGTAAATGATAATTATTTACAATAACATTTTAAACTTCGGCAATTCAAGCGAATAGTAAAACAGAATGTACGATTGCAAGGATGAACATTTAGCAATATCGGAATGGTGAATTTTATTGTGTTTTAAATATCTGATATTTCTTGTTTTAAATAAAGAATCTGGGGTAAAAAGGATATTAGGATGAACATTTAGTCGCATTGAGACAGAACGATTCAAATGACTATTGTTAAAATCAAAAAGAATTGAAAGTGATGTCTAAGAATCTTTTTCGGCTTGCACAATCGTTAAATAATCTCTCGAATTTGTTATCTCATTATTTTTAAAAAGTTTATTTAAATAGCGAGATTTCATTTACATTTATTCACTATTTTTTCGTCTGATTCGCATATTTATTGTTGCTAAAATTTGTTTAAATATGCGGATATAAAACTTTAAAAAAGACAATAAAGATGCTTGCCAATATCTTTTCGGCCTTAGAACAATTGGGACTAACGGCACAAAAACGTGCCATCCATGTTCAATTTTCCAATTCCAACTTAAACAGCCAAGTCTTTTTACAACGCATAGACGGACAACATGCCTTAAACGAGGGGTTAAAGGCAGAACTCATCTGTCTGTCGACCAATGCCACCATTTCTTTAAAAGAATTCATTGGTAGCCAGGTGGCGATCGATCAAGTCACAGACAATGGCAAGTTGTTCCGTACTACAGGCATTATTACTGAAGCTGCTCAAGGGCAGAGTGACGGTTCACTCACCTTATATAAACTCACCTTAGAAGACCCAACTTCACTGTGGCATAAACGACGCAATAGCCGTGTGTTTATGAATAAATCCGTGGTGGATGTGGTCGATACACTTTTTCAGGAATGGCAAAACAAAAGCCCATTATTCGCTTCTAGCTTAAGCCTTGATATCAGCGGACTTAAAAACCAGTACGATGTCCGTCCATTCATTATGCAAAGCAATGAAACGGATTACGACTTCCTTACTCGTTTAATGCGCAGTGAAGGCATTAACTGGCTGATTGATGAAGCACAACTCAATGTACCTAATTCATCGGCTTCAATCGAAGCACAAAAACTACGTTTGATCGATGACAACAGTCAATACAACGCACTAGCGCGTCGTAATATTCATTTTCATCGTAGTAGCGCCACTGAACAATACGACAGTATTACCAGTTTTATTGGACAACGCTCCTTACAACCGACCGCAGTTCATGTACAACGCTGGCAAGCCGATGTACTGGAACAAGAAGAAGGGGCAGGTTCAGTCCAAAGCAAACATCAACACAGTCAAAATCAAGACAATGCCAGCTTAGGTTTTAGAGCAAGCATGGCACTTTAGCCCAGCGTGGATGCAAGACTTAAACGGTGAAGACCAAGCCACAGCATCTAGCAACAGCCAAATTGAAAAACTGAATCAAAACCTCAGCAATTATTACGATGCACAAAGCAAACAGTTTATTGCGACCTCTACCGTACGTGATAGTCAGGTGGGTTATTGGTTTGAATTTAACGAACATCCAGAAATCGATCAGCACAGTGGTGCAGACAAAGAATTCCTGATTATCGGTAAGACTTTCTATAACCAGAACAACTTACCCAAAGATCTGAATGATCAAATCAATGCATTACTGGCACAAAGCCAATGGACGCAAAACCGTTTTAATGGTGCAGCCAGCACAAACCTGATTAGCACAACCAGCACCAACCCAAACGACGAACGCCAAGCCAACAGCTTAATCCTGCAACGTCGTAACATCACCACGGTTCCAGAATATAACCCACTGGCGCATCGTCCAGTAGCCCATCCACAACGTGCCAAAGTCGTAGGCCCGGCGGGTGAAGAAATTCATGTGGATGAATGGGGACGCATCAAAGTTCGTTTCTTGTTTACCCGTAACGAAGACCACCAGTTTGATGGCGGTGCAGGCTCAAATAATGACGATACTGACTCTGCTTGGGTGGATGTACTGACTCCATGGGCAGGTGAAGGCTATGGGGCACGTTTCTTACCGCGTATCAATGAAATTGTGGTGATCGACTTCTTTGATGGCAACATCGACCGACCATTTGTGGTGGGACGCATTCACGAAGCACAACGTAGCCCAACCAAATTTGACATTAAAGGCCAACTGCCCGACACCAAAAAGTTAGCAGGGATTCGCTCCAAAGAAGTTCAAGGTGAAGGCTTTGGTCAACTCCGTTTTGATGACACTACAGGACAAATCTCAACCCAACTACAAAGTAGTCATGGGGCAACACAACTCAACCTAGGTAACTTAAGCCACCCTAAAGACACAGCAGAGAGTGAAGGCCGAGGCGAAGGTTTCGAGCTGAGAACGGATCAATGGGGTGCAGTTCGGGCTGGAGAAGGTTTATTGGTTTCGACCTACAAACAGGATGCCGCAAAAGGTGATCATTTAGCGGCAGAAGAAGCGAAAAAACAATTAGAAGCCAGCCAGACCAATACTAAGGCATTAAGTGATATTGCCAAACAGCAACAAACTGATGAAATTGAATCGGTTGAACAACTGAAAGAGTTTGCAGCGCAGATTCAACAAAAAATCGCCAAGTTTGAAAAAGCTGTACTTTTACTTAGCTCACCAGATGGAATTGCGTTGAGTACGCCAGAGAGCATTCATGTCTCTGCTGATGCACAAATTAACTATAGCGCTGGTGACAGTATTAATATGAGTACCCAGAAGAATCTGATTGCTCAGGCACAAAATAAAATCAGTCTGTTTGCAGCACAATCTGGTGCGCGAGTGATTGCAGCACAAGGAAAAGTTGAGATTCAAGCGCAGTCGAATGCATTAGATGTTCTGGCGAAGCAAGGAATAAAAATTTCATCGACAGATGATCGAATTGAAATTAGTAGTCCGAAAGAGATTGTGATTACAGGTGCTAGCTCACAAATTACTTTAAATGGATCGGGGATTTTTCCGAAGACTGGTGGGAAGTTTGAGGTTAGGGCAGGGCAGCATTTGTTTATGTCTGGCTCAGGAGCAAATGTGTTATCGAAACTTCCTCCACCACCAAAGCGTGGTCAAGGTGTATTAGAGCTTATTCACGACTATGCACATGGAGAATTTGTTAAACAGGGCAGTTATACCGTAATTGATGCTTTAGGCCAACAATTCAAAGGTCAATTGGATGATAAAGGATTTGTAAGAGTTTCAGGATTAGCTACAGGTGCAGCAAAAGTTATATTTGGCGATGATGAAAGAAATCCTTGGGATGAGTCTAGTGATTTTAAACGACCTCCAATGTGGCCGAATGAAAACGATCCTGATTTACAGCAAACGAAAGGCAGTGGTGAGTCTGTATCAAATAATGCAATTCAAGAAGCCAAGCAGATACTAGGCAATATCCTCACTAATCCAGCATCAGTTTTGAATATGATGAATACTGCAAAACAATTGAAGGAAGGTGGAAGTAAAGCTTTATTATCTTCTGTACAGCATAACCTTACTTCACAAATAACCCATCAAGTGACTAATATTTTACCTACCAATGATGATTTAAATGTTATTTCGGGTATTAATGGAAATATTAATTTATCGACGTCTGATAATCCGTTAAGACAAACATCGAATAAAAAACAAACTTTAAGCAATTCATCAAATACGTATAACATGATGAGTTTAACAAATACATCAAATTAGAGAATAATAAGATGGGCATAGCACCTAAAACTACGACTCCAAAAAAAGCCGTTAAAACTCCAGCACAAAAACAGAGTGTGAGAACAGGCACTGGTATGGTTGCAGTAGCGCCTTTAAATACCATTACTCTTGCGGATGTAAGTGCTGGAACAAAGAAAATTGATAAGTGGTTAAAGGATAATACTGGTGGTATAGTTGATTTAGAGACATTACAAAATGTCGCTGGGTCATTGCCCATTATTGGAAACATTATAGCTTTAACTGATGCTGTATATGACGTTATTGAAATTACAAAAAAAACGACAACAGAGTTTCCAGATTGGTTAAATTTAGGTATCGATTTATTGGGTATTATACCTCTACCACCGGGTATGGCTGCTTCACGGATGGCTCTTCGCCCGGCTTTAAAAAAACTTAAAGGACAAAACTTAAAAAAGGATATTTCTGATACGGTTATTGTTTTATTGACAAATCATGTAAATGAGAAAGTGGCGGGTGAATTAGATAAGTTTGCGGACAAAGCACAACCGTTGGTCAAGAAGACTGTCACGGATTGTGGAAACAAAGGTAAAGAGCTGGGTAATAATTTTGCGAATGGCTTAAGTAAAATTGTTTCAGGACAATTATTTGATACAGATAAAGATTTAAATGTTGCAAAAAAAAGTTTTGAAAATTTAGCAAAAACAGATATTTTACGTAATCCTGGTAAAGCTGCATCACACGGTTTAGTTTTACTCGTAAGTGCTCAAAGTATAGGTCACAAGACAGTAGCAAATACGGTTGGTGGTCAGGCGACAAAATTAATAAGTGCTGATACAAAAGTAAAGATTAATAAACAAATTACTAAATTTAGAACTTTTAGCAATTCTGTCCCAAATAAATTGGCTCCTTTGGCAGATCCAAATAAAGCAATGAGTTTTTCGTGGTTATTGGATAAACTCAGTGTTGCTGCAAGAAATTTCAAGAAAAAAAATGGTAAAAAAACTGCACCTATTAAACAGAATCAAACCACACAAAAAGATAAAAAAAGACCAAATGGTGAGTTGGAAACCATTCAAAATCAGGCAAATGCAAAAAATAATCCTAATGATAGTTGTGAGTTGAATACCACAGGAGCAAATGGAAATAAATCAAAATCTACAACTAAAACTAAAAAGAGTATTACTTATGCTTTAGGCACGGAGTTTTTAACTCATGTTGATGCGTTCGAATTTGAAATTTCCAGTTTTGTTCTTTCTCGAAGATATGCTTCAAATCTATATCAATTAGATGATGGCGTATTCGGAGCTCGATGGATTACACCATTTACGACTCAAATTTTGCCAAAAACAGAGTATATGTCTGATGAAAATAGTCAGATTGGTGAAATTAAAAAATTAAAAGGATTACAGTATATAGGAGCAGATGCTAGACCGATTTCACTAGCAGACTTAAAAGTAGGAGATAGTATTCATGACCAACAAGAGGGTTTCTACTACAGTGTAATTTCAGATACTGTACAAATGATTTCGTTTGGAACTGATGAAAAGCATTATTTTGAAAAATATTTAGATGTTTATCGGCTTTCTGTTATTGAATATAAAAATGGAATGACTGCTGCTATTCGTTATGATCATATTATTGATAATAAATCATATATTTCAGATATTTTAATCAAACATAATCATCAGATTCTTTTACATATTGGTTTCAAAATTAATGTGAATGGAAAAGTAGAAGATATTTGGTCAATTGAGAAAGGAAGCCTAAAAAGACCACTAGCGAGTTATATCTATGACAAAAAAGGTGATTTGATTGAGGCAATCACTGAAAATGCTGCTAAATATGAATATGAATATGATCATCATTTATTGACACGTTATACCGACTTAACAGGTCGTGGAATGAATTTGGAATATGATGGGATTGAACCAAATTCAAAAGCATTTCATGAGTGGGCAGATGATGGTAGTTCTGAAGTTCGTTTGGAATGGGATGAAAATATTCGTCTAACTTATGTGATTGATGCTTATGGTAACGAAACTGAATATTACTATGATATTAATGGATATACCTACCGTATCGTTTATCCTGATGGATTAGAAGAGTGGTTCTTCCGAGATGAGTGTTGCCGTGTTATTCGTCATATTGATACTGATGCATCAGTGACTGAATATGAGTTCGATGACAATGGTAACTTGGTATCAATGTCTCAACCTGATGGCTCAACTATTTATTATGCTTACGATGATAAAGATCAAATGGTGGGTATGGTAGATGCAGAGCAAGGGAGATGGTTAAAAGAATATGATGCTAAAGGAAATATCATTAAAGAGATTGATCCTTTAAAACGAGAAACGAAATATAGCTATAACGCTATGGGGTTACCGACACAAATCATCGATGCAAAAGGTGGAACGAAATCACTGAAATATAATGATCAAGGTAATGTGATCAGTTATACGGATTGTTCAGGCAAAGAAACAAAATGGCAATATGACAATCGCGGTAGAGTGATTTCTGTCGAGAATGCACTCAAAAGTAAAGTTGAATATATCTATAGTGACTTTACTACTGAAGAAAGAACCCCATATGCAAAAAATCTTCCCCTAAATGCATTTGGACAATTAGAAAAAATTAAATATGCAGATGGGCTGGAAGAAAATTTCATTCATGATGAAGAAGGACGTTTACTTGTTCATATAGACGCGACTGGTAAAGTTACACGCTATGATTATGATTTGGCAGGTTTTATCTCTCAACGTATTGATCCAAATGGTTTTAAAATTAAATACCAATGGGATAAATTAAATCGTTTAAAACGCCTGACAAATGAAAATGGTGCAACTTTCGAATTTTTCTATGATGTTGTTGGTCGTCTAGTTAAAGAGATCGACTTTGATGGTAAAGAAACTATTTATGAATATGATGAAACAAATGGTGAGCTTAAAACCAGTATAGAAGTTGCCATGAATTATGGTCAGAAGTCATCGTCAAATTTAAATGCTAAAGATCGAATTCAGCATTTTGTAATGGATAGTATGGGACGTTTGGAACAACGCATTACAGGTTATGGTTATGCAGGACAAGATTTAGAAGATCAACAAGAAGAAGAGTTTGCTTACAATAGCCATGGTCAGATTATTTTAGCGAAAAATGCAGATAGTAAAGTTGAATGGTTCTATGACGCTGTGGGTAATTTAGTACGTGAACATATTCAAGATAATATGCTTCAAAAAACAGCAGTCTGGAAGCATGCTTATGATGAAATTGATGATCGAATAAAAACAATACGTCCAGATGGTCAACAGCTACAATGGCTTACTTACGGAACAGGACATGTTTATGGTCTGACATTAAATGGTGAAGATATTGTTAGTTTTGAGCGAGATGATTTACACCGTGAAGTTGTTCGTCATTATGCAAATGGATTAAGCCAATTTGAACATTATGATGAATTAGGCCGTCTTGCAGAGCAATCGATTATTCGTGATCATGAAAATGGTTATGCCTCACAGAATCAAGAAAAAAATGCAATTCAAGAAACTCAGCGACTTTTATCGAGAGTATATAAGTACGATAAATCGGGTCAATTGGTTCACATTCAAGATACCCGTCGAGGCGATTTACGTTATAAATATGACCCTTTGGGACGCTTGCTTGAAGCAACGAGTAAATTAGGAACTGAAAAATTTAGTTTTGACCCAGCAAGTAATTTGCTTGATCCTCAATCATCTGGTGTAAATACTATTCGTAGTGAGCAGCAAGAGCTCGAAGCTTCTGGCTATAACCGACTGATAAACAATGTCGTTAAAGAATATTTGGATCAACAATATCAGTATGATGCTTATGGTCAGTTAGTACTACAAAAGTCTTCAAAGGGCGATTTACATTTAGAGTGGGATGTACTAGGTCGATTAATTCGAAGCCGAAATGCTGAATATTCAGCTGATTATCGTTACGATGCCATGGGGCGTCGTATGAGTAAGTTGAGTAAGCACCACCATACAGGTATAGAACAACATATTATATATGGTTGGGATGGTGATACTTTGGCGTATGAGTCAAATGATAAGTTCACCAAGCATTATATTTATGAAAAAGACAGTTTTGTCCCACTGATTCAAGCGATTTATAAAGAAAAGATACGTGTACATGATACCCCTGTTTGGGTGGATAAGTATGAGTTCCATAAAGATCCATTATGGAAAAAATCAATTCTAACCCAAGGTTTTGATGAAGTATGTTTCTATCATTGTGATCATTTGGGTACACCACAAGAGTTGAGTAACCATGCGGGGCAAATTGTATGGAAAGCGCAATATAAAGCTTGGGGCGAGCTTGTATCTGAGAAAACATCCAAAGATAAAACTAATTTCTTTGAAAATTCAGAGATACTCACAAACAACATTCGTTTCCAAGGTCAATATTTTGATAAAGAAACTGATTTACATTATAACCGCCATCGTTATTATGCTCCGAATGTTGGACGTTTCATAAGTAAAGACCCTATTGGGCTTCTAGGTGGTCATAATGTTTATGCTTATGCACCGAATCCTGTGGAGTGGGTTGATCCACGTGGATTGAATAAGTCACAAGGTAAATCAGGTAATAAAAATACGGGTAGAGCTAAGAAAAAACAGCCTTGTCCTGACCCATGTAAAAATAGTAAGGCTGCACTGTTAGCAAAAGATTATCAAACACCGAAACCAGGTGAAAAAAGTATATATAATAAGCAAGATGATTGGGAAGTAGTTTATATCCCCAAACACACCCAGCTTTATGCTCTAGCACCTCATGGTTCAAATACACCAAACTTTTTTGTTCAGAAAACCCAAATTAATAAATTCCCTACAGCAGCAGCATATAATGATGCAGTTCAAGTTGCTCATAAAGATAATTTTAAAGGTGAAGATCGACCAATGAGAACTCAAATGCATAAATTTATTACTACAAAAGGGCTGTGTGTTGCTAAGTCTAAGGCTTTAGCTAATTCTCACATATCAGATGGTGGTGCTGTTCAATTCTATGTTACAAATGCAGATAAAGGAAAAGTGAGAAGTACTCCTACTTATTTAGACTTAAAATAATTTAAAGGATTTTTTATGTATAGCTTAGATTTAAATTGTAATACAGGTGATGTATATGTAAGAGAAAATTTAGTTGAGTGCAATTTAAGTAGTCTTATTAATGAAGATGATAAAATTAATTGCCTGAATGAATTATCTGATGATTCTTTTTTTGACTATGATAACGAGAAAAATTTTGTATTTAATGTTTCTTTTTTGAATGAAGATTTTCATTTGAGTATGATTTACAATAGTAAAAAATTAAGATTAATTAATTTTAAACTTATATATAAATCCTATGATGATTTTGATTTGAAGATGGGTAATTTGACAGCATATTTTGATAAAACTAATTTTTTGAATAAACATTTCGATGATGAAAAACCCTATGTTGAGTATTTTTATAGTTGGGGGGTGATCGCTTTATATAGTGATTTATCTTTAAATATATATTTTTCAATACGTTGGGAGTAGTTTTTCTTAAATTTATTTATGATGTAAATTATGAATTATATTGGTTTTGAATTTGAAAAATAGTCCTATATTTATTGAAGAAGAAAATAATTATCGATTAATATATAACCCGAATCCTGCTTAAGCCGATGACTCCATAATTTGAATCGTTGGCTTATTTCGATGGGTTAATTGATATGCACATAACGAAGCATAAATTCCGCTAAGAAATCCATAAGTACTGCGTGCTTTACTCGTCACTAAATGATATTGCCCTTTCAATAAGCTGAATAATGTTTCTATCTTATTGCGTTGCCTTAGGTGATATTCATCTGATGCACTGAGTTGAACAGATTCCATGTTCCTCCGATGATAAGTAATTAAATCAATACTTTGAACTTGCAGCCTGCGCTTTAATTCTTGGCTGATGTAGCCTCGATCCCCGTAAATTTTTCCTTTTAGGCCATCAACTAATTGCTCAACCATTTTTATGTCAGCAACATGTCCATTCGATAAAGCAGAACAGGTAATTTCACCAAATTGATTCATCGCAATATGTAATTTACAGCCATAGAACCAGCCCATTGAGCTTCTACCGCGTGATGCAATTTGGACTAATGATTTATGGCGTTGAATACGTTGATTTTTACAAACTGGAAGAGTTGTTGAATCAATCCATAAATATTGAGTTTCTTGACCTTTCATCAGCGCCACATGCAAAGCGTGTAGAGCCAATTGGTGCATATTGATCAGATGAATCATCCTTTGATAGCAAGGCAAGTACTTAAATAAATAGCTTTTATCTTCTTTTAACCAAGTGAAAAAGGCTTTGAAATTAGTGAAATGAGAGGATTTATACCAAATAGCAATAAAGATAATTTCTGAAAGACTGAGTTGAGCAACTCGGATTCTTGAAAGTTGGCCATCTTGCTTGAGAAATTTCCAATAAGTTGCTTCAAATTGTAGAAAAAAGTCATCAATTAAGCAGAATAATTCGGTACTATTGAACATTAGGACTAGGGTTGTGAGTTTGGTGTGGTAACTCAACTGATGGCTCTAGTCCTTCTATTTTTCAAGTCAATTTCTTATCCGCGATTCGGGTTATATAAGATGAATGGAATAATCATGACGATAGTGCCAGTAATACAAGACATGTCTTTAGCTATAGAGTTTAATGTATAGTTTCTTAGTTGAAATAAGAAAATAGCTTTTTTTACGAGGGGTATGGAGCTCCAAAAAAAATCATAGTATAACTATTATATGCAGATAACCATTCATATTATTATGTTTTTTAAATTGGTGAAATATGTATAGAGTTAATCTTAATTTTGAAGAAGGAAAGATTTTACTCAAAGATGAAGATAATAATTTCACAATTTTTTCCAAAGTCAATGAGTCTGAATTAAAATTAAATTATGATGATTCTACTTGGAACAGAAAAATAAATGCCGATGGTATAGTTTGTTATTTTGTTGATGCTATATA
The DNA here is from genome assembly GCF_011578045.1 of Acinetobacter shaoyimingii. Classification (NCBI taxonomy): domain Bacteria; kingdom Pseudomonadati; phylum Pseudomonadota; class Gammaproteobacteria; order Moraxellales; family Moraxellaceae; genus Acinetobacter; species Acinetobacter shaoyimingii. The sequence goes on from NZ_CP049801.1 coordinate 1,291,704, forward strand.
TGAAGACAATATTTTCAATATCATCTTTAATTTTGAGGGAGAGATATTGAATTCTATAAAATTTCAATTGTTCGACCGGAAGAACCAAGATTTTGATCCATATGATTACGAGAAAAATTTAAGATATTTGTATAAAATTGTTTAAGGTGCTGATTATTTGAAATTTACTGAGGATGAATTTGGGAGAGGAAGAAGTTATGTATATATATGGGGAACTATAGTTATACATTACGAAATTAAATCTCTGAATTGTAGTTTTATAGTAAGATTTAAACAATAAAGAATTAAGCTGGTATGTAACAATAAATTTATGATGAATCTTACCTTAGATATAAACAGCGGATCTTTATTGATTAATGATACACCTTTTGATTATCACAATGAAAAAGTGTATTTAAGAAGTATTAAAGCATTTGGATTTGATTTTTATCAAAAACAAATAGTTGTCAATGGCTTTCATAAATATGGTGGATTTGATATCATTTTTTTTGGAAATATATTTTCAGTAGAGTTTGTGTATAAAGATGGTGGTTTATATTCAAACTCTTTTATTTATAATGGACTGAGTGTAGAAGCTGGATTTGGTGCTACAGAATATGATCAAAAAATTGACAGATTGAAACTTAGGGAAGACTTTAAAAAAGGGTTAGGAAAGCCCCCTGATAAAAAATTAAAATATCGTGATTTATTTGTTTATGATTGGGGTGAAATCAAAATTTCTGTTCCTCATCGAGAATATTATGTATTTATGAATTTTGAATATTATTGAGTTTAATCTATTTACATTCATATCCTTAAGCTAACTCAGATATGGATTTAGTAAAAATACATAGCTCAATCAATATAAATTTAAAAAAATCAAATCAACTTAAACGCATCAATTGCTCTTAAACGACTTTGCTTCAGATCCACAATCGGTTTTGGATAATCCAAAGCCAAATCAGCCTGCTTTGCATACGGCTCATGAATCGTTTTATGATCTAAATGTGCCAATTCAGGAATCCATTGACGAATATAATCACCTGAAGCATCAAATTTGAGAGATTGACTAATCGGATTAAAAATACGGAAATAGGGCACAGCATCTGTTCCAGTGGAAGCGCACCACTGCCAACCACCATTATTGGCAGCCAAATCACCATCAATCAGGTTTTGCATAAACCATTGCTCGCCTAAGCGCCAATCGATCAATAAATTCTTACTCAAAAACATTGCAGTAATCATCCGTACACGATTGTGCATCCAACCTGTGGAAAGCATTTGACGCATTCCTGCATCCACAATGGGGATACCTGTTTTGCCAAATTTCCATGCATCTAAATCGTCTAAATCTTGTCGCCATTGAATTTTGTCGGTCTGTGGTTTAAATGGGCAATGCTTTGAAACTTGAGGAAAATCAAACAAAATATGCTGATAAAACTCACGCCATAACAGCTCATCCAGCCATGTCTGTTGACTTTGATGCTGAATAAGAAAATGTCCAAGTTGCTCACGAAATAATGCATGTAAGCACTGACGTATAGAAATAATACCCATGTTTAAATAGGCTGACAGTTGGCTTGTACCTTGAATATTAGGAAAGTCTCGTTGCTCATGATAATGCACAAGTCGATTTTCAATAAAATCATCTAACAACTCTAAAGTATGTGCTTCACTCACTTTCCACTTACGTTCTGAAAGTACAGTATCTGGGTAAATATCTTCAATTTGGGGAATCACAGTTGAATATGATGTTAATTCTTCTAATTTGATTCGAGCTTGAGGATTGGGTGTATCAAACAAAATAGGCAGTGAAATACTCAGTTGTTCATAACATTTCTTTTTAAAAGCGCCAAAGACCTGATAGGGCAGATTCGATTGATTACGGATTGAACCCAGTGAAAATATGGTTCGGTCATGATAAAAATGAACCTGCTTTCCATTGAGATGAAGTTGTTTTTCAACATTTTCATCTCTTAAGCGTTCATTAAAACCAGCTTCTATATTGGCATGCACATTCTCAATATTTAATGATTCACATAAACTTGAAATGCACTGCGGAACATCTTGCCAAAGTTGAATCGTTTGAACGATGAGTGGAATATTCAGTTTTTGCAGTTGGCGTTTTAACGCTTTTAATTGACGTAGATAGAAATCAATTTTGATGGGTGCATCATCATGAAGTTTCCATTGTTCAGGTGATAAAATGACCAGTGCAATGGTTTGCCCTGAATTGGTCGCATGCCACAGCGCTGTATGGTCTTCAATGCGTAAATCTTGTCGAAACCAAATCAGTTGCATCATCATCCTTACAAATCAATATTCAAAGATAATTTTCATGATATTGAATGAAATATACGTCCATAAGATTAAAGATGTAATTTTATGAATACATAAAAAAGGCAAAGTTTTCACTTTGCCTTTTATTCACTCAAGATCAGTTGATCTTAGTGGTGGTGACCGCCTGCACCGTGAACATGACCGTGATCAAGTTCTTCTTGGCTTGCTTCACGAATCTCTACGATTTCAACGTCAAATGTTAAGTCTTGACCAGCAAGTGGGAAGTTTGCATCAACGATGATGTTGTCGCCTTCAACAGACTTAACAGTCACGATTTGAACGCCATCTTCAGTTTGCGCTTGGAACTGCATGCCCGCTTCGATGTTTTCAACACCTTGGAACATTTGTTTAGGCACTTCTTGAACTAAGTCAGCGTTGTATTCGCCGTAACCTTCAGCAGCAGGAACGTTTACAGTGAATTTATCGCCAACAGCTTTGCCTTCTAATGCTTTTTCAAGGCCAGGGATGATGTTACCAGCACCGTGCAAATATGCTAGTGGTTCACCTTGAGATTGATCGAGAGTTTCACCCTCTGCATTAGTCAATTTATAGTTAAAAGAAACCACAAGGTTATTTGCAATAACTGTCATGTTAATGATCCATTCAAAATTTTAAGGGGACATCATAAAGTGAAATACAATTTTTGTAGACTAAAATTAGCAAAAAAAAGCATATATCCAGTTTTTTGATGATTTTTTCATTAATAAGGGCGAATTGTAAAATTTCAATGCAATTTTATCTTCGGCATCAGTTTACGTGTAACAAAATCTTTTGCTGTCAGTAATCCTGCATGAGTATAACCATAAATCGTAGCCTGATGTAAACGATAAAGCGATACATACATCGACTTTGCGACGAAACCTTGTACGTTCACTGAACCTAAAAGCTCTCCAACCGCTTTATTTTCACTGAGTGAAACCAGTGATCCTTTATCAGAGAATACAAACATCGGTTGCTGTTTGCCTTGTATACGATATTTCATCGCTTCAGCTAAAAATGCAGCCTCTTGACTTGCCACTTGCGCACGAGGACCAAGTGCAGCTTCACGTGCATCCAAAATACAATGCGCACAATCACCAAAGGCAAAGACATTCGGATCAGATTTGGTTTGTAGCGTCGCATAGACTTCAAGACGTCCCATACGATCTTTCGCAAAGCCTTCTAAGTTTTGAATGACTTTCGGCGTTTTAATTCCTGCTGCCCAAACTTTCAGTTCTGCTTGAATGCGTGTGCCATCATTGAAGTAAATAAAATCGGCATCAACTTTTTCAACACGTTTTGATGTTAGGACATCTACATCCATTTTCTTCAGTTGTTTTTCACTATGTTCAGCCATACTTTCAGACAGGGCAGGCAGAATTCGATCTGCGCCTTCAATCAGGGTAATTTTGACATTTTGAGGTTGGATTTTATTTAAACCATATTTATAAAAGTTTTGTTTTGCTTGAACGAGTTCAGCTGAAAGTTCAACACCCGTTGCACCTGCACCAATAATACCTATATGAAGTTCACGGTCAGTATTGTTATTTTGCGCATCTAAATACAAGTGCAATAAATCTTGCTGGAAAATATCCGCTTGTTCACGGCTATCAAGCAAATGACAGTACTCTTTGACACCTGGCGTCCCAAAATCATTAGACACAGAACCAACAGCTAAAATGAGCGTGTCATAACTGAGTTCAAATTCATCTGACTGGTTGCCGTATTTAGAATGTTGGGTTTTACTGAGTTGAATGGTTTTCGCTTCACGATTTAGACCTTCGAAACGCCCCAAAACAAACTCATAATGATGTTTGGCTGCATGCGCATAATAATTGGTTTCTTCATCATTGGGATTCATGGTGCCTGCAGCAATTTCATGCAATAAGGGCTTCCAAATATGAGTGAGATTTTGATCGACTAAGGTGATTTTCGCTTTTTTTGATTTACCTAAGTTATCACCCAATTGTGTCACCAGTTCTAAACCACCAGCACCACCACCAACCACGACAATATGATGAAGATTTGACATCTTTAAACCTTATTTTTTGTTGTAAATATAAAACCCTACTAATATGCACGGAATTGAATTAAAAAGAAGCAAAAAAATTGTAATGTTTATTTAAAAATCAAAGACCTAATTTTTGTATGACTTTTAATATTATAAGGACTTCACACTTCATTCTTAAAAAAGCCCTTCTTAATAGAAGGGCTTAATTTGCTGAACACTCGAACATGAATAGAGAACATGAATAGTGGATTAATTAATTTTGATCAGCTCAACGCGACGGTTTTGTGCTTTGCCATCCTCAGTATCATTACTTGCTACTGGCTGATTTTGACCAAAACCTTTGGCCTGTAAACGATCTGCAGGAATGCTCTTTTCAATTAAAGCAGCACGAACAGATTGTGCACGTTTTTCTGACAGTTTTAGGTTGTTTTGTGCATTGCCTGTATTGTCAGTATGACCATGAATTTCAATTTTAAGATCTTTGTTGTCATGCAAAAGTTTAGAAATTTCATCAATCACGCTTTGACTAGATGCTTCAATCTTTGCATCATTGACTGCAAAATTGATATGTACCGTTGCTTTACCAGTATCTGCAATACTTTTGGCTAAGTCTTTCGAGTTCGTAGATGCTGACGTGCTTGAAGGTACAATCGCTTGAGTTTCGATATCAAATGGTTTGACTTCCATCACTGCGATGGCTGGACCATTCAAACCCAATTGAATCACATAGTTTTTACCATCTTTGGTTTTAAAACCATATGTATGTGTTGGAAGGCCAATATTGGTAAAGCTCTTCTCTACATAGTCAGGAATTACTTCATAAAGTTTGTATTCCACTTCTTGATCATTTAGTTTTTTCGCACCTAACTTTTGCATTTGCTCCTGAAAGCTACGAATCATTAAAGTATCAGAAAACTTGGTTTCGCTATTTTGTGTGGTAATACCAAAAGTATACAGTTTGCCTTCTAGTGCCGTCGGTTTACCATTTATGCCAAAGTAGAATTTTTCGAACTCAATGGTTTCTTCATCTTGAGCCTTATACATGGTGGGTAGTTGTATAAAAGGATAAGCTGATGAGTCAACTGCAATGGTCGGAAGTGTATCAACTTTAAATTCCGTCGTATCGATTTCTTCAACGGCGGGTTGACTCGCCACAACAGCCTCAGAACTTGTATGTGTATCTACAGGAGCTGGTTTTTCTTTGGCGCAAGAAATCAGACAAAAAGAACTTAAGCTTAAAATAAGAAGCGATTTAATTTTCATATGCTGAACCGTTATTAGTATGAATAGATTATGTGATGAATTATGTAGAAAGTATAAAAAATAAGCCTGAGGTAAAAGGTATATAATTGGTAAAATTTTTGAATAGACTGAGTCTTGTAGCTCATGATTCAGCCAATCAAGCCAAGCAATGTTTTATAGAATTATTGAACAGGAATATTGAATAGAATTATTCAACAAAATTATGCAACGAGATAATTTATACATATAAAAAAGGAGATCATTGAATGATCTCCTTTCTGATTGAATCAAACGTTAATTGTTTTGATTGCCATCTAAATTAAAGCGGATAGGTTTTAGCTTGTTCGCTATGGCTTGAGCTAAAAGGGATTAGATTTTTAAACCATGAAATCAAACGCTCAAACCAACTTGCTTCTTCAATATCGACATCATCTTGAATGGTTAAGGTTTGAATCAATTGGTTGTTTTGGTAAACATTCACTTTTGCCAATTGAATCATTTGTTTCATTGGTGCTGTGAGTGATTGTGTACTTAACTCTACATCCATACGTGTTTGTGTCTGTTGCAGAGGCTCAACATAAGTGGTTAAACCATAAGCATCCACTTGAGCAACACGTTGCAGTGCATTGTCAAATTTTGTCAGATCGATAATTGCATTTGGTGCATATAATGATGTGGTAATGATTTGTGGCTTTTTGGCTTCAACCTTGAACATTTTCAATGTTGATTTCACCACAGGAAGCTCTGCAATGAGTTGCTTGTCTTTAATGGCGATTTCATCACGCGTGTAGTTATAGGCGACATTTAATAATTTATGTGCCATTTCAGCCCGTTTTAAACCACTTTTTGCACCTAGCACCACCACAATCAAACGTCGATTGGGTACATCCATGCTATTGCTTGGTCGAGCAGCGGTCAGTGCCAAGTTAAAACCAGCAGCACGGGTGAAACCTGTCTTTAAACCATCCACTGAGCTGTCTTGTTTCAGCAAAATATTGGTGGCACGGTGAAAGCGTTGGTTATAGACAAAGCTTTGCTGTTTTGAGTAATTCAGATAATCAGGGGTTTGTTTGACCAAAGCTTGACCCAGTAAGGCTAAATCATGAGCTGTAGAATAATGATCATCCATAGTAATGCCAGGGGGGTTAGCAAAATGCGTATCTTTCATGCCCAAGGCTTGTGCTTCTTTGTTCATACGCGCAACAAATGCTGGCACAGTTCCAGAAATCCGTTCAGCCAATGTCACCGCAGCATCATTGGCAGACATCACCACTAAACCTGCCAAAAGCTGATCAATACTAATTTG